>JAUQPS010000083.1 GCA_030550205.1 bacterium
GTAGGGATTAAACTTCCTCTTGAATTTATAACATTTCCAAACCTTATAGCAGTATAATTATTTTCAATTACATAATTTTCTGCTATTTTTTTTGTTTTTCCCATAATACTGATAGGTTCAACAGCTTTATCTGTTGATATGAATATAAATTTTTTAATATTGTGCCTTTTTGAATAATCCACTAATTTTTTTGTTCCTATAACATTTGTTTTATGTGCCATATATCTGAATTTCTCAAGTATAGGAACATGTTTATAAGCTGCGGTATGAAATACAATATCAATTTCCTCTTTAAAAACCTCATTTAAACAATAATCATCTGTAATATCTCCAAGATAAATTTCAACCCTTTTATCATCCAATTCAATTTCTAAATCATATAATCTTGTTTCATCTATATCCATAAGAATAACTTTTTTAATTTCAAAATTTAAAAGCTCTCTTGATAAAATTGAGCCAATTGTTCCTGCTCCCCCTGTTATTAAAATTACTTTGTTTTTATAAAAACTTTCTAATTTTTCATAATCTATGGAAACCTCTCGTTTATTAAATATATCAAGTATATCAATGTCAACGATGTGCTTTAAATACACTTTTTCCTCTTTTACATAATGTTTTGGAATAATTTTTATGTCAGTAATTTTATTTTTAAGAGCTATAAGCTCAATTTCTCTAATTCTTTCAATGCTTGCAGATGGCATAGCAATTATTAATGTATCAATTTTTTGATTTTTAATTAGTTCTTCTAATTTATTTATATCTCCAAGAACTTTAAATCCTTTATAATCTAAATTAATTTTGTTTTTATCATCATCTAAAAAACCTATAATTTCATAACTTCTTTTATTTATTATATCATCTGCTATTTGCTTTCCAGCTTCTCCAAACCCATAAATTATAACTTTTTTCATATCGAGCAACTCCTACTATTATAAAGCAGATTATAGCAATAAGCCATAAATAAATCTCATTTAATTTATAGGTAAAAATTGCCAAAAGACTAAAAATTAATTGTAATAAAGAAATAATTAAAACCGCTTTCAATTTCCCAAATCTATTATATAAAATGTGATGAATATGCCTTTTATCTGAATAAAAAATTGGATATTTATCTATTACTCTTTTTATCATAGTCCAGAGTGTATCAAATATGGGAATAGAAAGTATAATTACTGGAACAATTGGAGGTATATGTGAAGATCCACCTTGTGTTAAAAATACCGAAAATGATGCCGCTAAAAATCCAAGACTTAATGCTCCTACATCTCCCATAAATGCTTTTGCATTTGGAAAATTAAATATAAGAAATCCAAGAAGAGCAAAAATAATACAAATTGAAAGCTCAAACATCTCTTTGTTTGACGTTATATAGAAGAAATAAGCAAATGTTGAAAATATAATAATGCTAATTATACTAAGCTCTCCATCTAACCCATCAAGCATATTAAAAGCATTTATAACCCCCACAAAACCTATAATTGTAATGATAAGGGCAATAGCAGGATGTAAAATAATATCAAATCCAATTGTCTTTACCCCATAACCTGATAAAAATATAAAACTTGCACAAAAAAATTCAAATAATAATTTTTGTGAAAAATGCAAATTAATAAAGTCATCAAGAAGTCCTTCAATAATAATAAGCATTATAGCAATTGTAAAAAGTGTCCATTTTTCAAATATATCCGTTAAAATAATTGTTGAAATAATTATAGGAATTAAAAATCCTATTCCTCCTATTCTTGGAATTGGTTCCTTATGAAGTTTTCTTCCATTTGGATAATCATAAATTTTAAATTTATGTGAAATTTTTATAACTACATATGTGGCGATTATTGAAAGTAAAAAATTTAAAATTGCTAATATCATAACTTTTTAAGCCTTACAAATTTAATTCTATATCCTTCAACTTCAATAATTTCAAGCAATAAATGTCCTATTTTGATTTTATCACCAATTTTTGGCATCTTCTTAATTTTTCTCATAATAAATCCTGATAATGTATTAATATCATCTTCTATACTTATTTGTATGTTAAATTTTTCTTTCAAAAATTCCAAAAATTCATCTATGGAGATATTGCCTGCAATTTTATATTCTTCTTCTGAAATTTTTATTATATTTGAAGTTTCATATTCCCCCTTAATATCTCCTACAATTTCTTCAACTAAATCTTCCATTGTTACCATACCAATTACAGTTCCATGCTCATCTATTACAAGAGCAATAGATATTCGCTTTTCTCTCAAAAATTCAATTGCTTGAAATATATTGTAATTATATGGAATATAAACAGGTGGTTTTGTTAATTTCCTGACTGTCAATTCATACATTTTATCTAAATTTCTAATAAAATCTCTTATGTAAAATATTCCTATGAAGTTTCCTTCTTCATCTATAACGGGAAATTTTGTATAATTATATTTTTTAATAATTTCATAGGCATCTGAAAGGAGCATATTTTCTTTTAATGTAATAATATCTGCTCTTGGTTTCATAACCCTTAAAACACTTTTATCTTTTAAATTTATGACATTTTCAATTACATCTTCAACCTTTTTGATTTCTCCTAAATTTCCAAGTATTTTAATAGCGAATTTCAATTTACTACTTAACGAGCCTTCCATAACTTAGTTTATTTCAAGCATTCTTTTGATTGGTATATAAGCCTTTTCTATCACTTCTTCACTTAAAACAACTTCATATTTAAGCTCTAATAGTGATTCATAAACCTTTTCAAGTGTTATCATTTTCATATATTTACAAACAGCGTTTTCATCTGCTGGTATAAATTCCTTTTCAGGATTTGCTTTCTTTAAGGGATATAAAATTCCAGTTTCTGTAACTACAATAAATTTTTTATATGGACTTTCCTTTGCATTTCTAATCATTCCACTTGTAGATAAAACTTTTAAATTTCCATTAGAATAATATAAGCATTGAGTAGTGCAACCACATTCTGGGTGTAGCATAACTTCTGCATCTGGATGTTCTTTCATCTTATTAACTAAATCCTCATATTTAAAACCCGCATGGACATGGCATTCGCCAGGCCATATATGTATATTATTTCTTTTTGTTTGTCTTTTAATCCACATTCCAAGATACATATCTGGTAAGAATAAAATTTCCTTATCTTCTGGAATTGAATTTATAACTTTTATAGCATTTGAAGATGTGCAACAATAATCACATTCTGTTTTAACTTCTGCACTTGTATTTATATAACATACCACTACCGCATCTGGATGCTCTTTCTTCCAATTTCTTAGTTGTTCTAAATTTATTGAATCTGCTAAGGAACAACCAGCATTTAAATCTGGAATTAATACCTTTTTATTCTTATTTAATATCTTTGCAGTTTCTGCCATAAACATAACTCCACAAAATACAATAATATCTGCATTTGTTTCACTCGCTTTTCTTGATAATTCTAAGCTATCTCCTACAAAGTCTGCTACATCTTGAACATCAGGAATTTGGTAATTATGTGCTAAAATAACCGCATTTAATTTCTTTTTCAGTTTTATAATTTCATCTTTTAAATTTAGCATATTTTAAATTTTAAAGCTATTAATTTTCTCTGTTATTTTCTCAATAAGTTTGCTTTGATATAATTTTTTAGAAACATTGATAGCATTATAAATTGCTCTATAAGAGGACCTCCCATGACATATTATTACATTTCCATTAACCCCAAGTAGTGGTGCTCCTCCATATTCCTCAAAATCCGCATGTTTTTTAATACTTTCAAATGCCCCTTTCATTAAAAATGCTCCTAATAAATGTATTGGATTTTTCTTAACTTCCTTTTTTAACATTCTAATTAATGAGAAAAATACACTTTCTCCAAATTTTAATAATGTATTTCCAACAAAACCATCCATTACAATAACATCTGCCTTATTTGATAAAATTTCATGTCCTTCAACAAAACCTATAAAATTCAAATCACTATTTTCAAATAATTTTCTTGCTTCCAAAACAACTTGATTTCCTTTAACTTCTTCCTCTCCAATAGATAAAATTCCAACTTTTGGATTTGGTTTATTAAATATTATTGAATAAAATGTAGCTCCAAGAATTCCAAATTGAAATAATATTTGTGGAGATATATCTACATTTGCTCCTACATCTAAAACCAAATTACTTCCTTCAAGTGTTGGAAATAATGCTCCAATAGCGGGTCTTTTTACATTAGGTATTCTTCCAAGAGTAAATATAGAAAATGCCATAACCGCTCCTGTATGACCTGCTGATATAAATGCATTTACAATATTCTCTTTATGTAAGTTTAAACCTATGGAAATAGTTGAATTTTTCTTATATTTTAAGGCATCAGATGGTTTCTCGTTTGTGCTTATTACTTCATCAGCATGATAAATTTCAATGTTTTTAAAGTGCTTATGATAAATTTTGAAAATTTTTTTCTCTATAATATCCTTTGGACCTATTAAGTAAATTATAGTGTCATCAAAGTTTTTTATATATTCTATGGAACCAATGATTTCTGGTTCGGGAGCATTATCAGCCCCCATTGCATCAATTGCTACTTTAAATTTCATTTATTTAATTCTTCTTCAATCTTCTTTTCTTCCTTCGTAATTATTAACTTTTTCCCTTTATAATAACCACAATGTGGACAAACTGCATGCGTTAAAATAGGTTCCTGACATCTTGGACAAAATGTCCATTCTGCGGTATATGCTTTCCAATGTGCTCTTCTTGCTCTCCTTCCGCTTCTTGCAGTTTTCCTCTTAGGAACTGGCATAGTTATCCTCCTGTGCTTTTAAAACATATTCTAAAAACATTTCGTCAGGTAATGCACCTTCAAAACTAACATTATCGTTTATAACAATTTTTGGAACCGCTTGAACAAAATATCTATCCGCTAAGTCTGGAAATTCAATAGCTTCTATCATATCTGATATTATATTTGGATTTTCAAGTGCAAATTTATGTGCGGTTCTTACCGCTCTTGGACAGTATGGACATGTTGGTGTTACAAATATCATAATATGAGTTTTGTTTTGTATTTTTGAGAGTTTATTTATTACTCTTTCAGAAAGACCACTTTCATTACTTGAAACCATAATTATATCTTCAATTAAGGAAGAAAATTCATATCCAGCTGGAATTCCAAAATATCTAATACCTTTTATATTCTCTTCTTCATCTGTTATAATAATTGCTGGTGTTTTATCTACATTCCATTTTTCTGCCTTTTGGCTATCAGTAATAAAATTATATTTTTCAACTTTTATTTTATCCGAAAGTTCAGAAATCTCATTTAATATCCTTTCTGTATCATAGCAATAATCACAATTGAGATTTTGTGTAAAGAAGATGATTTTTACATTATTTTTTAGTTTTTCATCAAAAAGTTTCTTTATAAGTTTCTTATCTTCTTCCCTTAGCATCTTTCAACCTCCTTTTTTCTCAAAAAAATAAAATTTAGGTTCAATGCCTTTTATCATTCTTTCTATATTGCCTCTATGTAAAAAAACTATTAAGGCTGATAAAAATCCTACTACAATTTTAAGAATAATACTCTTTTCAAAAAATAAAACAAGTATAAATACACTTATAGCACCGATAATTGAAGCAAGAGCCATAATTTTAAATATATATAAAGTGATAAACCAAATTACAAAAGCAATTATTGTTTCTAAGGGTATTAGCCCAAGGCTAATTCCAAAGCCTGTTGCAACCCCTTTTCCCCCTTTAAATCTCATAAATATACTAAAACTATGACCAATTACCGCAAACAAACCTGCTAAAATTCCATAATCAATTCCATATAAATTTTTAAATATCATAACTGGCAAAAATCCTTTTAGTGCATCTAAGAATAAAACAATGAAAAAATATTTTTTTCCTAAAAATCTTCCGACATTTGTAGCTCCAATGTTTCCGCTTCCTAATTTTGTAATGTCTATGCCTTTTAATTTTGCAATAATATATCCAAATGGAATGGAACCAAGAAAATAACTAACAGAAATAATTATTGGAATTTCCATAAAGTTCTAAATTTTAAAGTATTAAATTAATTTGTTTTTTGTCCTTTAAAATTTCAAAATGCGATATTATAAAATCAGTGAAGTATCTAAAATTACAAAAGTTCCTGTTGAAACAATAAGGTATTGGGAAAAGAAGGGGTTAATAAAACCAGATAGAAAATATGGAAATAGAAGATTTTATACATATGAAACGATTAAAAAAATTATTCGAATTGTTGAAAATAAAGATAAAATAAAAATAAAATCTTCAAAAACTATTAAAGAAGAGCTAAAAGACATTTTAAAACTTATAAAAGAGATTAACCTTTAAACTTTCAACATTATGATTATCCAAGATGAGGAAAAGCTTTTAGACTATTTAAAAAATTCCAAAAAAATAGCAGTAATAGGGTTAAAGGACAATACAACTGAGCCTGCTGGTAAAATACCTCGTTATTTATTAGCAAATGGATATGAAGTTATACCTGTAAATCCAAAACTTGAAGTATGGCTTGGTAGAAAGGTTTATAAGAGAATAGATGAAGTTGAAGATGTTGTAGATATTGTAGATATATTTAGAAGGTCTGAATTTATATTAGAGCATGCAAAGGAAATTTTAAGAATGAAGCATAAGCCAAAGCTTGTATGGCTTCAGGAAGGAATAGTAAATGAAGAGGCTGCAAAATTACTTTCAGATAATGGTATTGATGTTGTAATGGATAAATGTATATATAAAGTTCATAGCTCGTTTAAGAGTAGGGGGTTATTATGAGAAGGAATGTTTTTGTTGGTGCTCATGCATTTAGAGAAAGAAGAGCATTTAGGGAGTTTTTAAAAAAGCACTTTCCAGATAAGTTAAGGATTATTGATGAAAAAATATCAGAAATGGT
>JAUQPS010000084.1 GCA_030550205.1 bacterium
TCCAATTATTATATTATTATGTCCATGAAGATATTTGAAACTCTCAGAACTTTCTATAAGCTGTCCATTTTCATCATACAGACTATATTCTATTTCAACAACCTTATCTTTTGTTATCTTATCCATTCTGAAATTTTAAAGCTAAAAAGATTGACCTGCAGAAAACGATAAAATACCATTATTAGCATAATCTATTCTTATTACAGGCGCAGAAAATCTTGTAAGCTGTAACCTTAAACCAATTCCATAAACAGAAATTTTATTTCCATAATATGCAAAATCATAAAATATAACTGGTCCAAATGCAAATAATTGAAAAATTTCATTTGAATAACTTCTTAATTCTATTGAAAATCTATATATTTTATTTGAAAAACCTTCAAAATAGTTTAAACCTCTAATTCCTATTATACCCCCAACCCTAAATCCTTTTATAGAAGTTGTATCTTTAATATCCATATATTTAAATTCATTATAAATGGCAAATGTAATAAATGTTAAAGGTTTGTAATAAAGTTTATTTGATAGAATGATATATTGCTGACTTGGATTATTTTCAAATTCGGATTTTAAAATGGATAAAACATTATTTCTAATTATAGACAATTCGGTTGTTAAATTGAAAAAATTATAACCCAATGCGGTGTAATTTTTAAATCCATCATTAAAGAATTCTTCTCTTATGAAGTTATTTATATTTTTTAGGAATTTTGGTTTTGTGTTTGAAATATTATGTCCTATTGTAAGAGTAAAATTATTCTCAAATAATCTAAATCCTATAAAGGGTTCATTTTTTGGTGCTTTGAAATTATATCCAACATTTAATCCAATAACATTAAAGACCTTATCCTCATAGCTATCTCTATTTATCCAAAAATAGTAAGACAAACTTTTTATACTTCTCCAAGAGCTTCGTGATATATAAAAATAAAAATCTTTTTCAAGGTTTGTAATCCTAGGATAGAAACCTATTGAATTTTGCTTTATTATTGAACTTGATTCTAATCCTCCTTCAAATCCTCTATATTCAGAGCTATTTGTAATAGAAAGTAATGTATATATACCTAATCCTAAAAAATTTAAATCATAAAATCCTACGTCTATTTTTCCTTCATTTCCTGAGCCTTCAATGTTTGTATATATTCCAAGTGTCCAAACATCTCTTGTAATAATTTTTAAATTTATTGTATCATTTATAATTTCATATTCAATATCAACAGAATAAAACAAATTTGTTGAAATAAGCCTTGATTTTATATCTGAAATTATTGAAGTATCAGTTATATACATACCTCTTTTTAAAGGTATGATATTATAAATTACAAAGGGTTTCGTTTTGATATGAAATTTATCTACGAACTTATAAAATCCTTTCTCACTTTCAAATATATTTTTTGTAATAACTTCTATATTTCCAACAATGTAAGATATAAAAATTATCATTGGTTTGAAATTTTAAACCTTTAATTTTCAAAAATTCTTTCAAGTTTTTTTCTTACAATTTCTGGATGAAAATTATTTATAGCAAAATTTCTTGCATTTTTTGAAAGTTTTTCCCTTAAATTTTTATCTTTTAATAATAAAATAATACTATTTTTCAATTGTGTTAAATTCCCAGGTTCTATTAAAATTCCATTTTCAAAATTTTTAATAATATCTTTATTTGCTCCAACTGGTGTAGTAATAACTGCAAGACCACTTACCATCGCTTCTAAAATAGCCATAGAAAATCCTTCTGAATAACTTGGAAGCACAAAAATATCACAAACCTCATATATTCTTTTCTTTTCTTCTCCATAAACATTTTTAATATACTTAACATTTTTATGATTTAATTCAATATATGGTTCTATTTTCAATTTTTCCTTTGTTAATTGATTATAAAAAATGTTTGTTTCTGTTTTCATTCTTTCACCTACAAATATAAATTCAACATTTTCAAATTCACTTAAAATTTCTTTTGCAACTTTTACTAAATCATTATAACCTTTTGCAAATGTTAAAAGCCCCAAGAACAAAATTTTATTTCCTTCTCTTTTAGGATTTATATTTAAGAACATTTCTTCAAAAGTATTAGGTAAAACTTCTATTTTATTTTCGCTTACAATATCTGTAAATTGTTCTTTTAAGCTTTCACTCTGAACAATTATTTTATATGAGCTTTTAATACAAAGCTTAATTAAACTTTTCAAGGTGCCTGATTTTAATTCTTTAAAAAATATCCCAAAATGCCCTCCCCTCATGTGCAAGATAACTTTTTTCCTTAAAAAAATAGCAGGCAATAATATTATTAAATCCCTTATCCATCCAATTTTAGTTGCAGTTATACAATGATATACAAAGTAAGGGTTAAAAGTGATTAGAGAAAATAAGTATTTTAAGTAAATAAGTGTGAATTTTATAATGCTATCAATTGTAATTAATCCTCTTTTAAATTTATCTTTCTTTATACTTATGTTAATAACTTTTACATTTGGATTTTCTATTAATTTAGAAAATAAAATTTTGCTTGATATTTCAGGTCCAGAATAGGGTGGTGGTAATGGTAATAATGCTAATAACTTTTTCAAGTTAAAAGTTCATAAGAATTTATAAATTCTATATTATTGTTCAAAAGCATGTTTTCTAATTGTGGTGGAATAATATAACTAATCAAAATTCTAAATTGCCTCCCTCCTATCTCATTACACTTCTCTATAAATTTAACTTCCTTTTGACTTAATCTCGTTTTCGCTTCACCTATAATTATAAATTCTTCATCATCTCTTTTGCCCTTTCCATATATATTTACCTCTATATATCTTTTCCCTAATTTTATATATCCCCTTTTAAGTGGTTCAGTTATTTCAATGTTGTATTTTTCTTTTAGAAGTTTTGGCAAATATCTGATTGCTCTATCTTCAAGTAAATATCCAAAATTATCACTTAATGTTTCAAGTTTTTCCCTTGTTTGTTTATTAACTTTTTCTGATCTTTCAAAAGCTTTTGTTAAGTTATCAATTTTTTCACCTTTCTCTTTTGTTATTTGTCTTAATTCATCAATTGCCTGCCTTAATTCACTTATTGCTTGCCAAATTTTTTCAAATTGTTCTTGATTAACTTTTCTCATTTCCTCAATTGCCTGTGTTAAGTTATTTACTCTTTCAGTAAGTTCGGCTAATGCTTTTTCTAATCTATCTATTCTTTCACCATGTTCTTTTGTTATTTGTCTTAATTCATTTACTGCTTGTGTTAAACTTTCAATAGCTTGCCATATTCTTTGAAATTCTTTATTCATCCTTTGTTCCATTCTATCCATTCTTTCATTGCTTTCCTTAATAGCTTGTGTTAGCTCAATAATTTTTTCACCTTTTTCTTTCGTTACTTGTCTTAATTCATTTACTGCTTGTATTAATTCTATTACTGCTTTTTCTAATTTTTCTATTCTTTCACTATGCTCTTTACTTACTTCTCTTAATTCACTAACTGCTTGTGCTAAAATATTTACTCTTTGAGTAAGCTCAGTTAAAATTCTCTCCAATCTTTCAAACCTTTCATTATGGGCTCTATTTCCCTCCCTAATTATATCCCACAACTCTTGTATCATCCTCCTATTTTGCTTAATCTCTTCCTTTATAGAATCTCTATATTCTTCTGGAAGTTTTTCTAATATCTTATTTATTTTTTCTATCATAAAGAAAATTTTAAAGGCACTTTAAACTTTTCATATGCCAAAATTAACTTATAAAGATATTTTTAAGCTTAAATTCTTGGGCAGTATAAAAGTTTTCTCAAATTCTGCAATTTTTACAGTTTCTTATATGGATGAAAAAGAAAATACATATATAACTCATCTTTATAGAGCAAATAAAAAAAGTGTAAATCAAATTACATTTGAAGGTAAAAAAAATTTAAATCCAAAAGTTTCAAAAGATAAAAAATTATTAGCATTTTTATCAGATAGACATAATGATAAACAAAAGGGATTGCAAATATATTATTTTAAAGAAGGATTATTTGAACCTATAAAATTAACTGATGAAAAGGAAGGAATAAGTGATTTTTTCTGGACAGATGATAATAAAATTTTGTTTTTAAAATCAAAGAAGAAAAAAATTGATAGTCCATATCCAAAAGATTCAGATATTCATATAATTGATAAATTGATTTATAAATATGATAATTTTGGTTATTTTGAGAATTTTATAACAGAAGTTTATTTGTTAGATTTGAAAGGAAATAGAAAGTTGTTATACAAAGCGAGTCTTATTTCAAATGTGAGAATGAAAAATAATAAGCTTTATTTTATTTCAAATTTTGATGGAAATTGGGATATTTCTTATTATAATTATATTTATGAATATGATTTGAAAACAAAAAAATTGAAAAAATTAATTGATGGAAATTGGGATATTAGTGGTTTTGAAATTTATGAAGATGAAATAATATTTGTGGGAGCAAAAAGAGATAGAGGATTTGCAGAAATTAGACATTTTTATAAATTGAAGGATGGGGAAGTTATTGATTTAACTCCACATTTAGATAGAAATCCATATAATAGTTTAAATTCTGATGGTAGATATGCTAATAATCAACCTTTGTTTATAATTGATGAGGATGGTAATATATATTTTTTATTAACAGATGGTCCAAGATGTAGTTTATGTGTTTTAAATAGGAAGGGGGAAATTAAAAAATTAATTGAAGGGAATTTTTCTGTTGAAAGTTTTGATTTAGATGAAAATAAAAATATTTATTGGATTAAACAAAGTTTTATAAATCCTGGTGAAGTTTATTTTAATGATAAAAAAATAACGAAATTTAATGAAGATTTTTCTAAAAAATATAAATTAAGAGAACCTGATGTTATTAAATTTAAGGCAAGTGATGGAGTTGAAGTAGAAGGGTTTGTATTAAAACCATATAATGATGATAAAAAAGAAAATGATAAATATCCTGCTATTTTAGAAATTCATGGAGGACCAAGAACAACTTATGGATATTCATTTATGTTTGAGTTTCACTTACTTGCATATTATGGACATTTTGTGATTTTTTCAAATCCAAGAGGTTCTGATGGTTATGGATTTGAATTTGCTAATAAAATTGTAAAAGATTATGGAAATAGGGATTATTTAGATATTATGGAGTTTGTAGATGAAGTTTTAAAGAGATATAATGAAATTGATGAAAAGAGAATTGGGGTTACGGGTGGAAGTTATGGAGGATTTATGACAAATTGGATTATAACTCATACAGATAGATTTAAATTAGCTTTAACCCAAAGAAGTATTTCAAATTGGTTAAGTTTTTTTGGAACAAGTGATATAGGATGGCTATTTGGAGATTATGAAATTGGTCAAAATCCAATTGATAATTTAAATGAATATATTAAAAGGTCCCCTCTATTTTATGTAAAAAATGTTAAAACCCCTTTGCTTATTTTACATACTGATAAAGATTATAGATGTCCACTTGAACAAGCTGAACAATTTTTTGTTGCATTAAGAATATATAATAAAGATGTAAAACTTGTTATTATACCTGATGAAAGTCATGAGCTTTCAAGAAGTGGGAAACCCAAGCATAGAGTAGAAAGGTTATATCATATTGTAAATTGGTTTGAAAAATTATGAGAAAGTTAATTTTTTTAATAATTTTATATGGATGTTTTAGTATTGAAGAAACAATTTGGATTAAAGATAATGAAAATTATGATTTACTATATAAAGTTCAAGTTAGCTCTTTTATAACTCAAATAATTCCAGAAGATAGTATTAGATCAAATTTAAATGATGAAAGGGCTAAATATATTAAGGTTGAAACAGATAGCTTAAAAGGTATAGTAAATATAGAAATTTTTTATGAGAATTTAAATCTCAATGAATTGCTCTCAAGAGATAGTTCTATAAAGTTTTTTAAAGGGAAAAATTACATTGAATTTTTTAAGTTTTTATCTTTAAATGATACATTAACAAAAAATTTGATTAATTTTATAACTGACGAAAATTATTATAAGTTTGTAGTTATTTCTCAAAAACCTATTTTACAGTCAAATGCAGATAGTATTTCTCAAAATAAAGTTGTTTGGATATTTCCTTTAAGGAAATTATATCAATTAAAAGTAGGTGATACTATAAGGATATTTTTTAGGATAGAAAATTAGGTGCGCCTTTCAAATATTATAATCACACTCACTTTAATTTTACTATATTCTAAACAAATAAATAAAGAAACAATTTTATTTTTGTTTTCATCCATCCTTTTATTACTATTTGCAAATTTTCAAAATGATTATATTGATAGAGAAATTGATTTAAAGAAGGGTAAAAGAAAATTTATAATTTCACCATTATTGCAATTATCTCTTATGATAATTTCTTTAATTATTTCAATTTTTATAAATGTTAAAACTTTCATTTTATTTTCAATAATGGCAATTTTAATAAATTTTTATAATTTATTTGCAAGTAAGAAGCCATATGGTTTTTTAATCACAAGCTTAATAATTACACTTGGAATTTTAAATTTAGGTTTTGCTTTTGGATTTAAAGAAAATTTAATATACCTTTTAATATTTGCTTTTCTTTTTAATACTTTGAGAGAAATTGTAAAAAGTTTTATTGATTATAATTATGATTTTGGTTTTAGAGAAACTATTGCTATTAAAATTTCAAAACAAAAAACAAAAATTTTAATTAAATTTCTTTTGTTATTTGTTTTAATTTCTTTGATTATTTGCTCAATTTTTATAAACAATTTAAAATTTTGGGTTTATACTATATTTTCAGTTTTCATAACAATGCCTTATTTTTTAAATGTTTATAATGAAAAAATTTTTTCAAATTTTCTTAAGCTTCTGATGTTTTTGGGATTTCTTGCTTTACTTCTTTAAT
>JAUQPS010000085.1 GCA_030550205.1 bacterium
GAGCAACCATATGGGCTGATAGCTTAAATTTTAAATTATATTGTTATGTGGGAAATTTAACGCCTGTTGACGTTGTTGAATTTCAATTTAATGATTACATTTCTTATATTAGAACTAATAACTTTGGAATTGAAATATCACCCAAGAAGCCTATAAGAATTTCAATTTACTCAGTAGATGGTAGAAAAATATATGAGTTATTTACTGATAAGAGAGTTTTTATGAATTTAAAGAAAGGTTTATATGTTCTGATGATTTCTTATGATAAGAAGGTGATTTTGAGAAAGAAGATAGTTTTATAGATTTTATTTATTAAAACTGGTTGTTCTTGAAGTATAAATGATATAACCAATTCTATACTTCTCAATTTGAGTATTTAATTTGTTGATTTCTTTCTGAACTTTATACAGAGAATAGATGGATGTTATAAGTGATAAACTTAACCATAAGAAAATTAAATATATTGAAATTTCAAGGATTGATAATTGTTTCATCTAAATCCTCCTTTAATATACATCTTTTTTCTTTTGTATCAATATGCTCTATAAACTTTTTATGAAGTGGTATAAAAATTTCGTCATTTTGAGTTTTTATTAAAAGCAAGGCATAATTTCCTTGAACAATAACACTTTTTACAAATCCTATATATTTACCTTTATAATAAACATTTAAATTTTCAAGCTCATATATATAATATTCATTTTCTTCTTTTGGGGGTAGCAAATTTTCATCAATATAAATTTCTTTTCCTTTTAGTTTTTCGGCTTCTTCCCTTTTGTTAATTCCTTTAAATTTTATTATTCCAAATTGCCCTTCTTGAAATTTAACTTTTTCAATTTCAAATTCTACATTATCAATAAAAACTGATTTATATTGTTTAAAATGGAAGGGGGATATATAAACCTTTATCTTTAACTCCCCCCTCAGGCCAAATTCTCTTAATAATTTACCGACAGGTTGTCTATTCAATAATCTCTACTACAACCTTTTTCCCTCTTTTTAGGGATACAGCAGCAAGAATTGTCCTTATAGCTTTTGCAGTTCTCCCTTGCTTACCAATAACCTTACCCACATCTTCTTTATCAACTCTTATCTCATATATAACCACTTTTTCACCAGGAATTTCTCTTATATCTACATGATCAGGTTTATCAACAATCATTTTTACTATATATTCAAGGAGCTCTTTTGTGTTGCTCATTGCTGAACCTCCTTTTTCATTTGAAGTTTAACGATACTCCTTACGCGTTGTGTGGGTTGAGCACCTTTCTTAATCCATTCATTATATGCATTTAAATCAACTTTAAAATCTCCATCTCTTTTAGGATTGTAATAACCAAGAACCTCTATTACTTTCCCATCCCTTTTCCAGCGTGCATCAGCAACAACAATTCTATAAATAGGGTCCTTTTTTCTGCCAAACCTTTGAAGACGGATTTTTACCATATTTGAAAATTTTAAAGGATATGTTTAAACTTATTTAGAATAATTCCTTTTATGTTTAATTTGTATGATTTTAAAAACTCTTCTAATTTATAAGAAATTTCTATGACAACTTTTTGAGGATTTATTATAATGTAATAATATGAATTTTTAAAAAAATTTTGAACATTTAAGGCTATTTCATGCTTTTGTTTTAAGCTTTCATAATTTTTTAAATTCTTATCTGCCCAATTTTCCAATATATTCTTCCAGTTTTCATAAATTTTTAAAATAATTTCTAAATTCTTTGGAAGATTAAAAAGCGTAGTTAAAAATGAGATAAATTGATGAGAGGGTGGGGTATCAATTATTATAATATCAAAGTCTTTTGGAATTTTATAAATACCATATATAATAGCAGTATTTAAAGCAATGTTTGAATTTAATAGGAATTTTGAATAATTTTTAACGCTTTCAAAAGCTTTTTTATTTAATATGCTTTCTAAATTTTCTAAAACTTCATTTATATAATTGTTTGCTATTTTTTGAGCATCTAATTCAATAGCATACAAATTTTTTTTAATTTCCTTTATTTCATTTCCAATCTCTTTATTAAAAATTATTGAAAGTGAATGGTCTTGATCTATTGAAATAATTAAGGTTTTTTTATCTTTTGAAAATTCCATTGCATATATTGATGATATTGTGCTTTTCCCAACTCCACCCTTTCCACAAAAAACAATATTCATTTAGAAACTTTCTTAACTCCCTTTAATAATTTTTTATTATTACTTTCTTCTTTTTGTTCTTGAACTGCTGGAGCACTTACAGGTCTAATATCTGCTCTAAATATCCTTATAACAAGTTCTTTCTTCAATCTATTTATAAACTCATTGAATAAATAATATCCTTCCTTTTTAAATTCAACTAATGGGTCCTTATTACCATAAGCTCTTAAATAAACACCCTCCCTTAAATGATCAAGGGCATAAAGATGCTCTCTCCATAATTCATCTAAGGTTATTAATGCAACCCATCTTTCCATATTTCTTAGATTTTCACTTCCAATATTTTCTTCTTTTAACTTATATATACTCTTAATAATTTCAAGAGCTTTATTTCTTATTGTTTGAGCGTCTTCATAATTCAAAATTTCCTTAAAATCTCCAAGAAATACATAGCTTAATTCATCTACAAGTCCTTTTAAATTCCACTTAATTTTTGATTCTGATTTTGGTAAATAATGCTCAATTAACTCATCTACGTAATCCTCAATAAATCCCATATACATTTCACTTAAATCTTTTCCATTTAAAATATCTTCTCTAAGTGAATATACAACTTCTCTTTGCTTATTAATAACATCATCATATTCAAGTAATCTCTTTCTCATTTGAAAGTGCATCATTTCTACTCTTTTTTGAGCTCCTTCAAGTGCTTTTAAAACTGCTTTTGATTCAACAACATCTTCACCAGCTATTTTAAGAGCTTTTAAAATTTTATATTTTCCAAGCTTTTCATTTAATTCAATTACTTTATCCGAACCAAACAATCTAAGTAAATCATCTTCAAGTGATAAGAAGAACTTACTTGCTCCTGGATCTCCTTGTCTTCCACTTCTTCCTCTTAATTGATTATCAATTCTTCTAGCTTCATGTTTGTTTGTTCCAATTACATAAAGTCCATAATATCCCCACGTTTTTGGATCATTTTCATCATATTTTGGAATATATCCAAGTTTAATAATTTCCTTCCAATGTGATGGTATTACTTCTCCTTTTTCTAATTTTTTCTTTAAATCTTCAATTATCTCTTTAACGATATTTTCATCATAAGGTTCTAAAACACCTTCTCCAAGTTTAATATCTGTTCCTCTACCTGCCATATTTGTAGCAATTGTTACTGCATACTTTTGACCTGCTTTTGCTACAATTTTTGCTTCTCTTTCATGATGTTTCGCATTTAAAACCTCATGTGGAATTCCTCTTAATTTAAGTAATCTTGAAAGCAATTCTGATTCTTCAATAGATGTTGTTCCTACAAGGATAGGTCTAGATAGCTTATGCCACCTTTCAATTTCATCAACAACCGCTATATACTTATCTTTTTTCGTTTTAAATATAATATCAACATAATCAATTCTTCTCACTGGTTTGTTTGTAGGAATAGCAATTACATCAAGTTTATAAATATCCCAAAATTCTGCTGCTTCTGTCATTGCTGTTCCTGTCATTCCCGCTAATTTTTCATATAATCTAAAATAATTTTGAATTGTAATTGTTGCTAAGGTTTGGGTTTGCTCCTGAACTTTAACTCCTTCTTTTGCTTCAATTGCTTCATGTAATCCATCACTCCATCTTCTACCAGGCATTAATCTCCCTGTAAATTCATCTACAATAATTACTTGATTATCTTTTACTACATAATTTACATCCTTTTCAAATAACATATAACCTTTTAACATTTGTTGAATTGCATGAATTCTATCAGTTTTATAAGCATATTCTTTATACAATTCCTCTCTTAATTTAAATTTTTCTGATGGTGGTAAATCACTTCTTTCAATATTTTCAAGTTCAATTGATAAATCTGGAACTTTAAATAAATCCGCCTTATATCTGCTTTCAATAAATTCTCTTCCCTTTTCAGTAATATCAACTACATTATGCTTTTCATCTACTATAAAATAAAGCTCTTTATCATAATCTCTTAATTTCTTTTCCTTAATAAGCTTTAATTCAATTTTATCTACTGTTCTTAAAATGCCAGGCTCTTGTAATAATTTAAATAATCTCTTATTCTTAGGGTCTCCTCTTCTTACTTGTAATAATCTTACACATCCCCTTTCAATATCTCCTTCCCTTATTAATTTTTCTGCTTCATCTAAGAATTTTCTAATTATTTCTCTTTGCTTTTCTACCATAGCACTTACAACAGGTTTTACTTCATAATAATGCTCTACTGATGAATGTTCAACAGGTCCAGATATAATTAATGGTGTTCTTGCTTCATCAATCAAAATTGAATCTGCCTCATCTACTATTGCATAATAATGAACTCTTTGAACAACATCATCTATACTAAATGCCATATGGTCTCTTAAATAATCAAATCCAAACTCATTATTTGTCCCATACGTTATATCTGTTTGATATACTGCTTTTCTATTTGTATAAATTACTTGTGTTTTGCCTTCTTCATTAAATACTATTATTTGGTCATTTCTATCACTTTGAATAGCTGATACTGTTAATCCAAGCTTTAAATATAATGGTGCCATCCACTGTGCATCTCTTCTTGCTAAATAATCATTTACTGTTACAATATGAACCGCTCCTCTTGGCTCATTATTTACCAAAAATCTTTTATCTCCCTTTTTCCCCCTTGCTCTTGAAATTAAAGCATGTAAATATGCTGGTAATGTTGCTACAAGTGTTTTACCTTCACCTGTTTTCATTTCCGCTATTTTTCCTTCAAATAGAACAATTCCTCCTATTAATTGAACATCAAAATGAACCATATCCCACTTATATGGATTAGTTGTTACTTCATATTCATATCCAAGTAGTCTTCTTGCGGTTTCTTTAACAAGAGCAAAGGCTTCTGGTAATAGGTGATAAGGATCCTCTCCATCTGCTAACCTATTTACAAATTCTTCTGTTTTTTTAGGTATTTCATTATCTTTTAAATTTTTGTATTGTTCGAAGAAGTAGTTTATTTTCTCAACAATTTTCCATCTTTTTCTTACTTCTCTTTCGTTTCTTGTTCCTACTAATTTTGTAATTATTGAACTTATCATAACTCTTAAAATTTTAAAGCATTAAAATTTTCGGTATGGATATTAAAGAGTTTAAAGAGTTCAGACAAAAGATGAATGAAATTATATTAAAGGAAGGAACTCTATATACAAAGCGATTTTTCGCTCTTGATAATGATGTTTATAAAGATGGTAAAATACCAAAGAAATATAAAGAAATGATGGGTCTTGTTGCTTCAATTGTTTTAAGATGCGATGATTGTATAACTTATCATATCATTCAATGTATAGAGAATGGTATGACAAAAGAAGAATTCTTTGAACTATTAGATGTAGCCTTGATAATAGGAGGTTCTATTACAATTCCGCATATTAGAAGAGCGGTTAAGACATATTTTGAGCTTTGTAGTTAATTATTATCTATCAATTCCATCAAAGCGTTATATAATGCTTTTGTAAGTTCAACTTGCCCTTTTCTATTATTTTCAAAATTAGATGGGTCAATTGGTTTTCCAATGTAGATTTTAAGGGGTTTTATTCTGAGTATCCAAAGGAAAGGCTTTATAAAGGCTCTTCCATCATTATTCTTAATGTAAATAGGAACAACTTTTGAATTTGTATTTAAAGCCAAAAAAGCTACACCAAGTTTAAAGCTTAATAATTTCTCTTTTGTTTTATTTCTTGTTCCTTCTGGAAAAATTGTAACAACTTCATTATTTTTAAGTTTTTCAATAGCATATATTAAGGCTTCTCTTGCTTCAATGCTTCTTTTTAGTGGTATAGCATTATAAAATTTGATTAATAAGGCAAATGGTTTAAATTTAAATAATTCTTCTTTTGCTAAAAAGTAGGTTTCCCTTGTAGTTGCAAAGCCAATAGCTGGTGGATCTATATAACTTCTATGATTTGGAGCAAGAATAACTGGTCCTTCTTTTGGGATATTTTCTCTTCCATAAACTTTTATTCCAAGAATAAAACGAGCAATTGGATAAGCTAATATATATGTTATTTTCCATTTTAATGAACCTTTTGGTAATTTCATATAAGCTCAATTTTTGGCTTTTCGGGGGCATATTTTTCAGGATTTTTTAATACCTCCTTGATATTTTCAGGATTTAAATTTGTTAGTCTATATCTATTTATAAATCCTGCTACGGGTTTATCACATAATCCTATGCATTCAATTTCTTCCCAAGAAAATAATCCATCAGGTGTAATTTCATTCTCATCAACATTAAGCTCATTTTTTAAAGTTTTTACCACCTCATAAGCTCCACTTAGCATACAAGAGATATTTGTGCATATGTGAATGTGATATTTTCCAACTGGTTTTGTATGAAAGAAATGATAAAATGTAGCAACTTGTAAAAGTTTTTCTTTGGTTATATTTAATTGAGATGATAAAACTTCTAAGGCTTCATCTGATAAATAACCATATATTTCTTGTGCTCTCCAAAGAGCAGGAATAATTATAGATTCTCCCTTATTATAAATTTTTCTAAGTTCTTCTAATTCACTTATAAGCTTTTCTTTTTCCATAGTTTGAAAATTTTAAGGGTATTAAAGCTTTAAAATTTGCTAACTTATGATTGAGATTATTAGAAGTTTTCCAAAACAAATAAAAGACGCTTTTGATTTTCCTACTTATAATCTTGATATTAAAACTATTGAT
>JAUQPS010000086.1 GCA_030550205.1 bacterium
CAGCAAAATTAATATATAAAGATAGTAAATTGGATTTAGCATTGCTTAAAATTAAATCAGATAAGAAAAATTTCCCATTTGCAAAACTTGGAAATTCCGATAGTTTAATGGTAGGAGAATGGGTAGTAGCTATTGGAAATCCATTAGCATTTTATCTTGAAAATACAGAACCTACAATAACCGCTGGTATAATTAGTGCAATTGGAAGATCAGTTAAAGGAAAGGAAGATAGAGAATATAAGAATATGATTCAAACAGATGCTGCTATAAATCCTGGTAATAGTGGTGGAGCGTTAGTTAATATAAGAGGTGAAGTTATTGGAATTAATACATTTATATTTTCACAATCAGGAGGATTTGAAGGAATAGGATTTGCTATCCCTATAAATACTGTTAAAAAATTTTTTAATGAGGTTATAAAATATGGTAAAATAAGAGAAGCGTATATTGGGATTGAAATTCAGCCATTGAATGAAGAACTTAAAAAGGCTCTTAAATATGATGGTTTTGGACTTCTTGTAAGCAATTCAAGAGAACCAAATATAAAAGAGGGAGATATTATTGTAGAGGTTAATGGAAAGCAAATTAGAAATGTTGGAGATTGGCATAATTTAACATATTTTTTATTACCTGAAGAAAAATTAAAATTAAAAGTTTTTAGAAATGGTAAATTTTATGATGTTGAAGTTGTTTCAAAAGAATTTAAATATGATGAATTTAAAAGTGATTTTGGAATTAGATATACAATAAATAACTCTATTATTGCTCAAAAGTTTAGACTTAAAACAAGTAAAGGCATAGTTGTTCTTGATGTAATTTCAAGTAGTATGGCTGATTATATAGGAATTAATAAAGGAGATGTAATTTTGTCTATGAATAGAATAGAAATTAGAAATGAAAGCGATTTTAATAGAGCATTTGAAATAGTTAAGAAAAATAGATATATTGAAATAATAATTGATAGATTTGGTCAAAAGTTATTTTTAAGAAGTTATATTTAAATTTCCCACCAATTTTGGATATTTTGTATAGCCTTTATTGCTAAAATAATATTTCTTCCAAGCCTTTTAGCATCTTCAATAGCTTCAATATCTTTACTAATATCATCATAAAATCCAGTGCTATAAACGAACGCATATGGTGGAATTAAAAAGCCCATAAAATTAAATGCGGAAACCATTTGTAAAATAGCATTCATAGCTCCATCTTCTTCTGCAACTGCTATAAATCCAGCAACTTTTCCATCAAATAACTTCTCTTTATTTTCTGCACTTGTTAATCTATCAATTAAAGTTTTCATTAAGGATGAAACTCCAAACCATTGAACAGAGGTTGAAAATATGATTCCATCTGCTAATAACATTTTATTTAAAACATACTTAAAACTATCCTTTGTTTTTATACAATTTTCAACATTGCAAAGCTCTCTATTTTCACTATAATTACCAGAACAATGCTCAATATAAACCTTTGAAAGATGAATAATATCTATTTCTGCACCTAAATTCCTACAAACTTCTAAGGATTTTTCTAGTAGAAAGAATGCTCTTGATTTTTCACCTCTTGGTGAGCCATTAATTCCAAGAACTCTTATCATGCTCTTGGATGATATTTTTTATGAATTTCCTTTAAATGAGCAATCGAAATATAAGTATATCTTTGAGTAGTAGAGATAGAGGAATGTCCTAGAATCTCTTGTAAGATTCTTAAATCACAACCATTCATAAGCATATGAGTAGCAAATGAGTGTCTAAAAACATGAGGATGAACTTTGTTTTCAAGACCAATTGTTATTGCATATTCTTTTAAAATTTTCCAAAATCCTATTCTTGAAAGTCTATTTCCCTTTGAATTAAGGAATAAATAACCATTATCTCTATTTTTAATAAATTTACTTCTTGCATTTGTTAAGTATTTATATAAAAATTCCCTTGCAGTTTCGTGAAATGGAACAATGCGCTCTTTATTACCCTTTCCACTAATTCTAACAATTCTATCATCTAAGTTTACATCATATACTTTAAGTGATAATGCCTCACTAACCCTCATTCCTGTTGCGTATAATAGCTCCATAATAGCTCTATCTCTTAAACCCTTTTCTGTTGTTATATCTGGTTGATTAAGTAATAATTCTATTTCTTCTACTGTCATAACATCGGGCATAAATTGCTTTTTCCTTGGGAGTTCTATAAGCTCTGAAATAGATGTATTTATATTATGATAGATATATAAAAATTTCAAAAAGCTTCTTACCGCTGCTATACATCTTTCAATAGATGATGCTGAAAAACCAAGATTAGATAAATAATTCACAAATTTTTGAAGCTCATTAACATCTAAATTCTCAATATCATAATTATTCATTTCAATGAACATAATAAATTTATTAACATCCCTTTTATAACCATCTAAGGTATGATAACTATAACCCCTTTCCGACATTAAATAATCAATAAATTCATCTAAAAATTTATAAAGCTCCATAGTATTTCATTTTCTCTTTTTAAATCTTCTAATTTAAAACTTCTTCCATGACCTGGCAAAATTGTCGTATCTTCATCTATGTAATTTAAAATTTTAATTAGTGAATTTCTCATATCTTCTTCGCTTGAAAGCGGTAAATCCACCCTTCCTATGGAATTTAAAAATATCAAATCGCCAACTATTAAAATATTTTCTACTTTCAAGCATATACTCCCAGGGGTATGTCCTGGGGTATGTATAATTTTAAAGCCCATAATTTCATCATTATCATTAACATAGTATTCAGCAGGCTTTATAATTAAATTCTTTCCAAGATAAATAGATAAATTTAGTTCGGGATTTCTTAAAAATTCTTCTTCATTTTTATGTATATAAAGTGGAATTTTATAAGTTTCTCTTACTAAATCAATTCCACTAATATGGTCATAATGCCCATGGGTGTTTATGATACTTATTGGCTTTAAATTATTATTTTCTAAAAACTTTGCTAAATCTCTAAAAGCAATATCTGTTGGGTCAATAATAATGCATTCATTACTATTTTCCTTATAAATTACATATGTGTTTGAGGCAAATAAAGGATGAACAAAATTTTTAAATTTATACATATGATAGCTTTAAAATTTTAATGCCTATGGAAGGTAAAATTTTATATGAGCTAAACAGACTATTGAAGAATACTGATAAGTTTGCTTTAAAGCCCATTCCTAAGGATATTATAGAAAATATATTAAAAGCTGGAACATATGCACCTTATGGTTTAAATCCCCCACAACCTTGGAAATTCATAGCAATTACAGGAGATAAAGCTTTAAGCATATCAAAAAAATTAGACAAAAAAGCTAATACTATAATTTTATGCTTTTGTGCAAAAGTTAAAGAAGAATATAATCAATTAACTCAATATGGTTCCACTTCTGCTGCTATATATAATATGAGAATTCAAGCAATAAGTTATGGTATTGTTTCTGAGGTGATATTTCAGTTGAATGAGAATTTTAAGGATTATATATATAATGAATTTAATATAAATCCTCAGGAATATGAGTTTTTTGCTATTTTGCTGCTTGGCTATCCAGCGATTAAGATAGAACCAAAATTACCAAATAGAGAAGCTATAATATGGAGGATTGAATGATTACAAGACTTCCAAATGTTGTATTTAAGACTATTGAAAGTAGAAGAACGATAAGGAAATATAAATCTATTATGCCAACAGAAGATGCTATTAGAAGAATTTCAGAAGTTCCATTTTTTATATTACAAGATTTTCCAATTCCATTTAAGTTAATAATTTTACAATATTGGGCAAGGGAAAGGGCAGTAAATATCATAAATGAAACTTATTCAGTAGCAAGGGATTTGGCGGTTTTATATAATATTGTTCCAGATAATTTAAAGGATTGGTATAAAGAATTTATAAAGGAATTTATAAAAACACTTGGTGGAGCTCCTATTATGTTCATTGGACTTACGGATTTAAAAAATAATAAAAATTATCATTTTTCTGTTAGTTGGATAATAGCACAAGCTATAATGATTCAAGCGAGAGCAGAAGGTCTTGATACTGGAAGTGTTACATTTACAAGTAAAAGTGTAGAAAAAGAACTAATAGAAGATTTTTTAGCTATGGATTATAATAAATGGCAAGTGGCATTTGTTTTAAATTGTGGATATAGAGATGAGGAGCCTATTGTTAAAGAATTGAGGAGTGGAATATATGAAATATACTAATAAACTCCCAAATGTTGTATTTAAGACTATTGAAAGTAGAAGAACGATAAGGAAATATAAGTCCGTTATGCCAACGGAGGATGCTATTAGAAGAATTTCAGAAGTTCCATCTTTTATATTACAAGATTTTATAATACCTTTTACCTTAGTTATTTTACAATATTGGGCAAAGGAAAGAGCGGTAAATATTATAAATCAAACTTATTCGATAACAAGGGATTTAGCAATTTTATATAATATTGTTCCAGATAATTTAAAAGAGTGGTGGAGAAATTATATGAAAGAATTTATAAAAACACTTGGTGGAGCCCCTATTATGTTTGTTGGACTTACAGATTTAACTTATAATAGAAATTATCATTTTTCTGTTAGTTGGATGATAGCCCAAGCTATGATGGTTCAAGCAAGAGCAGAAGGTCTTGATACGGGACCTGTTGGTTTTTCTGCTAAAACAGTAGAAGAGGAGTTTGTTAATTACTTTCTGAGGATGGATTATAATAAGTGGCAAATAGCCTTTGTTTTAAATTGTGGATATAGAGATGAGGAGCCTTTATCACGACAAATAAAGGAGGGAATATATGAGATACATTAATATTTATCTTTCAACAACACCGGAAGATAGGGCGGATAGACCACCAAGATATATATTAAACTTTAAAAATCTAAAAAAAGAAATTAAAGAGTATGAAAACGAGCTTGAAGAGATTGAAAATTTAATTTTAAATCCTTATTTTCTTGAAAATGAAGGGGGTCTTCCTGTATATTCTATTGCTTTATTTTTGGATATAAAAACAAAAAATTTGGAAATAAGAAAACTTCCTTTTAAGTTACCAAACAAAATAATAATATCTCGAAAACCTTATATAAATTTTATAAATTATCTTGAAAGTGAGTTTGGTAGAAATTTAATTGTAAATTATAGCCATAAAAATTTAAAAATTTTCATTGTAGATAGTAAAGGTATTCATACTATTGAGGAAGATTTAAGTTTTACTTTACCTTATATTGAAAGTGGAGTATATAAAACAACTTTAAAGTCTTCTTCTAAGCCTGTTGTAAGAACGATTGGAGGACAGAATATAGAAAATGTTATAAGTGAATATGAAAGAAAAATTTCAAAGTATATTTTGCAAAGGATTGAAGAAATAGTTAATAGATTTAAAATTGATAGAATTTTTATTTCTACTCCTGATGAAAAATCAGGAAATTTGGTTTTAAGTTATTTTCCAAAATATATTGAAAGGATGTTTTTTGGTTTTTTAAGGACAGAGCATAATAATAAGGAACAAATTTTTAGAAAGCTTATTGAAAAGCTTGAAGAAATTGATATTAAGGAAGAAGAAAAATTATTTGAAGAATTTAGAGAGAAACTTGGAAATAGTTTAGCTACTATTGGTATTGAAAATGTTGTAAAACATGCTTTAATGTATAATATAAGAACTTTGATTGTAAATTTGAATTTTCATCATAATGGTTATGTATGCCATTCGAATGGATTATTTTATCATAAGGAGTTTGATTTTCCTTGTGAAGATATTGAAGTTTTAAAAGATATTACAGATTATTTAATAGATTTTGTAATTGAGAATGGTGGAAATGTTGAAATAGCTCATACTTTAAAACTTAATGAATTAATATCAAATGAGATTGGAGCAATTTTAAGATTTAGAGTTTAGTAATAAGCTTTAAAATTTCATTATGCTTTTCTTTGTTTTTAGTTTAAATGAACAAGCACTTTACTTAAAAGATAGAGTTATAGCAAAGGTAAGAGCTGAGTATTTCCCACTCTTTGAAATAAAGAGCGTAGATTATGTAAATGGGGCTTTTACAAGATTTTATAGACTTCCTCATAGTATAAATTCTATACTTCAAAATTTAAATATAAGATCTGTTGAGGGTCTTATACTTGGTAAAATTACACCGGAAGCTATGGAATTAGGCCTTCATAGGATTATTGTAATTTACTTTAATAACGAGATAGATGTTGAAAGAGTTATTAGAAATTTACAATCTACTGGAATGTTTGAATATGTAGAGCCATGGTATATATATAAAGTTGATTTAACACCAAATGACCCCTTAGTTCCAAATCAATGGCATCTTCCAAAGATACAAGCTTTTAATGCCTGGGATATTACTAATGCTAATGGTATTGTTGTTGCCGCTGTTGATAATGCGGTTGTTTGGGACCATCCAGATTTGGGAGGAATTATTTGGAATAATCTTGGGGAAGATGCAAATGGAAATGGTTATACTATATTTTTTAATGGTTCTACTTGGCAGTTTGATCCAGGAGATTTAGATAATGTTGATAATGATGGAAATGGCTTTAAAGATGATTTAATAGGTTGGGATTTTTATAGTAATGATAACAATCCAAGACCCGAGCCTTGTGATCCTGATTTTGATGACCATGGAACGCATACAACGGGAATAATGGCTGCCTGGACAAATAATAATGTTGGAGTAGCAGGTGAGGCTTGGGGTGCAAAAGCAATGGCTATAAGAACCGGAAATTGTGGATATAT
>JAUQPS010000012.1 GCA_030550205.1 bacterium
AGTATGGAATTGATAAATATGACTATAACTTTAATAATTTTAATATCAAGTATATAAAGCAAGACTTAGAATTAGAGCAAACTCTTCCATTTGAAGAAAATTTCTTCAATTTAATAACGATGCTTGCAGTTATTGAACATCTTAATCCTGAAATTATAAATAAATTATTTTCTGAAATTTATAGAGTTTTAAATAAGGATGGTTTATTTATTTTAACAACACCTTCAAAAATTTCTAAAACCATATTAGAAACTTTTGCGAATATCGGACTTGTTAGCAAGGAAGAAATATATGAGCATAAGAAATATTATAGCCAATTTGAAATTTTTGAACTATTGAAAAGCACAGGTTTTAAGAATATTATAGTAAGAAAATTTCAATTTGGTTTTAATATATTTGCCATTTCAAGTAAGTAAGAATACAAGCAGGATCATCTGCAAACAAATCTCCATATTGAGCATATGCCCTTGCCCTTGAACCCCCACATATTTTATTATAAATACAATTTCCACATATACCATTAAGTTTAGCTTCTCTTAATTTCTTTAAAATAGGATGCTCTTGATATACTTTTACCAAATGGTCCTTTTTTATATTTCCAAGTGGATATGGTAGAAATCCAGAAGGAAATATAGTTCCATTATATGAAACAAAAATAACTCCAAATCCATCCCTCGTAGGTAATATCCTATTATCTAATTCACATTTTGGTTCTCCTAAAAGTTCTTTTAATTTTTCTATTAATTTACAATACAAATCACTACTATAATTTTTCCCTTTTAATCGCTCTAACTTTGCCCTTCTATAAAATGGTGCTTCAACTGTTCTAATCTGAATTGAATATCTGCTTACATCTACTAAAAATTGAACAACATCCTCATATTCATTTATCTCTATATCCAGTTCCTTACCCGCTCTTCCTGTTATTATAAGGAAAAATACTTCCCATATTCTAACATTTAAATCTAAAAGTAGTTTTACTAAATAAGGCAATTCATTTAAGTTACCTTTCCAAATTAAAGTATTAACTTGAACTTGAAAACCAAAATCAACAAGCATTTTTATAGCATTTATTGTCATTTCATAAATTCCATTAACTTGCCTTAAATATTCATGTGTTTCTTTACTTGCTCCATCAAGACTTACAGAAATAATTTTAACTCCTAAATTCTTTAATTTTAATAAAACTTTTTCATTTAAATTCTCTGATACCGCAGGTGATAATCCAACAGCAATACCTAAGCTTCTTGCATATTCAATAAGTTCAAATAAATCTTTTCGCATTAATGGATCTCCACCTGTTATAATAAATACGGGTTTTGGATTTTCAAATTCAGAAATCTGATTTATTAATAACTTTGCTTCTTTTGTATTAAGCTCATCAGGTAAAGGCTTTAATATAGCATTTGCTCTACAATGCCTACATAATAAAGGACAAGCTTTTGTAGATTCCCAAAATACTAATAATGGAACTTTTTCTAATTTCATAAATAAAAAAAGCGGCCATTTTGGCCGCTTATTTAATTAAACTTATAAAACACTACTAATCTAAACATCAATTCCCTCTTTATATTCTTATCATCATACAGAACAATATCAAGTGTAGGTGAAATAGATAATTCTTTAAGTAGTTTATAGTTTAGAGCAACTATAAAGTAGTTAAATGTTGTATTTTGTTTTAAAATTAAGTATGTTTCAGGAAGATAAGGTTTTGTTGTATCTTTGGTAAGTGGATTTAATGCTCTATCATATCTTAAAACAATATCAAGTTGTTTTATTGGTTTTAAAGTAATATAAGAACTTATAAGGGGAATTGTATCCGTATCTTTCTTTATTTGATATGTGTATGTAAATCCTATATCAAACATTTGATGGGTATAAGAAAGGAAACCCTGAATTGTCTTAATGTTAGCTTCATCATAATCTCCATAAACTTCAAATGCAAGTTCCTTAATTGGGAAAAATTTTAAAGATAAGCTATATTTTTTATACTTATCATTTTCAGAACTAACGCCCTTTCCATTTCCAAATGTAAAGTGATATTTTAGATATTCTGTAAATTTTCCTTCTAAACCAATACCATATTCACGAGCACTTGCTATTGTATATAAATCTTGTGGTGTTTTTTGGATATGACGAAAACCCCATCTTTTTTCAATAAAATCAAATGCAGGAGAGCCCTGAATACCAAATATAAAATTATGACCTTTTAAAAATTTAAGTGAAATAAATGCATCTTTTAAATATGGAATAAGCTTCTCAGATTTCCTAAATCCAGGGTCATTCATCTCAAATCTAAGAACCGCTTTATATATATCTGTTTCTTTCTCAACATGAAAATAAACTCTTCTAAGCCAATAACCAGAAAAGTTTTCAAATGTATCAATAGAAGAAGAGATTATATTATAGTAATCTCCAAAGAAATAACCACCAACATTCAAGCTTATTAAAAAACTTATCATTTTTTACCTCCTTTTGTTATTTGTCATAATAACAAAAACTGCAACTGCCAACGCTACAATACTAAGAAACATTGCAATAGGTCCAGATAAGTTAATTGGTTTTGGTCTTACTCTTACAATTGCTTTCATATAAGGATGTGGTGTGCAAATATAATCATACTCACCAGGTTTTGTGAATACATGTTCATATGATTGGGCATGAAGCAATAATGGAGATGTAAATTGTTCTGGTCCCTTTACTACTTGAACATTATGAATTCCTGCAAATTCACCTTGAGCATATGTAAACACATCTTCATTTATCCACTTAACTTTTGTTCCTTCAACTATATCAATAACCTTAGGATAAAATGAATTTCCCTTTATTCTAACTACTACTTCCTTTGTCTTTTCATTAAATACCGCTGGAACATCAACATCTTCTGTTCCAGGCTCAAAAGGTGCTACAACTCTAATTACTTCTTTTTTAATATTTGCCATTTCATCTGATGTATAAGTTGGACCTTCTGCTTTTATAATAGGCTCAACCCTTGCATCCTTCTTCACCCTTAATATCCCTACCGCTCCTCTATCTGTTGTTCCAAAAGCATGGGATACAATTGCATAATCTCCTTCCTCTGGTGGAACTCTAAATTCTACAACCCAACTATCCGTAGGACCTGCTAAAACACTCTGTCCTCCCACAAACACATTATCTGGATGACCTTGCCAATAAGCAAAATCCCATATTATTCCAACAATATGGAATGTTGAAATAAGATTTGGTCCAACATTTAAAAAGTAAATTCTAACATAATCACCAGGTCTTGCCATTATTGGTTCTTTAACATATCTAAAAATCTCTCCATTAAACAATACATATATTGGTTGTCCATCTATTCCATCCTTCCCACTTGCATAAACCTCATGCTGAATTAAATAAATTTCAACATCAGGCTTTTTATTTAAAATTTGCTATAATTTATATTTCTTTTTTGGTTTTACTACAATCATTCCATACTGACCAAAAATAGTATGTAACATAATTGCATGACCACCTGGTGCACAATGATATAGATAAACACCTGGATAAGTTGCTTTAAACTTAAATATCCTTTTTTCACCTGGCATAATTTTTCCAAGATATTTAGATGTTTGAGTATATGCAGCATGGATTGATAGTCCATGAGGAACACTTCCTTTATTTATGACTTCAAATTCAACAATATCCCCTTCATTTACAATTAGCATTGGTCCAGGTATTTTCCCACTTATATTAAAACCTTTATACAATACACCATTTCCTAAATAAACTTCACCTTCTCTCATTTCAATAGTAAACTTAACATCAGCTTTTACATCCTGTTTTACATAACTTGTTTGAGGTATAGGTAAGTTTTTATCTCTTTCTATGATTTGAATAAAATCGTCAGGAATTTTTGATTGTTGGGATTGTTCCTTTTGGACAAGAGCAAGAAGTTCCTTTCCTCTTATATCATTTCTCTGACCTAAGATGAGCTCACTATAAAGTTTCTTATTGCACCAATCACAAGCTAAGCTATATCCAATTGAAATTATTGTTATAAACAAAATTTTCAAAAGTGTTTTTGCTCTTTTCATATTTTTCAACCTCCTTTTTGTATTGTAAAACATGTTTAAAAGTTTAATGTAGTATTTATTGCAGATCATTTTCAATTAGTAAATTCTTCATTACTATTTTTACCAAACCTTAATTCTAATCTTTAACAATATCATGAAATGCTATTATTCCTCCTTTTCTAACTAATGGAAAATACATTTCAAAATCCATTTTAACTCCTTCATAACTATGATTACCCTCTATAAAAAGAAAATCTAATTTACTATTTCCAAGGATTCCTTTAACAAATTCAGTGTATTATAATCATAAGAGTTTGCTCTTATTAAATAAATTCTTTGATTTGAATGTGCAAATGATTTTAAAAACGGAGCTCCAAGCCAAAGAAAAACCTCTTGGTAAATCTAAGCTTATTATTGTTGCATTAGGCTCTGCAATTTGAGAAAATAAAAATAAAGTTCCTCCCTTATCTCCTATTTACATTATAATTTTTGTAATCCCTCTGAAAGAGTTTTAAATTTTTAAGGGCTAATTTTCTCATACTTTTTCCATTCCAAAATTCCACCCTTAACATTGTAAACATCTTTAAAACCATTCTCTATAAGAATTTCACTTGCTTTTCTACTCCTATTTCCACTTCTACAATACACAATAATTTAATTGTTTTTGTATTTTGCTAATTCCTTAATTCTTTCCTCTAATTCTTGAACAGGAATATTTATTGCTCCCTTTATATGACCACTTGAAAATTCTTCCTTTGTTCTTACATCAAGAATAACAACATTTTTATCCTTTTTAATCATTTCTATTGCTTCTTGAGGAGTTATATCTATATATGTTTGCTCAAAAGTTATAAAAAACATTGTTAAAATCATTTTTCACCTCCTTTTAACAAAATTTTTACACTTACAGCTCCTCTAAAATCTCCCACTTTATAACCTCTTGCTCTATCGCTGGGATATGCTTTATTCAAAAATTCCTTTATATCCTTAGGTATATAATCTTCCGTTCCATGGCAAACTAAACACATTCCTTGAACAGTTATAGGTTTAAAATACCTCAAATAGTTCTTATCTCCTTCTTTAATAACTTCATAATATTCCTCTGGTAATTTGTTTTGTTTATTTAAGCTATCAAGCATTCTTAATATTTTTTCTTCATAATTATCAGGCTTATCAGCTTCATTTCTATACTTTTCACTAATTCTTCTAATAAATAATCCATATCTTTCCCGATAAAACTTTGGAATATCTTGTGCCATATTAGAACAAACTTTTATTGCATTTAATGGTCCTCCTTTTCCCATCTCATATAATAAAATTTGTCTCAATGTGTCTAAAAGTTCAATAGAAACTTTTCTTGCTAATTCAAGCTCTTGTTGAAATTCAAAAATTAAAAATAACATATTTAAAATTTTAAAGCTTATTGCAGATATAATAATTCTTGTAAATTTTTGGCAAAATGTTATTACAATTTAAATTACAATCTTTTGATGAAAATATAACACTATCAACAATTTCCGAAAAGCTAAATTTTAAATATCTTTGAGATAAAGCTATTACAACCCAATCCTGAATTAACGACTTAGGACAAACACCTACGATCTTGTGCTCACTTAACTTTATATTCTTAAAATCATTATGAAATTCTAGATATTTTATAATTTTCCCATAACTTAAAAACATAAGTATAATTGAAATAATAACGACAAAACTTGAAATTAACTTTAAAAATATCTTTTCAAAAATTTGATTTATAAACATTAAACTTTGCTTAAAAATAAGAGATAAGAAAATTGAAAAAAAGGGGAAAGATGGAAAAACATACCAATCCATTTGCTTTGGACTGACCATTAAAGGAATAACACCACTTAACGCTAAAATGAAGTATCTTATTGAATTTCCAGTAAAAGAGAGTTTAAATTTTTTCCAAAGGGAAATAATAAAGAGAAAACTAAAAGGAACAATTATCTCTTTTATCGTTTTTAAAACTGGGTCAAATCTACTTCCTACAATTTCACGATGTCCTAAAATACTACTTAAAACTTGATTTTTAAGATAAATTTTCAAATAATTTAAAACATCTGGAATTAAAAGAAATGACATAAATCCTAATATCAAAAGTAAAAATATAAATAAAATTTTTTTAACTGGAATTCTTTTTAAATAAAGAAATGGAAAAATTACTATAAATAAGGAAACTGGACCCTTTGTAAAGAATGCAAGAAATAAAAATATGCCTGAAATTATTGAAAAGAAAGGACTCTTATAAATTGAAAGAATAAGAAATGAGAATGAAATTAATAAAAAGAGTGTTAAGGTATTTTCAAGCATATTATTTAAAATAATCCAAGAGGTTAAAGGAATTGAAATAAGAATAAAAGGTGCAGAAAATAATGGTAAATTCTCCTTTTCAAAGAAATTTATAAGTCTTATAATAAAGCTCAAAATCAAAATTGTTAAAAAACCTATTAATACTGAATAAATTCTTTCTGTATAAAAATTATCTCCAAGTAATTTAAAAAATAAACTTTCAAGATAAAATTGAAGTGGAGGATGCTCATAAAATTCTTTATAAATTGTTAAAGTATAAGTCGGTTTAAATATACTTCCAATACCTTCTGCCAAATTCCTTGAAATACTTGCATATGTCATTCCGTCCACAAATATACCGATTGTAAAAATTTTTGGAATTATGAGGATACTAAAAACTATTAAAAATAACCATATCAAGGCTTTATTATCAAAACTCTTCTATCTTTATCAAGACCACCTGTTACAATATAATTTTCTGTGCAAATCAGCCATTGAGTATTTAAATTTAGCTTTTTTATGATAATTCCACTATAATCAACTTTAATTAAATTCTCGCCATCAAGCAATAAAATATAATTTTTAAGCAAACAAGCAGTATTATCTCCTTCAATATAACTCATTCCTTTTTTAAAAATAATTTGAAAACTCTTTAAATCCAATAAATTTACAAATCCCCCTTCCTTAAAATTATAATGAGCAAACAATAAATAATTATCATTTAAATCCAATAAGGAAACATAAGCCCACTTTTGATTATAAATTCTTCTTATCTCATTTCCAAGACTATCAAAAATAATAACTTTATTTGTTAAATCAGAAAATACACAAAAATTATTATTGCATAAAAATTTACCCATTCCAAGCTCAGAAACATTTCTTATTTTTTTCTCTTCCTTATTACTTTTTAAATCATAAATATATATAACACCATCAACAAAAATAAATGCTCTGTTTCTTAAAATACCAAAATCAACAATATCTCCACCAAGTGAAATTTTCCCATCATTTAATTTTACTTCATAACCTTCCCTTTCACATCCTACTATAAATCCAATTTTTTTATAATCATATGATAACTTTACTATGGATAAGCAATTACCATCCGTTCCACCAGAAAACTCATAAAGTGCATTATTATAAATAATAACCCAATCTTTATTATTTTTAATTATTTTACCATTTTTATCTAGAAAAACACTACCACCTTTGCGAAAATTTATGATTATTGTATCTTTGAATATAAAATTATTTGGAGATAATTCTGAGTTTAAATTTATTTGTTTTAGTATAGTGAAACTAAAAAGAAATATCATTTCACCTTTTCCCAGATCTCATCAAGTTCCTTTATTGTCATATTTTCAAGATTTAAATTGTTCTCCTTGATATAATTTAAAACATCTTTTAGCCTTTTTAGAAATTTCATGGTAGATTTTCTAAGGGCATCTTCTGGATTTATATTATAATGTCTTGCTAAATTTACAATTGTAAATAATAAATCTCCAATTTCCTCAGATATTTCTTCATTATTTTTGGCATTTTTTAATTCTTCAAGTTCTTCATAAACTTTTTGAAATACTTGGTCCTTGTTTTCCCAATCAAATCCAATTTTTTCAGCTTTTTGTGTAATTCTATAAGCCAAATATAAAGCAGGCATATGAAAGTTTATATCTTTAAATAATTCTTCTCCTTTTGCCTTCTCCCAATGCTCTAAAACTTCATCTGCGGTATCTAACTTCTTATCAGAAAATACATGAGGATGTCTTTTTATTATTTTTTCTATAAGTTTTGTAATTACTTCATCTAAGTTTGTGATTTTATTATCTTGGGCAATTTTTATATGCATTAATACTACAAGCAAAATATCTCCTATTTCTATTTTAAACTTATCCCAATTTTTCTCATCAATTGTGTTTATAACCTCATAACTTTCTTCTATAAGTTTATATTTTAAACTTTCATTAGTTTGTTCTCTATCCCAAGGACATTTTTCTCTTAATATATTTATAATTTCCCAAAGTTCATCAAATTTTTTCATAAGATTTGAAATTTTAAAGTTTATAAAGAATTGCTTTAAAATTTTAATATGCTTTTTATAACTTTATATTTACCTTGGGAGTTTAGGGAATTTAAGGAAAAGGAACAACCTATGGAATTCCTTGACCCAGAAAGCCTCAGGATAAGAGCTATTGAAAAAGGTGAATGGTCAAAGGTTGGAGATGTTTTTTATTCTAATAAGATATATCAAACATGGGATTTCTTAGGTCCTTCTTATATTGAAGATGGTTCCTATTCAGATGGCATAGCAAATTCTGGAAGAATGAGTTTTATTTTACCACATCCTACAAATCCAAATATTATTTATGTAGCAACAGCAGGGGGTGGAGTTTGGAAAACTACGGACCAAGGAAATACATGGATACCCCTTACCGATAACTTACCTGTTTTAACATCTGGTGCCCTTGCATTTGATCCAACAGATCCGAACATTATATATTATGGAACAGGAGAACAGCATTACTGCTCCGTATGTTTCCCTGGTGATGGATTATTTAAATCTACTGATGGGGGAAATACTTGGATTAAAATAGCTTCTACTAATCAGGTCGGCTCATATATTTCAAGAATTGTTATACTCCCTCATAATAACAGGATTTTAATAACAAGTGATTTGGGTGTTGTTTATTCCAATGATGGTGGTAATACTTGGACTGCTTCATTTTCTTCAAGTCAAGTAAATGATATTGCTTATAGAAGCGATAATCCAAATATTGTGTTTATAGCAACACTTAATAGTGGAATATATAAATCCACGGATGGGGGAATTACATGGAGTAAAATCACCGCTCTTCCCTCTTCTAACTATTTTAGAGCACAATTGGCTATTTCAAAAAGCAATCCAAATGTTATATATGTAGCATTTGGAAGCACAACTTATAATCTTCATTCATTTTGGAAATCAACAGATGGTGGAAATACTTGGACTCAATTGAGTGTTCCAAATTATTTATGTGGTCAAGGATTTTATAATCACGCAATAATAGTTCATCCAAATGACCCGAATATTGTTCTTGCAGGTGGTGTTCATAACTATGGTTCATCTTGTAGCTATGGAATTATAAGAAGTACAAATGGTGGAAGTTCTTGGAGTGAAATTGCAGGACAAGTTGTTCATCCCGATATTCATCATTTTGCTTATGGACCTGATGGAACTTTATATGTTGCTTGTGATGGTGGAATATGGAAAAGCACAAATAATGGTAGCACTTGGATAAATATAAATAAGGGACTTGGAACATTGCAATTTTATACACTTGCTATTAAGCCGGATAATGAATGGGTTGTAATTGGTGGAACACAAGATAATGGAACTCCTATTTTATATAATAAACCTGTTTGGAGGGAAGTTAGTGGTGGCGATGGAGGACCTACTATTTTTGAATTACAAAATAACAATTACTTTTGGACATCTTATATTTATCTTTGGTATTTTAGTAAGTTTTCTTTAACAAATCCTTATCCAAACCCAACGTGGGTGTATTTATTTACAAGAGATCCATGGAGAACATCAAATGATAGAGCAAGCTGGGCAAATGGAGCAGTCGCTGTCCATATGGATGGAACAATTATCGTAGGAACATATAGAATATGGAGATCAACGGATGGAGGTTCAAATTGGAGTGCAATTAGTCCGAGTTTATCAGGAAGTAATGGAGTTTTATTATCGGCAGCATTTTCTTGGACAAATTCAGATACTATTTATACTGGTTCTAATCAAGGTCATTTTTACATAACATATGATGGTGGGGGAAATTGGGTAAATAGATCTTCTAATCTTGGAGTATCTGGTTTTCCTATTAGGAAAATTATAGTTAATCCAAATAATAGTCAAAATTTATATGTTTGTGTTGGATATAGCGGAAATAAAAAAGTTCTATATTCAAATGATGCAGGTCAAACATGGATAAATATAACTTCAAATTTACCATCAGGAAGAACATGCAGGTCTCTTGCTATTGATTTTCAAAGGAATTCAATTTTTGTAGGTATGGAAGATGGAGTTTATTATTCAAATGATAATGGACAAAGTTATCAAAAATTATCAGGAATTCCTAATGCTTATGTATATGCTATGGACATTATAAATGGCAAGCTTATTGTAGCAACACATGGAAGGAGTATGTGGAAGCTTGATATTATTTCAGAAGAGGAAGAAAAAGTTTCAGAGGTTAGTTTTAAAATTAAAAATAACATAATTGAGTTTTCAAGGAATGTTTCTTATAAAATCTATAAAGTAAATGGAAGTTTATATAAGGCTGGGAAAGGTGTTAAAGTTGAATTAGAAAGGGGAATTTATATAATTAAGGTGGATAAAAAAGCTTATAAGATAGTGATTAGGTAAATTAAAGAAATTTTTTTATCATTTGAATAACAGCATTATCACAGGTAAGAAAGGTATTATTGCCACCACACTTAGTAACTACAAGAAAAGCAGAATTTATTTTGGGAGCAAGCCATAATTTCATTCGCCCAAACCCTTTCCACTATATTCCAACCTAATGAATAACCTTGAAGATAGTGATCAGTATGCAAGTAATGAAAACTTTTAGGAGATAATATAGAAGACTTTCCTTGTATACCTTCTAAATGAAAAATAGCAAATTTTGCCCAATCTTTAATTGAGCAATGAACACCACCAGCAGGTGCGATTACAGGTGGATTATCTGCTTCGGGACCAGGTTTTATAGGAATACAAAATCCAAATATATCTCTATGACCCCAAACCCTATTTGGGGCGCCAAAACCGGCTGTTTTCATATTTAGAGGTTCAAATAATAACTTTTTCATTAGTTCTTCCCAAGACAAATCTGTTACTTTTTCAGCCATTGCTGACGCTATTACATATCCATAATTACTATAAATCATACGCTCACCAGGTTTATATTCTGGCTTACGCGATAAAACTAATTCTATTAACTTTTTTCTTTGCTCCCTAAGATCGCCTTTTAATTTAAGTAGGGTTGGAAAGATATGAAAATCCGGACGAGTATCATCAGGCAATCCTCCTCTATGTGATAGTAATTGAAGAAGATTAACAGAATAATAATCAGGATGCATCTTATCTTTTAACTCAGGAAATATATCAGCAACAGTTGTGTTCCAAGATAATTTGCCTTGTTCTACAAGTATAGCTAGCATTGTCGCTGTCATTGATTTCGTGCAAGAGCCAATATGAAAAGCATCATCATCAGATACAACTTCCCTACTACCCTGCTTTATATGACCTGTTGCTCCAATAAATTCTAATCTACCATCTTTAATATATGCGGCGACTAGAGCTGGAATATTAAATTTTTCACGAATATCATCTAAAAAGTTAGAATTAGATTCATTAGAATAATAAAATTGATATGACTTTGATTGTTTTTTTCTAAATAGATAAAATAAAAAAAGCAATAAAAACAAAGAAAATAGAGCAAAAATAAATTTTCTTCTTTTAAGGTTCATCTTTAATGCACTAACCAAAGAACATCAGAAATAATACAAATACCTCCTATCTTTTTTAGGATAGGTTTTATTTCTTCTGTTATTTTTTTGGCAATTTCATCAGAACATACTATAAATATATAGCTATTTTTAAATACATCTGTTAGTTCATCTCCTGCCATTATACCCCTTTCCCCCTTGCCTAAAACATCCCTTATTATAGTATATCCTGATACGCCTAATTTTTCTAAAATCTCAATTACTTTATTAAGATGAACGCTATCTATTACTAATTCTACTTTTTTCATAGGTTCCATAATATCACCCCCATAGCCAATTTATAAAATAGTAATATATTGGTATTCCAATAGCTATATTAAATGGAAATGTTATAGTCAAAGACATAGTTACATAGAGACTTGGATTTGCTTCTGGCACTGAAAGTCGCATAGCTGCTGGCACCGCTATGTAAGATGCACTAGCACAAAGCACAGAAAACATAAATGCATCACCCTTAAATAATCCAAAAAGTTTCGCAAGTATTATACCTACAAAAGCATTAAATAGGGGAAGAAATATTCCAAAAGCTAAAAGAAAAGTTCCTACTTTTTTTATTTCAGCTATTCTGCGACCTGCTACTATACCCATATCTAAAAGAAAGAAAGCAAGCATACCCTTAAAAAGTGTTCCAAAAAGTGGTTCCACAGCTTTCCAACCTTTTTCTCCACCCAAAAAGCCTATAATAAGTGTTCCCATAAGTAAATATACAGATGGATTAAGAAAAGATTCTCTAAATACTTCACTCCAAATTATTTGTGAGTTATTATTTGCTTTGGCAAAAATACTTAAAAGGATAAGAGCTATTACTATGGCAGGAGATTCCATAAGAGTCATTGCTGCCACCATATAACCACCATAACTTTGTCCCAAACTATTAAGAAAAGAACCAGCAGTTATAAAAGTAACCGCACTAATGGAACCATAAGTAGCAGCGATAGCTACTGCATTATAAACATCAAGCTTTAATCTAAGAATAAAGAATGCATATATAGGAACTACTATTGCCATAAACATAGCAAGTAAAAGCACTTTAAAAACTTCAAAATTTATACCACTTTTTGAAAGTTCATAACCCCCATGAAGACCTATAGCTATAAGAAGATAAAGTGAAAAAAGCTTAGGTAAAGGCTGAGGAACTTCAAGTTCAGTTTTCAAAAGCACCGCCACCAATCCAAGCAAAAACATAAGGACAGGAGGATTTAAGATATTTTGCAAAAATAATTCAAAACCCATAATCTTAAGTGCGAAAATTTTAAAGAAAATATAAACAAGTTTATTAAGTGGTTTTTTATATCTCTAAAATAGTCCAAATAAAACTATAAGAAGAGAAATATGGCGAACGATAGATGTATTTTAAATTCAAATTATTTCAAATAAAACAAGAGTATAGAGATTCTATAAGGGCAATTTAGAAAAAGTTTAAATTCCACATAGTTCAGATAAAACGTATTACATTTTGAAAACTTGGGGGAAAGAACAACTTTGTTTAAATTCCACATAGTTCAGATAAAACTAAAATATTTTTCTTCTTGAAGCATAAACTGACTTAAGTTTAAATTCCACATAGTTCAGATAATACTATATAGTTCTCAAAATAGAAAATTCAATAATTATTTTGTTTAAATTCCACATAGTTCAGATAAAACAAACTTATAGCTGAATTCAATGTAAGATATCTAAAAGTTTAAATTCCACATAGTTCAGATAAAACGTGAAGCAAAAGTGAGTTTTTATTTACCTTGTGTTTGTTTAAATTCCACATAGTTCAGATAAAACTAGAAGTTTTAATTCTTCAATGTTATCTTTATTACCAGTTTAAATTCCACATAGTTCAGATAAAACTTGAAGTTAAAACTCCAAATGGTAAATACTATGAATTAGTTTAAATTCCACATAGTTCAGATAAAACCACTTAGAAATTTAATAATGGCGTTTTTTATATCTTGTTTAAATTCCACATAGTTCAGATAAAACGGAGTGGAGTTTTAGTGATGGAGTTTAAAACTTTACGTTTAAATTCCACATAGTTCAGATAAAACTCATATTGAAATTTTAAAGCTTTAAAATTTATCACTTAGTTTAAATTCCACATAGTTCAGATAAAACTTCTTATAACCACAACAATGACATAGCTTAGAAGAGTTTAAATTCCACATAGTTCAGATAAAACTTGTGCAAGAATTTGAAAATAAGTAGTATCTCTAAATTCGTTTAAATTCCACATAGTTCAGATAAAACGGTTAATTTTACTTTTTTTACATTTGATTTTAGAATGTTTAAATTCCACATAGTTCAGATAAAACTGAAAGACTTTCAGATTTTTTTAGAGAAAGATATTTTTGGCTTTCATACATTACAGCAATAGAGCATATTGAAGAAATTAAAAATCTACTTGTAAAAACTATTGAAGAAGGAAAAACATATAAAGATTTTTACGATGAAGTTAATAAAAGATTTCAAACAGGAAGACCATATTGGCTTGAAACTGTTTATAGAACAAATATAATTTCTGCTTTTACCACGGCAAAATTAAGAAAATATAAAGAAGAATTTGAGCTTTTAGAATTTCATACAGCAATTGATGAAAGAACTTGTCCTATTTGTAAAAAATTAAATGGAACGATAAGAAGAGCGGATGACCCATTTTTTTGGAGACATTTTAAGCCACCACTTCATTATAATTGTAGATGCACGATTATTCCATCATTAAATTCTTCAAAAGAAGAGCCATTTATAGATGAGGAAGATTATGAAAAATTCTTTCTTGAAAAATTTTCTGATGTTGAAAACAAAAATTTGCTTGAAATTACAAAAAAATTTACGAAAAACAGATTATATGATTTTGAATTTGATTTTTTTCCTGATAGAGAAAAGGTTGAAGAATTATTTAAAGAACTTCAAAAAAAGAAAGGAATAAGTTTAATCAATGTTGAAAATAAAATAATTGATAAAATGCCATTTGAATTAAAAGATATTGCTTTAAAGCAAAAATACCAATTCAAAAATAGACCAGATTTTAAACCAAATGAAGAGGAGCAAAAAACTATAAAAAACTATACATTAACAAATTATGTTTCAATAAATGATGCTTTAAGAAGTAATGAAATAACAGGAAAAGTAAGAAAAGATATTGAAATTTTACAAGGCGTTTTTCTGAAATATAAACAAAATGGAGATTTAAATAAAGTGCTTTATAGGGGAGTATCAGTAGATAAAGAAACATTTCAAAAGCTTTTAAGTCTAAAGGAAGGTGAAATTTTAAAAAATTTTGATAATGCTTTTGCTTCAACAAGTTATGATGAAAAAGTCGCTTCTAACTTTGTGATTAAGAAAGGACAATATGGAGTAATTTTTAAAATTGTTAAGAGGAAAACACCAGGCATTGAACTTGAAAAATTTTCACTATTTCCACACGAGAAAGAAGTTCTTTTGCCATATTCATTTTGGAATAGGCTAAAAATTCTATCTAAAAACATTAAAAATAATATCATTGAAATTGAAGTTGAAGAGATATAAAATTTATCCTTTAAAATTTCATTATGGCAAAGAAGAAAAATAAAAAAGAAGAAAAGCCAAGAATTGTTGAAATAAGAGCATATGGTAATACAAAAGAAGAAATTGAGGAATTTACAAGAAGGGAATGGGAAGCGAGGAAGGAAATAATGGAGAGAGGACATGACCCTGAATTTTGGAAAGAAGTTTATGAAGAATTTTTTAGAGAACCATTTCCTTATCCCGAAGAGAAAGATATGAAAAAAATAGATGAGATATTTAAGAAAAAATACCATGAAGTTTTTGGAGAATGATTGAAATAAAAATAGATGATAAAGAAATAATAGAAAAGCTTTCAAAGATAAAAGACAAAACGAAATTATTAAAAAGAATAGCAATATACATTGAAGGATGGACTATAAGGCTTTTTAACAAGCAACAAGACCCTTATGGAAACAAATGGAAACCTTTAAAATTAAACACAAAACGAAAAAATAGCTCAAAAATTCTAATTGATACTGGAACATTAAGAAATTCAATAAAAGCAAATGTGATTTCAGAAGATACGATAAGACTTGGAGTAGTTGGAGATTTAGTTTATGCTAAAACTCACCAATTTGGAGCAATAATAACACCTAAAAGAGCAAAAGCATTAACAATTCCTTTAACAAGTGAAAGTAGATATTTAACATTATCAGCAATTAAAACAAGATATTATGCCATATTTTTAAGAAAAGGAGTGATATTTGGAATAAAAACAAAAAACTCAAAACCAATAGCGTTATACTATCTTTCAAAAAAAGCTGAAATTCCAGCAAGACCATTCTTACCGTATAAAAATGAACTTCCAAATGATTGGAAATCATTTATTATAAATGAAGTAATCCGACAAATTAAATGAAGTTTGTCCAATTTTTGAAAATTTTCAAAAATTGGACAATGTTGATAATCAAGGACTTACGATAGGTGAATTTGACAATTTAAATGAGGAAAAACCCCTTGAAAATGAATTTGACAATTTAAAGCTTAAAGAATTTAAAAAAAATAAAAAAATTGAAAAATAAAATTGGAGAATAAAATTTTGGCAAATGTTGATAGAAATTGAAAACGAAATAAAAGAGAAATTTGAAAAAAATGGAATTAAAACTATAAATGATATTGCAATTAAAGTTAATGATTTAAACAAAATAAGAATTGAAGAAATTGTAGCATTTATAAATCCTCCAACTTCAATAAATTATCAAAGAGTTGATATTGACTATCATTCAATAATAACATTAAACTATCAAATTTATCTTGTAATTCAAAACTTTTTTAGTAATGAGAAAATAAAAACAAAATTTTATGAAACACTTGAAAAATTACACTTAGAATTTCAGAAATTTAAAGTTAAAGAGATAATAGAAAGCAATTTAAAGGAAGTAAAATTTGAAGATTTTAGCGAAGAGGCAAACTTACTAATTTATAGTCTTTTTATTGAAATAAAGGCACACAAAAAGGAGGTTAAGAAATGGCAAGATTAGGAAGTGAAATTTTATTTAGTGGGAAAGGCTCTTTATTTCTTGGTGATAATAACAATAACTGGATATGTGTTGCTTATGCTGGAAATTTTGAGCTTTCTGGTTCTATTGAACATAGTAAAATAGCAAGGTCATACGATTATATCCCCGACAGGTCAATTAAAACAAAAGAAGAATACTCCTTAAAATTCTCTTCAAGAACGTACATTTTACCAATTCTCTTCCAAATCCTTGGATACACAACAAAACAAGATAAACAATACAAAGGATTAATTAAATCTGTAAGTTTTGATAATAATGGACAAGCAGTTATAACAAATAACGAATTAAATGGAGCAGTTATTGAAAAAGTTTTAGCACTAACTGATGATAATACTTATCCATTTTCTTGGTATGAAATAACAACATTTGTTTTAATCTCAAACCAACTAACAATTACTGAGATTACACTTGCCAATAAAACTGCAAGAATTCATTTAATATATTCAAAAAACAATAGTAATTTAATCACAACTTCAACATTTGAAAAAGAAGTAAAAATTCTTTTAAATACCCAATTAGACCAAACTCAAAAAGCAATATCATTATATATTCCAAGAGCAAAACTTACAAAACCAATAACATTTAAAGGTCTTGGAGAGCCTTTTGAAGCTTTTGATTTAGAATTTGAAGTATTGCTTGATAATAATGGAAAACCCTTCTATCTTGGAGATATTTTCTCTTGGATAAATGAATGAAAACAAATTTTTTTAATGTAGAACTTGGACTTCCAACAATTCTTACATTATATTGGACGAGGCATTATCTTAAAAATGCTCTTGACTTATTAGCAATATGGTATTATACAAATCATAAAAATTCATTAAGAGAATTCAATCAAAAACATTTATGGGAATTAACAAAAGATGAATTTGAAAATTTTCTAAAAAAAGATGAAGATAAAATTTATCTAAAGCTAACAGTGGAAATGCTTTTAAACTATAAAAAAGTTGTTGATGAAATAAATGAGCTTTCAAAAGCATTTATAATTGAAGAAAAACCAGTAGAAACAAATGAAGATGAAGCAATTGAAATACTCATAGGCTCACTTTTGAATTCTGGAATTCCAATTGAAAAAGTATTTTCAACAACACTATTAGAGTTAAATTTAAGAAATAAAGCGATAAAATATCAATTATCAAAGTTAAAGGAAATGAAAATATGAAGATATTTATTGATTTAATAGTAAGAGGAATTGAAAAAGTCGGCTCTACAATTTCTCAAATTTCAAGTAAAATATCAAACACATTTAAAAACATTACAGAAGGTTTTTTTGAATTTATAAAAACACCAATCGGAGCAATTACAGGTGCATTAGCAGGTGCCGAATTATTTAAAAGAATTGATGAATTTAAAGAATTAGAAAAACAATTGATAGGAATTGAAGGTTCATCAGAATTAGCATCAAGAAAACTTGAAGAATTATCAAATACCGCATTTGAAACAGGACAATCAATTAGTTCAGTTGTAAATGTATATCAAATGTTTAGAGGAGTATTTAGTGAAGATATAGCAACAACATTTACTAATCAATTAGTAAGAATTGCTGATGGACTTGGTTTAAGTGAAGAACAAGTTCAATCGCTAAGTAGAGCATTTGTTAGATTATTTACAGATGCAGAAATTGGAAGCAGAGAATTCATAATGATTTTAAATCAATCACCAGCAGTTCTTGGAAAGCTTGCTTCTGAATTCTCAATGAGTGCTTCACAATTTAGACAAATGGTTGAAGAAGGAAAAATTTCTGCAAGAGAAATAGCACAAGCATTTCTAAAAATAAAACCACCCGAAGCACCTAAAACATTCTCCGAACAATTAAACATTATTTTAAATAAATTGATGTTAATTATATTTAAGCTTGGAGATAAATTAAAAATCTGGCAAACTATAAGTTATGTTTTAGATTTAATTGACAAAGCAATTGACTTCATTTCAAACTTAATAGAAAACATTAAAAATACATTAGCAAAAAAACCTACTTTGTTAAACAATATATATAGCATATTTCAGTCAATATCAAAAATAATTGAATTTATATTGAACTTGCTTTTGCCAATTTTAAGCATTATTTCAAAAATAGCTTCGGTAGTTGGGAATGTTCTATTAAAGGCATTTGAAATTATTTTTAGTATTGTTAGTAAAATTTATGGATTTGTTGCAAATCTTATAGATAAAATTGAAAGTTTCATAAATAAAGACAAAAAAGTTAAGCTTGAAGTAGAGCAAAAGGTTGAAGAAAAACCAATAGAAATATCAAAAGCACTTGAAGAAATACCTCAAACTACAAAATTAAATTTAAAATCACCACAAGTAAGCAAAGAAAAAGATAAAGAATTAACTTTTGCTGAAATTCTACAAATTGCTCAAAAAATAGCAGAAATTGAGAAGGCAACAAATGAAGAATTACTAAAAAGAATTGGAATAAATGAAAAATTACAATTAACTGAAAATGAAATTAGAAAAATAAAAGAGGACTTAATAAACAAAGAGCTTTCAATACTTGAAAATGTTAAAAATAGAGAACAAGCAGAATTTTTAATATATAATTATTCACAAGCAATAAAACAAATAAAAACTGATGAAAAAAGAACACTTGAAGAAATATTTCAATTAGCACAAGAATATACTAAAATTCTTGAAGATAGCACAATACCAGAGGATTTAAGAATTGAAAAATTAAATCAATTAAAAGAACAAATAAATAATTTAAGTGATGAAGAAAAAATGAAATGGCTTGAATATATTGAATTCATTGCTCAAAATCAACCGAAAGCACAAATTGAAGTTGAACCAACATTAGAACAAAGGATTTTATCAAATTTACAATCATCCTTAGTTAGTCAAGCATTTTCAATAGGACAATCCTTGGGACAAGCACTTATTAGTGGTAGTTCTCAAAATATAAGACAACTTGGAATGATGATTTTTAACACAATTGTTCAAAGTGTAGCAAGTGCTGTTGCAGTTTCAAATCCTATTCTTGGAGGTTTATTATTATTAGCTGGTGGGATTTTAAGTGCGATTTTTTCAGGAGCAGGTGCTAGTCAGAATATCCAAGCAAGCGTTCAAAATAATGTTAATATCGTAATAAACATCGGAGAAGCTATTATAAATGATAAAGAGTATTGGGAAAGGTTGGCTGGAAGAATAATTTTTCCAAGTTTATCAAGAAATATAGGACAAGAAAGAGGAGGTTCAGGATGAATTTAACTTTATATTCAAATAAAAATGTCTATAATTTAAATGAATTTTTTGACCCTGTTAAACACGCTGGAACTTTCATTAAGAAACTTGATGGTGGGCATTTCTCTTTCAATATCATTTATAATGAAGTTATTTACAATTCATTAAAGCAATATGGCGGAATTCTTGAATTTGATTTTGATAACTCAAATAAAGAATACTACTATATTTATCCAAAGAATGTTAATTATAAAAAAATGAATGATGATAAATATGTTGAAGAAATTGAAATATATGCTCATCATATTAAATATGCCCTTGTTAATTTTATATATTTTCCAAAGGATAACGATCCAGATGAAATAAAAGAAAAATTTAAACTTGAAAATGGATATTTATCACAAGATAATATAAAGTTTTGTCTTGAAAAACTTTTTGAAAAACATATGCCAACAATTCCAAATATAGATATTATTCCATTTCCAAAATTTATAACTTCTACTGAAACACCTCAAAGAATGCCAATAAAAACACAAGATGTTATGTTATTTGAAAAAATTATTTCAGAATCACAAGTAGCACTTATTGAACAAGAAAACAATAGAGATAAAATGGCAGGTGTAATTGGAATTTTCAAATTTGATAATAAAATTTATGTTTGTGAGTATTATATTTATTCAAGAAAAGTTGAAGAGTATTATATTTTAGATGAATTATATGCGAGTTATGAATTCAGGATAAAATTGAGAGTTAAAGAATGGGAGAATGGAAACTATCAAGTATATGAATATGAAGATTTTACTGGAATAGGTGGGAATATCATAAACATTCATAGTTTTTCTATAAATAAAGAAAAAATTTATTTCTTTATTCCAGTTTATGAGTTGAGAAATTATTATGAAGATTTAAATTCTTATAGATTTACAAGAATAGGTATTAAAAGAATTTATTTTGACATTATAAGTAAAACATTTCATTTTGATTCTTTCCTAATTGATGAATTCAATTGGGGAAATTTACAAGAAATCTTAAAGCAAGGCTTTATACAAGAAGCATCATCACTTGATATAAATGTGGATTATGCAGTTATAGATATTTTAATGTGGTTTAGTGATACAGTAAACGCTCCATTTGTTAAATTATTTAGAGTTTTTTATAATTTAAATACTGATATATTTGAAGATAGGCTTACTTTTGATAGACCAAATCAATTTGAAGTAAGAGATGTTCATTCTTATTTGGGTTTTAGAGTAGAAGCTTTTGTTTCAACAGATAATAGTAAGAGATATGATTTATTTTTATATGACGGAAATAACTTAATATCCAATATAATAAATATAGATACAAAAGAAATGTTTAGATTACCTATAACAGACCAAGATAATTATTCTGCAAGGATTATTAAGGCTTTCTTTGATGGACAAAATTGGCAAGTTTTTATAGCAATTACTACAATAAAAGGAATTGGCGTTTGTAAAGTTGTTATTCAAAATGGTAATGCAATAGATATAAGTTGGAATTTGTTTTTAATGGAAAATGACCCTAAAAGATTAGAAGTTTTAAGATATTCAGAAGATAGAACTTTCCTATTAGCTCAAACAGATAATGATTTATATATTTGTGATACTAATTTAATGAATTTAGGAAATTGGCAGGCTAAAAAAGTTCAAATTTTACCCGCTATTAAAGTTAAGCTATCTTCAAAAATTGTTTATAATAAAGATGATATAAATACAGCACTTGGTTATAAGTGGAAATATAAAGTTAATTCATATACTGTTTATTTTCAAAGATTACATCCACCTGTAAGACAACCACTTTTACCACAATATGGAATAGGAATACCTTACGAAATAGATAGAAAAATATGGGAAGATGAAGAAAAAAACTATTGTTCTGCGATTTTATTTGATAGAGAACATCCTTATGTTTGGTTCTATGATGATATAGAAACGGGTTATTCGTTTTTAAAACATATTGAAAAAATTGAAAACCAAACGAAAACATTTATTGTAATAAATAATAATGAAATAAAAGTTGTTCCAAAATATCCCATCTCTTCGGATGTTCAAGACTTTATTTTATTAAATTTAGATGAAATTTTTTCCGTAAATTATTTTACAGCAAGTTCATTTAAGCAAATTTGGTTTTATGGGTTTGCAATTCAAGATGAACTACCAATTGGAGCGGAAGATACTTTAATGAAAGTAGAAAGTGAAATTTGGGCTGTTGAAGAGCTTGCTAATAGAATGAAAAAATTTATTCCTTCAAGTGTTGGAATTGAAATTAAAATTATTGGTATAAGATATTTTAAAGTTGGTGATTTTATAAAAGTTCCTTTTAGAAATGAAACTTTTATGATAAGTGAAGTTTATTGGAGCTTGCCTTCAAATACAACAGAAATTAAAGCAATTGAGGTTAAGCTATGATTTGGATTAAATTTTATATAAGATTTAAAAGCTTTTATGATAATCGCATTTATCATATTCCACAATACTTTCAAATAAAGTTTTATCCTGAAATTATTCCTTTTTCAAAGGAAGAGATTATTAACCTCAATAATCAAACTATAAAACAAATAAGAGGTTTTAGATGGGTTATTGAAGGTGAAATTTATCAATTATCAACATCTGAAAATCTTTTACAATTTTTGCTTTCAAACCAAAAAGTTGTTGTTGATTTATTTGCTGTTGCTAACATTTATTCAAAAAATTGTTATGGTAATTCATACCCAACTTTAATTCCAATTTTTTATAATTTATCCTGTATTATTGATCTAGATTATGAGAGACATTCACAATTTGATTTTCATAAAATTAAATTTAAATTGAAAAGTAATATTTTTAATGTAGATAGAATTTTTACGACAAATAATTATTTTCATCAATTTTGGTTTAGAATTCTCAAATGTAGCATAACAACAGGAGCTACATCAGATTTGACTTCCGAATTATATTTTGTATCACTTTTGCCTAATGAATTGAAAATTTTTGATGGAAATACTTATAAAATTGGAAATATAATAACATATGAATATCCTTTTCCTTCATTTTTTGAAATATCTAATAGGAATTATCCTTCTTTAAAAGTTAATCTTGATCTAAATACTGCAATAGATTTAGCTTTTAGATTAAAGAGGTTTGATATTAGTGAAAATGATAATAATTTTACTGAATACTACTTTGAAAAAATTGCTGATATGTTAAGAAGAAATGAAATTTAATTTGTCATTTTAAAATTTTGTTAATTTGTCATATTAAGCCCTATCCGAAAAATCAGATTTTGAAAAGCCCCAAAAATCGTTGTTCCATTTAGCCCTATCCTAAATAGCATAAAAATATAGTTTTTGATAATTAAGCAAATTATCAAATTATAGTTTTATCCGTAATTTAGGCTATCCGAAAATGGGAAAAGTTCTAGGGCTGGAGAGGGAAAATAACAAATATCTTCTACAGGTCCAAAAATCTCCCTAACACCACTATGATTGGGATTATCTATATTTTTTATCAGCCAAGCTCTTAAAATATCTTCTAGCAACTTTCCATCTTCGTGTAAATCTTTTAAATCTATTTTTATTTTTTGCTTTTTTACAGAAGGATATTTTTTCATAGAATTTGGTTTATTAATAGCATTTCCATTTAGTTTTACTAGCAATTCTATAAGAACTTCTGCTGTCTCAGGATTTACTGTGATTATTCCTCTTGATCCTTGAATTTTTCTATAAAACCATACCCAACATTTTGATTCATACTCCTTAGTGGAAAAAAGCAAATCCTCTGGAACAGGTTTTTGAAAATAGTTTAGACACTCTAATTCAATTCTTATTGGGTATGTTTCATCAACACTTCCAATTTTTGAGGGGTCAAAAAAGGGAGTACTTGCAATTTTATAAATTCCATGAAAACCAACCTGTCGCTCATAAAGAAAAACGATGTCTCCTTTTCTAGTACCTAATATATCCGCAATCATAGCAAAGTAAGGTTTTTTAGGTTCCTTCAGGTTTTCTTCAATAACTTTTTTAAAATCATTTGGTATTCCTTTTACGCCCACACCCCAAAATCCATTATCTCTAACAACCGGAAATGTTTGTTTATCTGTAATAAGAATGTGAGCTCTCATAGTTTTTCTTTTAATAATCTTTGTTTATTTTTCTCCACAACCTCTTCATTTATATCAATACCAATTCCATTTCTTCCTAATCTTCTACACTCAATTAAAGTTGTTCCACTTCCAACAAAAGGGTCCAAAACCCAATCACCCCTTTTTGTATATCTTAACATCAATTGTCTTGGAATTTGCGGGATAAAATTTCCCCAATACCATCCAAGATGAGCACCCGAAGTGTCTCTTTTATCAAATATCCAAAGGCTATCAGTTATGATTTCACTATACTCTCTCCATCTCGCTAAATTTATATCATTTATATTATTTCCTCTTTCAACAATGAGAAAATCATAAAGTGTTTTTAAGTAATGTTTGGCCCTTTCTATGGTTTTTGAAGATAGAATTTTTTTAATAATTTCAATGAAACTTTCATAAGAACAATAAATAGCGTTTTCTTCTGATATTGAATGATTATTTAAAGCCCATTTTTTAAAATAAATAATTTTTTCCTTTAAAAGAGATAAATCTTGGCAATCTTTCAATTGATTATAAAAATCTAAAAATTTTTCTTTGCCTAAAATAACTTCCTTTTTTTGTTTCCAATTATATAAGTTCATAACTCTAAAATTTTAAAGTTACCTTTTCTGTCATTATCTATGTGTCTAGTAATTATGCTTTCATATTTTTTATAAGTTATTGATTAACGAGGAATTGATACTATTTAAAAGCTTTTCATAGAGAAAAACTGCTTTCATTCTGTACTCTTCAAGTAAAGGAACTTCATAAGATAACTTATCAAATGGCATATATTTGTATATTCTTTTATTAGGTTTTTTGAAAAATTCTAATAAATCAAAATAAACTTCAATATCTCTTCTCAAATAAATATCACCCTGATAAAGGTATGCAATTTGATAACCAACTCTATAATTTAATAAATGAATCAAGTTTCCATAATTTTTAAATCCATTTGATATTGCTTCGCTTTTTGAAAGTTTAAAATCATTTAAAAGAAGACAATATAGCAATCCAAAAATTTTACTTTTTCTATTTGAATTCCTAATTAACTTACCATTAACATAAATTCTTTCTTTTCTACTTAGGACATAAATTCTCAATTTAACTTTATCGTACCTTCTTCTAAAATTATAAATAACTTTCAATTCTTTATATTTTTTAATTGCTTTTAAAGACTTAAATAAGAAAAGAACATAGGATTGAAGTGAATAAATAAGTTTGTACCTTTTAGCAATTTTTATAGCGTTATTTAGTTGTCCTCTAAGAAGATATTTTAAAATAAGTTCTCCTTTTTTGTACTTTGACAATGAAATATAATCTCTATTAATCAAGCAAATCAGTGAATTTTTGAGTTGAGAAATAGCAAATTCCATTAAATTTTTATAGGCAATTTCTTTGTTTAACATAAGAGCATCTCTTAAAGCATATAGATATTTTATTTTTTGAGTATAAATATCAATTTGTGGGAATTTGTTTTTTAAAATCTTTATAATATCTAAAAATTTTAAGAAGTTTCCAGAGAATAAATAACTAATTGCCAGATTATAAATTATTGTAAATTTTTGAATTAAAGTTTTATTATCTTTTAAAAGGTGTTGTAATTTAACATTTTTAATATAATTTTTATAATTTCCCATTACCATATCGTAAAAGTAATCTACTGAAAAAGCTTTCAAATTTTTAGATTTTTCAATATAGCCAAGTGTCGTTAAAACACCTGAAAGAAATTTTAAAACTTCATCATTCCTATAAGTTTTTTTCTTTCTTAGTAAAAAATCAATTAGTTTTTTTGATTCTTTTGGAAGAAAATCATTTATAACGCCGCAATAGAAAGTAATAATTTCTGTTTTTAACTTCTCATCTTTTAAACTAAATATCTTTTCTTTATATTTTTGAAAATCACTTATTGCTTCATCAAACTTTAAAACTTGATGAAGAAAGAAAAATTTAATTTTAAGTAGTTTAAAAAAATACAGATTGAACTCATTTTCTTTCATCAATTTGTTAATTTGATTTAGGTAGAATTTTTCTTGATTTTCATTAATTTTAGAATTCATTATAATATATTCAAGTTTTAAAATTCTTTCGTTTAAAGTTAAGAAATTTTCAGGAATTTTCAAAATGATTTCAATATGACTTTTTGATAAATTATAGTAATTTAGAATTTTTTTAATTTCAAAAAATTCGCCTTTACTAATTAGAAATTCAATCAATTCAATAATATCCCTTTTAGGTACTTTGCCAAACTTTAAATTGTAATATATAGTTGAAATAGGAATTTCAATTTTATAATTATTTTTCAAATAATTTTTTATATCTTCAAGTGTGAAGTGTGGATAATTTTCAAAAATTTTGTTTATAATTAGAGCTATTTTGCGAACTTTTAGATAACCAAACTTTTTTATTTTTAGAACTGTTCTTGTTGAACATGAAAATTCCTTAGCAACTTTCCTAATGGACATTCCACTTTCTAATTTTTTATATATTAAGTACTTTTTTAAGGCATTCATTTCGTATTACAATTTTTGAAAATTTTAAAGTAAAATTATAAAACTTAAAAGTTTTAAATTTAAGTTTTTGAAAATCAATAAATTATATAAAATTTTTCTAAATTATTTTCAGCATAATTATAATAACTATGCTTTGGTTAGTAACTTTTACAACAAGCGATGTGTTGATAGAAGACACTGGAACAGTTGATATTACGGCGGTTCGTCCAGCAATCTATAAATCACCAAGCTCCTATATGGTTTTAGCAGACGCTATAAGTGGTTCTTACATTATAAACCAAAATCCTAATTATTCCTATAATGCTATAAGTCTTTTCTACCAATACAATTCAGCTACACAAGTTCTTGCTTATCATGTTTATGATAACGATACTTTAAAAATTTATCTATATGATGTATCATCAACAAATCATAACTTAATTACAAACTACAATATCCCTGTTTCAAGTGGTAGTATAATGAGTTTCAGATTTAGTGCTTGTGGAGATGGATTTTGCGGTGTATATTATACTAATGATGGATCTATAAAAAGGGTTTATTACATTTACTTTGATAATACAACTTACAATACTTATCAGGTTGGTTCTTCTATGGCAGCTAGCTATAATATAGATGCATTTATAGCAGGAAACTATCTTGGTTCTGCTTACGATAGTTTATCCTTAATTGTTATGTACAGATGCGCTCCAAGCAATAACTATATTGATGTTTATTTAGTAGGAAGAGGAGGTCTTAGAGATGCTAGCACTATTACAACCTCTTCTTGTGCATCTTATATGCCTGATATAGGTTTTATATATTTTGGTGGTCCATTTGTTTATGCTTATTTTTCTATGAGAAATTATGTTAGAATTTATAATATAGCAGGATATAACTTAAATCTTGCTTTAAGTTATGATGGTTCATCAAATGAAGATATAAGAACTTCAATTTCAGGAACAAGTTTATGTATATTTAAAAATAATTATTCCACTTCAACTTATCAGATTTCACACTTAAATGTAGATCCATCTATGACTTGGCCTTCAAGCTGGCAGAATGTATCTAATCCTATAAATAACACATTCTCACATCAAGATGATGGTTATTGTTATGGATTTTCAGGAAGTACACTTTATATTTATAATAAATCATCATCTTCTTTAGATTCTTATTCACTTCCAATAGATAAGAACTATAATTGGATACATCAAATACCTTTCAATGACAATTCTTCTCAATCACCAAATAAACTTCATATTTCTGCATTTAGGTGGACTTCTGATAGTATTTATATATACTCATATAACTTACCACTTACATCATTCTTTATAAACTTTGCTGACTCATTTCAAATAGAAGCACCACTCCAAACATACCCAAATATAATTAAAACTTTCTCAAATGATATTTATCTTTCAACTGGTATATCATCGTTTTTTGCAGTTAGGAAAATT
>JAUQPS010000013.1 GCA_030550205.1 bacterium
TCTAACCCCCCCCCCCTCTATAATCAAATATCTTCTTTGAAATAATAAACATATTCAACTTACTTCTATTAATCTTTCTTATCCAAATGTCCCAAATCACAGTGCTAAAATTTTAAAGCATAAGTTAGTAAAAATTTCAACTTGGCAAATTAAATTGTTTTTTTATTTAATACAAACCTTAACAAGAAATAAATGAAAATTCCTAAAATAAGCCAAACAATAAATCTTATCCATGTGATTTTTGGAAGACTTAGCATAAGTATAAAGCAACTTATAGCTCCAAGAATTGGGATTAATGGGAATAATGGAGTTTTAAATACTGGAATAAACTGTTTTTTAATTCTTAAATAAATTACACCAACATTTATAATAAGAAAGGCAAATAATGTGCCTATATTTGTAAGTTCGGCAACACTTGAAATATCTACAAATCCAGAAACTATTGCAACAATAAAACCGCATATAATTATTGAAATATATGGAGTTTTAAATTTTGGATGAATTTTTGAAAAAAGCATTGGTATCAATTTATCTCTTGACATAGCAAGAAATATCCTTGATTGTCCCATTTGAAATACTAATAAAACTGTTGTAGTAGATATTAATGCTCCAATGGATATAATTGAACTTGCCCAAATTAAATTTATATTACTTAAAGCCCTTGCCAAAGGGTCTGCTATATTAAGATGCTTATAATATAAAATTCCTAATAAAACAAATGCAACCAATATATAAATAATGGTTGAAATTAAAAGCGAACCTATAATTCCAATAGGAAGACTAATCTTTGGATTTTTAACTTCTTCTGCAGTCGTTGATACCGCATCAAATCCTATATATGCAAAGAATAAAAGTCCAGCACCTGTTAAAACTCCACCAAATCCATTAGGCATAAATGGTTTATAGTTCTCAGTATTAATAAAAGAGAAGCCAATAATTACAAAAAATAGTAAAATTGAAACTTTTAAGATAACTAAAAAATTATTAAATTTTGCACTTTCCTTTATTCCAATTAAAAGAATAAATGTTATAAAAATCATTATTAAGAATGCTGGTAAATTAAAAACCACAGGGATATTAAAAATTTTGGGGGCATAAGATAAGTTAGCATTATAACTTGAAGATAACCAATCGGGAATATATATATGAAAATTACTTAAAAGGGTTTTAAAATACGCAGACCAACTTATAGCAACTGCCATATTACCTACAAGATATTCAAGAATTAAATTCCAACCCACTAAAAATGCTATAAACTCACCAAAAGCAATATACGAATATGTATAAGCACTACCTGATATAGGAATTGAAGAAGATAATTCAGCATAACTAAAAGCAGAAAACAAACAAACCAAGCCCGCTAAAATAAATGATAATATAACAGCAGGTCCTGAAAATGTGCTTGCAACACCAACAAGCGCAAAAATTCCAGCCCCAACAATAGCCCCAATTCCAAAAAGTATTAAATCAAATGAATTTAATGCCCTTTTTAAAGGAGTTTTTTCAGCTTCTTCTATTGCTAATTCAATAGGCTTCTTTTTAAATAATTCCTTAAATAACTTATCCATTTAAATTAGAAAAATCCTTTGGTTTAAAATTCTTACTATTTAAAATTCTTACATCTTTTCCATCCTTATGCTCTATTACAAAAAATCCTTTCTTTTCTGCTAAATTCTTAATATCTTCTGAAATTTTTATTCCTGCTATCGCTCCATAAAGCTTGTAATTTCTATATTCTGGATAAAATTCAAGAAATCTGTTTATATTTTTTTCTAATTGCTTTAAGCTATTTTCTCTAACTGTTGTTTTTGTCTCAATTATTATTACAAAATCCCTTCCTACCGCTAATCCGTCTATCTCATAATTATCTCCATCTTTTGTTTTTATAGATGATGGTTTTACAACAGGTCTTATTATTTCTAATCCATACTCTTTTGCTGCATTTTCAAATCCATCCAAAATTACCTTTTCAGTATAATCACTCCATATGCCATTTAAATCACTTATTGCTTTTGTTAAATTTTCTATTTTCTTCCTATCTTCTTCTGCCCTCTTCCTATCTTCCTCAGCTCTTTTCCTATCCTCTTCTATTAATTTTCTTAACTCTCTTATGGCTTCTATATTTTTTTCATAAAGTTGCTTCAATTCTTCCAATTCCCTATCGCCCTTATTCCTTCTTCTTTTCTTCCTCATATTGATAATTTTAAAGCTTTGAATAATTTTAACGCCTAAACACTTTAAAATTTTGAATTTATGAACTATGCTTTAATAGTATTTATATTTTTAGGGGTGGGAATAGTTTTTCAATTCCTTATATCTCGCCTTATTTCAAAGTATTTTCTTGCCCTTTCAAAAACATTAAAAAAATTTGGAATAATTATATTTCTTTTAATTGGTCTTGTAATAGCACATCCATATTTACAAATAGAAGAGAGAATTAAGATAATAACTGAAAAATCTATTGAATTTCTTATGATATTTTCAATTTTTGTTTCTATTTCATACTTTACAAATCAAGCTATTGAAAACTATTTTAAAAAACTTGAATTTGTCCCCTCTATTTCTATATTCAAAAACTTTATTTCATTTATCATAATAATAACTGGCTTTTTATTTGCATTACACAATGTAGGGGTTAAAGTAACAACATTATTAACAGGTTTTGGAATAGCTTCATTGCCAATAGTTTTAGCTCTTCAACCAACACTTGTTAATATATTTTCAGGTTTTCAAGTGATTTTATCAAAACAACTTAAAATTGGAAATTATATAAAACTTTCAACAGGGGAAGAAGGTTATGTAATTGATATAAATTGGAGAAATACAATAATAAAAAAACTTGATAATAATTTAATTATCATTCCAAACTCAAAATTGGCAGATAGCATTATTATAAATTATAGCTTGCCTGAAAAATTTTTTTATATCTCAATTCCCATTAACATAAATTATAACGGTGATTTAGAAAAAGTTGAAAAAATAACAATTGAAATTGCTAAAAACGTTTTAAAAAATTTTGGAATTACAGATTTTGAACCATATATTACTATTGAAAATTTCACAAATTCAAGTTTAAGTTTTGATGTTATCTTAAAAGTAAATGAATTTTCACAACAATCCAAATTAAAGGATAAATTTTTGAGAGAAATTTATAAGAAGTTTAAAGAAGAAGGAATTATTTAAAAAGGCTTCTAAAAAATCAAAAAATTCATCATCAATTATTATCCAAGTTTCTCCATCTGTTATTATTCCAATACTTGCGATATTTTTTTAATTGTTTCCTGTATCCATCAACAATTGTTCCTAATTTCTTTACTTCAATTACAACTGCTACACCATCTTTTCTTAAAATACAATCACACCTACCAACAAAATAACCACTATTATTCCATATTTCTTCTTCAAAAGATACCTCTTCAGGATTTCCTATATTCCACCCACACTCTACTAAAATAGGAATCAATATCTGATTTTTTACTCTTTCTTCACTACCTTTAAAGTAGCTTTAAACTTTTATATATGGATTTAGAAGCACTTAAACAAAAACAAATTGAACTTAGAAGAAAAGTAATAATAAAACCCTTAGATATTGAAATTAAATATGTTGCAGGATGTGATTCAGCATTTAGAGGAGATTTAATAAATTCAGTTTTTGTTGTTCTTGAATTTAAAACATTAAAGATTGTTGAAATTAAAAATTTAACTTCTGCTGTAGAATTTCCATATATACCTGGATTTTTAGCATTTAGAGAAGCTCCTAATTTATTAAAAGTTTATGAAAATTTAAAAATTAAGCCTGATGTTATTATGGTAGATGGACATGGAATAAGTCATCCAAGAGGTCTTGGAATAGCAAGTCATCTTGGAGTTTTATTGAATAAGCCAACCATTGGAGTTGCCAAAAGTTTATTAGTTGGTAAGTATAAGGAATTGGGATATAAAAAAGGCTCAAAAGAATATGTATATTATAATAATCAAGTTGTAGCTTATGCATTTAGAAGTAAAGATAATACAGAACCCATTTTCATTTCCCCTGGACATCTTATAGATTTAGAAAGTGCTTTAAGCATTGTTATAAAAACATTAAAAGGTTATAGATTACCTGAACCTACAAGACTTGCGGATTATTATTCAAGGAAGTTTTAATGATTCCAATAGCTGAAATTTTTTATTCAATACAAGGAGAAGGTAAAACAATTGGAAGTCCAGCTTTATTTTTAAGATTAGCGGGATGTGACGTTAATTGTATATGGTGTGATACAAAGGAAGTCTGGATGAAAGGAAAAGCATTTAAAAAAGAAGAAATTATTCAAAAAGTTAAAGAATTATCAGATAAAAATATTCATCTTATTATAACAGGAGGAGAACCTTTAATTTTTAATGAATTTTTAAATGAGCTTTGTAAAGAAGTTATTGAACATTTTAGAATTATTGAAATTGAAACATCTGCTACAAGAAAACCATTTGGATTTATAGCAAAAAATAAAAGAATTTTTTATAATACATCACCAAAGCTAAAAAATAGTAAAGTTCCAAGAGAAAAGCGAATAAACAAACAAGCTATTGAATTTTTCTTAAATAGCAAAAGAGCGATATTTAAATTTGTAATTGAAAATGAAGAGGATGTAATAGAAGCTATTGAAGATTTCATAAAACCTTTTAATATACCACATGAATTAGTTTATTTAATGCCACAATCAAAAAATAGAAAAGAATTTATTGAGAGAAGTTTAATTGTTGTAGAATTTTGTAAAAAATATAAATTTAATTTTTCTCCAAGACTTCAACTTGTTATTTGGGATATGGCAACTGGTGTTTGAAAATCAAAAAGTTTAAAACAATAACTACAATACTAACAGAAATTATAATTATTTTTATTACATCTTCAAATGAGATAAAAACCTTCAAAAATTCTCCAATAATACCAAATAAAAATACAAAAGCCAAAAATGAAAAGGACCATAAAAATTCCTTAAAAGAAAACAATCTTCCCCTTATATTATCATCAGAAAATTTTTGCAAAGATGTATCATAAGATATTAAAAGAGGTGATAAAACAAAACCACCAATAAAGAAAAGAATTAGCAAGAGCATTAAATTTTTTACAAATAGGGAAATTATAAATAAAATGGGAAGAAAAAAATGGGAGAAAAAAATTAGTCTAAATTCTTTAAATTTCAATGCCAAAATTGGAAATAAAATAGAGCCACATAAAAACCCAATACCTAAGGAACCACCTATTAGTCCAATCCCTTTTGTTCCAAAACCAAGACTTTGTTGAAAATAGGGAAGATAAATATTATATCCCAAGGATATTATTAGCATTGTTAAAATCAAAAATTTAAAAATTAAAGAAAGATGGACATCATTTAAAACATATTTAATTCCAAATAAAAATTCATTCCACAAATTCTTTAAAAACCCCCTTTCCTTTTCAATAATTTCAGCAATCTCAATATGTTTATAATTTTTAGAATTATCCATAGTAATGAATAAAATCAAAAAAGCGGATATTAAATAAGTTAAAGCATCAATATAAAAAGCAACCTGCCAACCTTCAAGTCCCAACCTTTTCCAAATATATAAATCTACAAGAATACCCCCAAATAATATCCCAATAGCAATAGAAAGCCTTCCTGTTATATTCAAGAGAGCATTAGCGGTATATATATTATTACTCATTTGTGGAATAGAAGCCATTTTTGCATTATTAAAGGGTAATGTTAAAGAATAGAGCAGAAAAATCATAAAGTAAATTAAAAGGATATTTTTAAAATTTAAAAACACAAAAGGGATAGAAAAAACAATAATTGCCCTTAAAATTTCAATAATAATCATAAGCTTTTTCCTATTAAAGCTATCAGCAATAATACCAGATATGGGAGAAAATAAAATTGAAGGTAAAGCTATAAAGATAGCAAGTCCTGAAAAAGCTAAGGTAGATTGAGCATAATATGAGCCAATTATTCCAAGTAAAGCCATATTATTTAACCTATCACCAAAAAGTGAAATTGATTGAGCAATTGTTATAAGCAATAAATTTTTCTCTTTTAAAACTTGCATTTAATTTTTATACCTTGCAACATTGTTTAATAAGTTTTCTACTCTACTTCTTAATTTTCTTACTTCCTTATTATCCATATTTTCCAAGATTACCATATATGCAAAATTACTAAATTGATATGCTTCATCGTATTTTTGTAAAACATAATAACAAAAAGCGGTATAATAACTTGCCAAAACAATTTGATATTTATCAAAATCCCTTGCATCCAAAATTAAATATAATAAATCTTCATAAACTTCTCTTGCTTCATCCCACTTATGAAGAGCCCTTAAACTTTTACCATAAATCCATCTTATATTTCTTGAATGATCATATTTTTGAACTAATTCCTTTCCAATTTCATAAGCTTTATCATACATTTTTTCTCTATAATAAACTTCCAAAAGCACATATTTTGTTAAATCTTTAACATACTTTGATTTTTGGCTTGCTATTTCAAGTTGTTCAATTCCAAGTTTTTTCCTTTTTTTCGTATCTCCTGTTCTAAGAATAGCTTTTACAAATGAAGGAAATTGGTCTGTTGCATAATTATATAATCCAAGAAGAAGATAAGCATCATATAACTGGGGATTTATTTCAAGTGCCTTATTTAAATAATCTAAACCATTTATTATATCACTTAAAATAGGAGCATATATGCCCTTTTTACCATATCTAAAAGCCCTTAAAGCATATGCAGAGCCAAGGAAAAAATATCCTTCATCCCTTTTATCAGATTGAATAAGAGGAGAAGCAAGTCTTATAACTTGTTCAACACATTCAAAAAATTCATTTTCTCCAATGTTTGTTCCATAATCATCCATCCTATAATCTAAAAGTATTGCTTTTAAGAGATATGCTTTTATAGAAGTAGAATTTTGTTTTAAAACCTGGTCTATAAGCATAAATGCTTGGGTATAATACTCATTCAATCCAAGATACATTGCTTCTGTTAATATAGAATCTTCGTTTAGAGCTATAATTAGAGATAACATAGTTTTGGAAATTTTAAAGTATAAAAAGCTTTAAAATTTTCAGATATGAAGATGCTTAAAATTACCTTAAAGAGAAGCCTTATCGGAATGCATGGAAAGAATAAAAAAATCATAAGAAGTTTAGGACTTAGAAAAATAAATCAAACTGTTATACATAAGGACAATCCTGCCATAAGAGGTATGATTGAAAAAGTAAAACAATACATAGAAGTTGAGGAGGTTGAAAGCTGAATGTTAAATAAAAGTTTGTTAAAGGATTTAATTTATGAAAAAATAAATGGGAAAGTAATTTATTATAAAAATTATGAGCTTGTTTTAAAGGGTAAAAAGGATTTGGAAGAAGTTATGGCTTCATCTGGGCTTCAAGTTTTTATTATAAAAATTATTTACAATTTTTTACAAAACTTAATTAGCAATGAATTTGAAATTTTATTTGGAGAAATTGGAGTTAGAACAATAAATGGTTGGCGTTCCTTAGATATTGGCATATTTGAAACTAACAAAGTTAAGAACTATTTAACTATAAACAAAATTATAGATATACCTCCCAAAGTAGCGATTGAAGTTGATACAAAAGCCGAAAGCAATTTAATTGATTATGTCTTTGAAAAAACCTTAGATTTACTAAAAACTGGAACTGAAAAAATAATTTGGATATTCACAAAACCAAAACTAATTTTAATAGCCCAAAAAGAAAGTTGGATAATTAAAAACTGGAATGAAGATATAGATGTTATTGAAAATATAAGCTTTAACTTAGAAAAGTTATTGGGGGGAAAGATATGAGCGTAGATATTAAAAAAGAAAGTTTAGTTTATGAAAAAATAAATGGAAAAGTAATTTATTATAAAAATTATGAGCTTGTTTTAAAGGGTAAAAAGAATTTGGAGGAAGTTATGGCAGATTCGGCTATTCAAGCGGTAATTAAAAGTGAGATAGCCTATTACTTATATAAGACTTTAAGAGATAAAGGTTATATTGTTTTGGCATCAGAAATTGGAGTAAAGTTAAAAAGAGGGGGTTATAGAGGAATTGATATTTCAATTTATAAAAAAGAAGAGGTTGAAAAGTATAGTGATAGTGAGCATTATTTACCTATTTCTCCAATAGTTGCGATAGAAGTTGATACAAAAGCCCAATTAGAAAAAATTAGTTATATGGATTATATTTATAGAAAAACACAAGATTTATTTCAAATGGAAACAATAAAAGTAATATGGATACTTACAAAGCCAAAATTAGTCTTAATAGCCCAAAAAGAAAGTTGGGTAATTAAAAACTGGAATGAAGATATAGATGTCATTGAAAACATAAGCTTTAACTTAGAGAAGTTATTGGGAGGAAAGATATGAGCATAGATATTAAAAAAGAAAATTTAATTTATGAAAGGGTAAATGGGAAAGTAATTTATTATAAAAATTATGAGCTTGTTTTAAAAGGTAAAAAGGATTTGGAGGAAGTTATGGCTTCATCTTTAATCCAGGCTTTTATTGTAAGAATTCTTTATGATTACTTATCTAAATGTTTAAGCAAAAACTTTGTGATTTTATTTAATGAAATAGGGGTTAGAACGGAGATGGGTTTTAGAGCTATTGATTTAGCTATATTTGAATATAATAAAATCAATCCACATTTAGGAAGTTATAGAATTTCAAGCATAGCTCCAAAAATAGCGATTGAAGTTGATACAAAAGCCGAAAGCAATTTAATTGATTATGTCTTTGAAAAAACCTTAGATTTACTAAAAACTGGAACTGAAAAAATAATTTGGATATTCACAAAACCAAAACTGATTTTAATAGCTAAAAAAGAAAGCTGGGTAATTAAAAACTGGAATGAAGATATAGATGTTATTGAAAACATAAGCTTTAACTTAGAAAAGTTATTGGGAGGAAAGATATGAGCATAGAAATTAAAAAAGAAAATTTAATTTATGAAAGGGTAAAAAGAAGGATATTTTATTATAAGGATTATGAGCTTGTTTTGAAAGGGAAAAAGTCATTTAAAAGAGTAATATCAGATTCTGCCCTTCAATCAAAAATCAAAAATAAACTTTCAGATTATTTGGAGAATTTAATTAAAGAAGAGTATATTTTAATACCGCATCCATTGAAAATAGCTATAACTGAAAAAAGTTATAGAGTGGTTGATATGTCAATTTATAAAAAAGAAGACTTTGAAAAAATAAAGGATAAGGAATATGTTGAAATTTCACCATTAGTTGCATTTCAAGTGGATATAAAAGCAAAAATTAAAAAAGCAGAAGATTTAGAATATGTTTATAACAAAATTATGGATCTATTTAATATGCAAACAATCAGAGTAATTTGGATATTTACAAGTCCAAAAATAATATTAGAAGCACAAAAAAATCAAGATTGGTTTATTAAAAAGTGGAAGGAAAATATAGAGGTTATTGATGGAATTTATTTTAACTTAAAACAACTTTTAAAAGGAGATAAAAAATGAGCTTAAATGTTAAAAAAAGAGATTTAATTTATGAAAGAGTAGATGGGAAAGTAATTTATTATAAGGATTATGAGCTTGTTTTAAAGGGTAAAAAGGATTTGGAAGAAGTTATGGCAGATTCGGCTATTCAGCTTAAAATAAAGAATTTATTAAGTTATTATTTAAATAGTCTTTTAATGGAAAAAGGTTATATTGTTTTAACATCAGAAATAGGGATAAAATTAAATAAAGGTGGATTTAGAGCAATAGATGTAGGAATTTATTTGAGACAAGACTTTGAAAAGTATAGTGATAGTGAGCATTATTTACCTATTTCTCCAATAGTTGCGATAGAAGTTGATACAAAAGCCCAATTAGAAAAAATTAGTTATATGGATTATATTTATAGAAAAACACAAGATTTATTTCAAATGGAAACAATAAAAGTAATATGGATACTTACAAAGCCAAAATTAGTCTTAATAGCTAAAAAAGAAAGCTGGATAATTAAAAACTGGAATGAAGATATAGATGTCATTGAAAATATAAGCTTTAACTTAGAGAAGTTATTAAAAGGAGGTGAAAAATGATAACACTAAGCAATTTAAAACCTAAAAAGGGAGCAAACTTTGAAAAGGTTAGGGTTGGAAGGGGAATAGGTTCTGGACTTGGCAAAACAGCAGGAAGAGGACATAAGGGTCAAAATTCAAGAAGAGGTGGCCCTAAGGAAATTTGGTTTGAAGGTGGTCAAACTCCTATTTATAGAAGAGTTCCAAAAAGAGGTTTTAACAATCCATTTTCAAAAGAATATCAAGAAGTAAACTTAGATAAAATTGATCAAAAGTTTAAAGAGGGTGAGATTGTAAATAAGCAAACCTTATACGAAAGGAGACTTATAGAAAGTATAAATAAACCTGTTAAGATATTAGGAAGAGGAAATTTAACAAAGAGCCTTATATTTGAAGGAATAGATAAATTTTCAAAAAAGGCATTGGAAATTATAAAAGCTTCAAATTCACAAATAAGGGAGTAAGACTATGATGAATTCCATCTTAAATATATTTAAAATTCAAGAATTAAGAGAAAAAATTTTATTTACACTATTGATAATCCTTGTATTTAGAATAGGAACTCATATTCCTGTTCCTGGAATAAATGCAAGTGCTCTTGCTCAATTCTTTGAAAGTTTAAGAGGAACTGTATTTGGAATTTATGATATATTTGTAGGTGGAGCACTCTCAAGAGCATCTATATTTGCACTCGGAATAATGCCATATATTTCTGCATCAATAATAATGCAACTTTTATCTAATACCCTTCCAAATTTACAAAGATTACAAAGAGAAGGGGAGCATGGCAGAAGAACAATAAATCAATATTCAAGATTATTAACAATCCTAATAGCTACTGTCCAAGCCTTTGGAATAACTTCATTCTTACAAACATTAAAAACTCAAACAGGTATTCCAATAGTTCCAAATCCTGGCCTTCTCTTTACTATAACAACAGTAATAACCTTAGTTGGAGGAGCGATATTTGTAATGTGGCTTGGTGAACAGATTGATGAGAGAGGAATAGGAAGAGGTTCTTCTATGTTAATTTTAATAGGTTCTCTTGATACATTTCCTGCTGAAATCAGGGCAATAAGCAACTTATTACTTTCTGGAACAATAACTTGGCTAAATGTAATTATTTTCTTAGCATTCTTTATAGTAGTAACTGCTGCAGTTGTAGTAGTTACAGAAGTTCAAAGAAGAATACCTATACATTATGCTAAAAGGGTTGTAGGAAAAGCAGTTGTGGGAGGACAAAGCACTTACTTACCACTAACTGTAAATATCGCAGGAGTTATTCCAATTATATTTGCTCAAAGTGTTCTTATATTTCCACAAACAATTTCAACAGTTTTTCCAAATCCACAAATTCAAGCAATGTTCCAAACATACTTTTACCCAGGTAGTTTATTATATGATTTTCTGTTTGCAATTTTAATACTATTTTTCGCATACTTTTATACTTCAATTGTTTTAAATCCAAAGGATATGGCAGACAATTTACAAAGATATGGTGGATTTATACCTGGTATAAGACCAGGAGAAGCAACCGCTCAATATATTGATAGTGTAATGTCAAAGATATTACTTCCAGCTTCAATATTCTTTATATTCATAGCAATAGCCCCATATCATATTTCAAAAATGCTTAATATACCATTTTATTTTGGAGGAACAAGAATTTTGATTATTGTTGGTGTAATATTAGATTTAGTAAATCAGATAAACTCATATTTAGTAATGAAACAATATGATGCCCTTATTAAGAAAGGCAAGATAAGAGGATGGAGAACTTCATAGCTCTAACTATTGATTTATATTGCTTTGTTATATTTGTAAGTGCTATTTTAAGTTGGTTTGATATGGACAAAAATAACGATGTTGTGAAATTTATTGATAATTTAGCAAATATCGTTTTAAATCCTATAAGAAATTTTCTTTTTTATAAACTAAATTGGAATTTGCCCATAGATATCTCACCCTTAATTGCAATAATTTCTCTCCAAATAATAAAAAGCCTGATTTTAGCAATACTATGATTTTGAATTTTAAAGAGGAAAAGCCAATAATAATGGGTATTTTAAATATTACACCAGATTCATTTTATGAAGAAAGTAGAGTAATGGATATTAAAAAAGCTATTAAAAGAGCACATAAATTTATAGAAGAGGGGGCAAAAATTATAGATATTGGAGGACAATCAACAAGACCTTTTTCAGAGGAAATTGAAGAAGAAGAAGAAATAAAAAGGGTAATTCCTATTATTAAAGAGCTTTCAAAAGAAATACCAAAAGATATTTATGTTTCCATAGATACATATCGCTCAAAAGTCGCAAAATTAGCACTAGATAATGGAGCACATATTGTAAATGATATATCTGGATTGATGTTTGATAAAGATATGGTAAAAGTTGTAAAAGATTATAATTGTAATGTTGTTATAATGCACATTAGAGGGACACCTAAAAATATGCAAGTAAATCCATACTATGAAGATACAATTAGTGAAATTAAAAATGAATTAAATCAAAGAATTGAATATGCCTTAGAAAATGGTATTAAAAAGGAACAAATTATCATTGATCCTGGAATTGGATTTGGGAAAAGAGTTTACGATAATTTAATAATTTTAAAATATCTTGAAGAATTTTTGGAAATGGATTATCCTGTTTTAATTGGACATTCAAGAAAATCATTTATAGGAAAAGTTTTAAACTTAGATGATCCAAAAGATAGATTAATTGGTTCAATTGCTGTTGTAGCTTATTTGACTTTAAAAGGTGTTCATATTATAAGAACCCATGATGTGTTAGAAACAAAACAAGCTATTGAAATGATTTATGCAATTGAAAATCCAGAGTTATATTTATGAAAGTTTCAATAATATCACCTGCATATAATGAGGAAGAAAATATACCATATTTAATTGAGGAATTTGTAAAGTTTAAAGAGGAAAATAACTTATCTGATTGGGAGCTTGTAATTGTAGATGATGGAAGCACTGATAAAACATATGAAAAGGCAATAGAATTATCAAAAAATAGAGATGATATAATTGTTTTAAAACTTCCTTATAATAAAGGGAAAACAGATGCAATAAAAAAAGGATTAAAGCATTCAAGGGGTGAAATTATTATTATTTTTGATGCGGATTTACAATTTTCATTTGAAGACGCTTATAGAATTTATAAAAAAATAGAAGAGGAAAATTGGGATTTAGTGGCAGGTTATAAAGTTGGAAAATATGAAAAGAAATTTGTATCCTTTGTTTATAATATGCTTTCAAGAATATTTTTTAATGTAAAAGTTAGGGATATGAATGCTTTAAAAGGTATGAAAAGAATTGTTCTTGAAAGTATTCCATTAAGAAAGGAATGGCATAGATATATTATTCCAATTGCTCATCACTATAAATTCAAAATTACAGAAATTCCAGTAAAATTATATCCAAGAAGAGCAGGTGTAAGCAAATATAAAGGGAAATTAAGAATTTTAATTGGTTTTTTAGACCTTTTAGCAGTTAAGTTTCTTCTAACATTTAAAGAAAAACCACTATTACTATTTGGAACACTTGGTTTTTTATCATTATTTTTAGGTTTTTTAATAGGCATTATAGCAATTGTTTTAAGATTTGTATTTGAAATGGGCTATAGACCACTTGCATATTTAGTAATTTTATTTGTCCTTTCAGGATTACTTTTAATATCAATTGGATTTTTAGCAGAATTGATTGCATATTATGAAGAGAAAGAAAAATAAAGTCAATGTTATCTTAGCTTTAAACTTTTCTCTATGAGTAATAAAAACCCAAGGTTAGAGGCACTTAAACAATTTAACAAAGCTGCCGATATAATGCACTTAGAAAGCTGGATAAAGGAGATATTAAGTTATCCTGAGAAAGTTGTAGAAGTTTATATACCTGTAAAAATGGATAATGGAGAAGTAAAAGTTTTTGAAGGTTATAGATGTCAATATAATAATGCTCTTGGACCATATAAAGGAGGAATTAGGTATTCACCAGATGTTGACAAAGATGAAGTAATTGCACTAGCTCAATTAATGACATTTAAATGTGCTCTCGTAGATTTACCATTTGGTGGAGCAAAAGGTGGGGTTAAAGTTGATCCATTAAAACTTTCTTTAAGTGAGCTTGAAAGATTAACAAGAAGATATACATATGAGATTATAAATATAATTGGACCTTCAATAGATATTCCAGCTCCTGATGTTCTTACAGATGAACAAGTTATGGCCTGGATAATGGACACATATAGTATTATTAAAGGATATAATGAGCCTGCTGTTGTAACAGGAAAACCCGTATATCTTGGAGGTTCAAAGGGAAGAAAAGAAGCGACAGGAAAAGGGGTAGCAATTACTACAAGGGAATTTTTAAAATTATTTGGTGATGATATAAAAGGTAAAAAAGTAGCTATACAAGGATTTGGTAATGTTGGAAGTCATAGTGCTTTATTTTTAAGTCAAATGGGTGCAATAATAGTTGCTATCACTGATATGAAAGGAGGAGTTTATAATTCAAAAGGCTTAGATATACCAGATTTAATTAAATATGCTTATTATGAAAAAGATATAGAAGGGAAAACAAAAAGAACAGTTGCTGGATATCCAAACGCAGATAGTATAACAAATGAAGAATTATTTAAACTTGACGTAGATATAATTATTCCCGCAGCAGTAGAAAATGTAATTACCGAAGAAAATGCTCATCATATAAAAGCCAAGTATATTATAGAAGCGGCAAATGGTCCTACAACATTCGAGGCAGAAGAGATATTACTAAATAAAGGAACAATTATAGTTCCTGATATTTTAGCAAATTCTGGTGGTGTAATTGTTTCATATTTGGAATGGATACAAGACAGAATTGGTTATTATTGGGATGAAAGTGAAGTAAATAGCAGTCTTGAAAAAAGACTTATTAGAGTTATAAATGAGGTTTATAATACATCTAAAAAATATCTTGTAGATTTAAGAACCGCATCTTACATACTTGCTATTGAAAGAATTGCTAATGCTTACAGGAAGAGGGGACTTTTCCCATAATGTGCATTATATTCCTCTTAAAGCGCTTATAATTTGCTCTTTTAATAGGCATACCTTGAAATAGTTTATTATATTCATCTTCCGTTAAATTTAAAAGCTCAACTAATGAATAATTTAAAACATCAAGAACTTTAAACTCTTTCCAATCTGTTTCAATAGCTTTATTATTCCAAGGGCAAACAACTTGACAAACATCACATCCAAAAACCCAATCATTATATTCTATCTTTATTTCATCACCTTTATATTCAATTGTCCAATAAGAAATACATTTATTTGCATCAACCGTTCTATTATTTAAAATAGCATTTGTGGGACAAGCCAAAATACAATTATTACATTTCCCACAGAAATCATACATAAATGGTTTATCAGGTTTTAGTTCAATATCAACTAATATAACAGAAAGAAAAATATAAGAGCCAAGTTTTGGATTTATTAAAATGGAATTTTTTCCCTGCCATCCAAGTCCTGCTTTTTGAGCAAAAACTTTTTCTAAAATTGGTCCCGTATCTACATAAATTTTAAAATTGAAATTTAATTCTTTTGAAAGTTCTTTAAAAATTTTAAGAAGCTTTTTTTTCATTACTTTATGATAATCCTTTGAAAGAGCATATATAGAAATTTTATAGTCTTTATATTGAACTGACTTATAATAGTTTTTACCTACAACAATAACACTTCTCACATTTTCCCAAACTTTTTTCAAATTAAGCCTTTTTTCAAGATTATTTTTCATATAATCCATATCAGCATAAAAACCTTTATTTATCCAATTTAAGAATGCACTTTTAATATATTCAGGAATGTAAATATCTGTAATTCCTACCAAATCAAATCCACTTTCCAAAATTTTATTTTTAATGTAATTTTCTATGCTCACAACGTTTAAAGTTTAAAGCAAGAATTTTTCAACAAAATAGGAGGATGATAAATAGAGCCCATAATGAAAGGTTTGAAAAATTGGAAAGAATTTTAACTGAACCAAGCAGTTAGTGCATTAAGACAAAGCGAAAAAATTGATAGCTTAAAAAAGCCTCTAAAAAAACTATAAAAAGTTAGTAAACAAAGAAGGAAAAAAACTTGAAGCATCAAGTGATAATTTATGAACTTGAACTATAATAAATTATATCTCTTCAATGCATATCTTATAATCCTTTCAAGCATTTCCTCATATTCAATTCCTTTCCATTCACACATCATTTTCAATTTTCCATCCCAGGACCAACCCGGATTTGGATTAACTTCGAGTAATTTTGGAATACCATCGGTTGAAAACCTAATATCAAACCTTCCATAATCTCTTAAATCAAGCCTACTATAAAGCTTCAAAACCATATCATATAATTTTTCTTCTATATCTTTATCTAATTCAGCTGGAACATATTTAATTTTCTTATAGTATATTGAATCAAAATCCCACTTTGCTTCATATCCACAAATCGGAGGTAAATCCTCAGGTAATTCAGAATAATCAATTTTTAAAATTGGTAAAATCTCAAAATCATAAGGCAAATTTCCTAAAATTCCTATACTAATTTCATCACCTGTCAAAAACTCCTCTACGAGAATAGGAACATCTGGAAATTGCTTTCTTAACTTATTAAGAACTTCTGTAAATTCAATAGGGTCATAAACAACTGAATCTTTATATATTCCTTCACTTCCATCTCCAAAATTAGGTTTTAAAATAACTGGAAAGTTTGTAGGTATATTATAAGTTGTATCATCTGGCATAATAAGATATTCATCGGGAGTTGGAATATTTAGAGAATTTGCAATGGATTTAACTAAGGATTTATCATAACAAATTGCCAAGGTATGTGGTGGAGAACCAGTATAAGGAATGTTAAGAACTTCTAATAATGCAGGAATATGCAATTCCATATTAGCCTTATTGTTATATCCATCATCACAAAGATTAAATACTAAGTCCGTTTTTAAATTCCCAAGGTCATAAAACAAACTTTTATGATTTTCAATATAACTAAATTTATATCCTTGGAGTTTTGAAAGAGCAATTTTAAGCTGTTTTATTGCTTCTAATTCATATTCTATATGAGATTTTAAACTTGTATCACCTAAAACAACTGTGATATTAAATGTTTTAACTTTGGAACTAACTCTTACACTTTCCTTTGGAGCAACCGCAGTTAGAATAATTCTATTTTCCATCAAACCCAAATCTATATTTCTCTTTGATTGAACTATTAAATTTGTATGAAATTTTATATCTGTAAATCCAACACTTCTTAAAATTTGCTCAATCTCACTTTGTGAATATAGTCTCTCTGAATAAATCTGATCTACTATAACCCCTTTATTTGCATGTATTACAATTTCTCTTGATATTAAAAGGCGCTTATCATGCGATAATTGTCTTTCTCTCAAAACAACATATTTATCATTAATCCATTCCCATGTATATGGTTTATAATGATTTCTAACATAATCTCCATCTGCTATATCTAAAAGTAATACTCCATAAGGTTTCAAAACCTTAAAAACTTCTTTCAAAACCTTGTAATCATCAGAAGCATTGGAGAAATATCCAAAACTATTTCCTAATATCAAAACAAAATCAAATGTGCTTTCTTTATAGGGTAAGTTCCTTGCATCCGCTTTTCTAAATCTAATTTTCAAATTTTCTTTCTTAGCTCTCTGCTTTGCCTTTCTAATAAGATATTCAGAAATATCAACCCCCTCTATTTCTCTATATCCCCTTTTATAAAATTCAATGCTATGCCTTCCTTGACCACAAGCTAAATCCAATATCTTATCATCTTTATTGGGTTTTAGTATTTCCAAAAATATATCAACTTCTTTTTCTGTAATCTCATCATCCATAACAACATCCGCGTCAGTTTTGAGATATACAGAATCAAATATATATTTCCACCATTCTGGATTCAGAAAATCTTCCAAAGAATCTAACCTACCTTTGAACTTCCTTATGCTTTTTTCTTTAACCTCTTTCATTTTGAAGTTTGAAATTTTATAGGTAGTTATAAAATATGTCAAGTGTCTTTGAGCTTTAAAATTTTCACATTGAAAAGAACATTTATTTTATGTCCGCCTACCTATTATAAAGTTGAATATGATTTTTCTGATGATAATGAGTATTATGAATTTTTTAGAGGAAGACAAGTAGATTCTAAAAAAGCCTATGAGCAATGGAATAAAGTTTATTCATCATATTTAAAACATAATATAGATGTAAAAATTGTTCCCCCTGAGGAAAATTTGCCAGAACTTACATTTGTAGGTGATTCAATATTTCTATTTAATGATAAAGCATTTATAAGTAATTTTAAGCATAAAGAGAGGCAAAAAGAAGCTCAATATGTAGAAGAATGGGCATATAAAAATAATTTTGAAGTTATTGAGCTTCCGGAAAATATAACATTTGAAGGAAATGCAGAAGCAATTTATTCATATACAAAAAAAGTAATTTTAATGGCTTATGGTAAAAGGACAAGTTATGAAATGAAAGAAATTTTAGAAGAATTTACAGGAATAGAAGTTATTCCTATTGAAACTCATAAATTCCATTTAGATATGTGTATTTTTGTTGTAAATGATATATTATTTTATGCAAAAGGAACAATAAGCAATAGTTCAATAGAAACACTTAAAGAATATTTTCATTTAATAGAGCTTCCAAATGAATGGTCATTTCACTTTGCCTTAAATAATACTTATTATGAAAATGTAATTTTTTCAAATAGTTCAAAAGTTCAAGATGAGTTAGCAGAAATTTTCTTAAAACTTGGTTATAATGTTGAATTTTTTGATTTATCAGAGTTCCATTTAGTTGGTGGTGGTGTCAAATGTCTAACCCTTGAACATTATAAAATATGAAAATTGCAATAATCGGAATAAATGGAAAGATGGGAAGAGAAGTAGCAAATATCTTAAAGGAAAATAATTATGATTTTTTTGGAATTAGTAAAGAAGATGATTTTAGCATTTATAAGAACGCAGATATTTTGATTGAATTTACAAATAGTCAAGCAAACTTTGAGCACATTAAAATTGTTTTAAATGAACCAAGAAAATATATAATTGGAACAACTGGGTTTAGTCAAGAACAATTAGAATTAATTAAGGAACTTTCAAAAAAAACAGCGGTATTTCTATCTTATAATTTTTCATATGGCTTAAATGTGCTTTTAAAAATCATTCCAGAACTATATAAAAGACTTTTAGATTATGATATTGCTCTTTATGAAATTCATCATAAACAAAAAAAGGATAAACCAAGTGGAACTGCAAAAATGATACTTGAAAAATTAAAAGAAGTTAATAATAATTTAAATGTAGAAATAGGCTCATTTAGGATTGGAGGAGTTTTTGGAGAACATGTTTTATTATTTTCAAATGAAGGGGAAGTTATTGAAATTAAGCATAAAGCATTAAGTAGAAAGGTATTTGCAATAGGGGTTTTAAAAGCAATTGAATTTATTAAAGATAAAGAAATTGGATTTTTTACAATGAGTGATTTAATTTAAAAAGCCCCAGAAGGGGCTTATTGACCAATAATTCTTAAACCTGATATTGTTTGAACTTTTATATCTAAGGTAACTGTTTGTCCTACTGAACCACCAGTTTTTGCAAGAGCATAATAAGTTTTACCACTTACTTGAAATCTAAGAGCATATGTTGAATTTGAATTCAATTGAGCATATGTTGAATTTCCTGGATCTGTAACTACACCATTAAATGAAGGGTCAGCTTTTATATAAGATGTTATTTGAAAACCTGAAAGTTCATTACAAGGAGCGCCCACTGGTGAAGATAAATAATAAGCAGGACCACTTGAAGAACCCGGAACACAATCAGTATAGTAGTAATACACTGTTGATTGAGCATCAGCATCATTTAAGCTCTTAGTTACAAACTTATAATCTGAACCTATGGTTAAACCACTTGGGCCAGCTGCGCTTCTTTCATAGACCGTAACAGATGAAGAAACAGGCGTTGTGCTTCTTGTATTGCTTTGATGCGTCAAATCTCCATGATATCCAACAAGATGATATGTTCCTGTTTGTGTTGTTATATGAGTATATTGTGTTCCACTTGTTACAGATGCAACTCTTTCATTATTAAGATAAATTACAACAGAATCAAGTGTTCCAGAACCATTCCATGTCCAGGAAAGGACAACACCATCACCAGTTGAATTAGCAGTTAGCTCATTCAATACAAGATCGCCAGTTACCTCTTCTCCACCCTTACCGCATGCCCACATTCCAAGAGCAGCTATTGTAATTAAGAGATAAAGTTTTCTCATAGCCTTCTACCTCCTTTTATCTTGATCTTATTGCTGGTTCAATACTCTTTAACTTATTTTCAACATTAGTTACTCTTGAACTAAGAGAGCTTATTTCTTTTTTCAAATCAGCAATTGCTTTGGATATTTCTTGTGTAGTTTTTGGGGCTTCCTCAGCAGCTTTCTTTTGTTCCTCCATCCAAGACTCTATTTTCTTTATTCTTTCATCTATTGCAGATATCTTATCTTCTATGGGCTTTGTGATTTCTTCGGGTCTTACTTGCTGACAGGCTCCCAAGGATATTATCATCATGCTTGCTAAAAGTAGCGTTCTCATACGTTCCCTCCTTTCGGTTGAAAATTTTAAAGCATATTTTTTATTACAACAAAACCCATAAAAAGAAAAGTAAAAACTAAAATTATAGAGCTTATATACTTTAAATATACAAGAAAAGCTGGTCCAAATGTTAAAAGCCAAGGATTTATAATAAGCATAAATATAGAAATAAAGCATAGAATTATAATCAAGTTTTTAAAAAACTCATTTAATTTAGTAAATGCAAAGAAAATTGATAATATAAAGGCTATAACAGGGGAGGAAAATGAATGAAAATGAGAAGTTTCAGAAAGTTCAAGAGGTGTCTTTTGAAATTTAAGTAAAGCTTCATTACCTTTATAATAATCAAGAATATCCTTCGGAGTAAAGGAACTATTTAATTTAAAATGCAAAATTAAGTGAGCAAATATAAATCCCAAAACAATAAAAACATAAAAACAAATAAAAGCTATCTTTATAGAAGTTGGAAGTTCATTTAATTTTATCTTTAACATAGCTTTCATACAAAAACAAAGTCCTTTTAACTGCATAAGTTATAGAATTTACAGAAATTGTAGCACCTGCTATATTTTTAATTTCTCTATTTACCCTTAAACTATCATTTATACTTTTATTATGAAATTGAGAAAGAAATGCTTTACTCTTTATCTCACCCCCATAAGGTTCCCTATATGCCAATATCTCAACAAAATCCACTTTACCATCCTTATTTAATACTATCATAAATGTAATGGGAAGGTGCTTACCAATAACATTATCAATTAGCACAACTTTATTGCATCCATAAAAAAACTTTAAAGTATCATTCAAAGGTAATGGAAGCTTTTTAGATTTTAACTGATTTTTAATATCCTTGTTTAAAATCAAATAAAATATATTAACACTATTACAATTTCCAAAGGCAATTTTTAAGGCTTGATCATTTGTTAAATAAATTTCAGAAATTAAAGGGATGAGCATAATCCCCCCTAAAAAATTACTGAAAATATCATTCTTGCCTCTAATTTTTCATGCTCATCAAGGATACTACTAATTTGGGGAGTAATTGTAAATGTAACCCAAAATTTAGAAGTTGAATAGTGAAATACAGGACCTAAGAAAAAGGCATTATGCTCAGCTTTATTAAATGATGATGGTAATAATTGTTCCTTCCATTCACTATGGCTCCAAGCTTCTAAACCAATTGAAAAATTAGTAAATTTATAAGCAATTCCTAAGGGTATCATAAGTTTAGCTTCCTTTTCTGTTTCTATTTTTCCAAAGGAATTGATTTTATTTTCCAATACTTGCTCAAAAATAACATTAAAAGTTGTTAAAATTTTATTATTTAAAAAATACTTGCTAAACAACAATCTCTCTTCAAATTCATATTCATATATTCTATATTTTACCTCTCCATATAATCCAAATCCAATTTTATCCCTTGGACTTAAAAATCTATGAACAAGAGCAAGATCTACACCCTTAAATTTAAATGATTGATTTGTTATAACACTTTTTAAAGTAGTATCATAATATTGATTATATAAAGCGCCATAATTTAAATATAAGGCAATATGAGTTTTAGGATTTATCGCATATTCAAACTCTGTTCGCATATCCCATGCATTGTAAATTCCATTTTCTTTTCCAGATTTTAGAGTAACCCATTGCTCAATCTCAAAAAGACCAGCAGGAAGATAATCAGTATCATAGGAATAAGTAAATAAGCGCTCATGTGCACTTAGATTTGAAATTGAAATAAAGATCAAAAAAATGGTTGCTCTTTTCATTTCTCAACCTCCTTTTTAAATTTCTGACTCATAAGGTCGGAAATTTTATACTTTAACTTATTGCAAATGATTTGCACTAAAAATCTACCTTTAAAATTTCAAGTATGTTTGTAAAATATCTTAAAAATTTTAGATGGGAAAATGTTTTTGAAAAACCTTATAAAACCCAAGATAATTCATTTTTTAATGTTAAGCGATTTGAAATTATAAAAGGAAAGGATATTGAGCTTAGATATTTTGAGATTGAAAAAGGTGGATATTCAAGCTTAGAAAAACATGAGCATGAGCATATTGTAATTTTTATAAAGGGAAGGGGATTAGTTTTAATAGGAAGTGAAATTTTTCAATTTGAACCATTTGATATAATACACATCCCATCTTGGACTCCTCATAGATTTATTGCGAATAATGAAGATATTGGATTTTTTTGCGTAGTAACATCTAAAAGGGATAAACCTCAAAAATTAAGCAAAAAGGAAATTGAAGAATTAATTGAAAAAAATCCAAGACTTAAAGAAATAATATAATGGAAGTTATTGGAATAGATGAAAATGGACTTGGACCAATTCTTGGACCATTTATTATAAGCGCTATTAAATTAAATATTAAAGAACCTATATTTTTTCATTCAAAGTTGGAGAATTTGCAATCTTCTATAAAAATTGATGATAGTAAAAACATATTCAAAAGAAGTGAAAAATGGAGTTATTCAAAAGGTGAAATCATAGCTTTGTCTTTATTAAAAGTTTTCAATTTTAAGGATTTATTGAATAATTATGTGAATTTAATAATTAGTGATTTTGAAAGGCAATTTTATATTAAAAATTATACCCTTCCAATCTGGGCACAATATATAAAAGAAAATAATTTTAGGGAAGAAGTTGGATTTTTAGGATATAAGGCTTTTGCTATATTTCCAAATTTGTTTAATGAAATGCTTAAAAAAACCCATAAATTTCAAATGGATATAAAATTCTTTTTGGATTTAGCATATGAGTTGTGTAATTCTGATAATAATATTTTGCTTTGTGGGAAAGTTGGGGGATATACATATTATTTAAAACCATTTTTTAGTTTAGGGATTGTAAAATATGAGATATTAAAAGAGAGTAAAGGACATTCCGCTTATAAAATTGTTTATAAAGATAAGACTTTTGAAATTCATTTTCTCTTAGATGGGGATAGTGTTTATTATCCAATTGCACTTGCTTCCATCATTGGAAAGTATTTAAGAGAAATTTTTATGAAAGCATTAAATGAAAGTTTTGAATTTTTTGAAGAAATTCCTTATAGTAGTGGCTATAAACATGATTATAAAACACAACAACTAATTGAAAAAATTAAAAAGTTTTATGATATTAAATTATTCCTCAGAGAAAGGTAAATTCTTCTTTCTTAACTTCACTTGATGATAAACAAAATATATAATTAGTCCTAAAAGAGCCAAAATTACAAAAATATCAATAATTTTACTATATTTCATAATAATATGCCAATTGCTTTTTAAAGCATAACCCACATATGCTAAAAACATATTCCAAGCACCTGCTCCTATGGTTGTAAATATAATGAATTTTATATAATTCATTTTTGCCATACCTGCTGGAATTGAAATTAAATGCCTTACAACAGGTATAAATCTACTTATAAAAATTGTTATTTCTCCATATTTATAAAAAAACCTTTCAGTAATTTCTAAATGTTCTTTTTCTAAAAGAAAGTATTTTCCATACTTTATTACAAATGCCCTTCCTCCATATAATCCCATAAGATAAGACAATGTAGAACCAATAATACTTCCAAGTGTAGAAAATATAAATACTCCAAACCAAGTAAATTTTTCTTCATGTATCAAAAATCCTGTAAATGGCATAACCGCTTCGCTTGGAACTGGAAATATCATACTTTCCATTGCCATTAAAATCATTACACCAATATATCCAATCTCATAAATTATTTTTGAGAAGAAATTTGCTAAAAATTCAGTAATTGACACTATTTTTTCCTTTCAAGTGGATCTATTCTTCTACTATCAAATTTACAAACCCCATAAATAGGACAAAATCCAATTATTGAAGTTAATGCAAATACAATTGCTAATAATATCAATATCACTTTTATAGTAGTAGTTAAATTCGTAGAAAGAGCTAATGCAATAAAAACAACACTCAATCCAATTCTTAATATTCTATCTGTTGTTCCCACATTCTTTGTCATAGTTTGATAATTTTAAAGCAGGGGAAACTACCCCCTTACTAAAATTTTTGTAAACTTATTATTAATTCTTATTATATAAACCCCACCTTTAAGATAAACCTTTTCTATACCCTTCACCTTCCTTGAATAAACTAAACTACCCTTAATATCATATATCCTTATAAATTTCTCTTCATTACTTAATATATCTAAATATCCCCTTCTTGAATATATTTTTATTCCACAATCAGCATAACTCTCTGGATTATTGATAGGTGTTATCTCGCAAGAGTTATTCATATTAATGGTAGGCTCATATGGGTTAAAGGTCAAATCTTGGATTGTGATGTTTGGATTTACAACATAAAGAGTTTCACTTAAAACTGTAAAAGTTGTATCAGTAACTGTAAAGCTAATCATTTTAGTGCAATCTTCAGTTGAATTTGAACTTGTATCTTCTTTAATTATAGCAAGACCACCAGAAGCATCCGTTCCACTTCCAATAAATGTCATTAAATAAAATTTTCCTGGTCCTATGGATATAACACCTTTTGCTTTGTTTGAATTTGTATTGCCAGGAGGTGTATCCCAATATCTTGCCCATATAAGAGTACCATCTAATCTATTTATTTTTAAAATTGCAGGATAAGAAGTATTATTATTTACTCTTATAAATCCACTAATTAGGATATTTCCATCATAATCAAAATTAGCATTATAAGCTCTTTGGTCTCCTCCAATTATGTTTGAATAATACAATTTAGCCCAAATAACATTACCATTAAAATCAGTTTTGAAAACAAGAATTTTATCATCGTTTAAATTTGAACAATTGCTTGAATTTACACATTTAAAACCTATAATAATATATCCATCTAAATCTTTTAAAATTTTGTATGGATAATCATAACCTCCAAAATCATATGATTTTGCCCATAATAAAGAACCATCTTGTGATATTTTTACAAGTGTTGGATTTTCTCCATTATTATTCCTTATCAAAAATACATAATTTTGACCATCATATACAACATCCATAACGCTAAATTCATTATTATTATAAGAAATTAACTTTTGCCACAATAAATTACCATCTAAATCTACTTTCAAAATCCAAGAACCTTTATTATTTACCATACTTTGTGCTCCTAAAATTATATTACTTCCATCAAAATCAATAGCAGTAATTGAGATATGCCAAGCTTGTTGTTCTGTCTGTCTATATTTAGCCCACACAAAATTTTGAGTTTTCACATTAAAAAGTCCAAAAAATGAACAATTATTATTTGGACATTGACCCTGAGCATAAGTATGTCCCCCAGATAAAGCAATTAAACTATCATTTATCTTCTTCATTGAAACAATTCCTGCATTTACTAAATTGTGATCAAAAGCTTTTAACCATTTTATATTAAGTCTTTCATCAACAGCAATAATAAATGGCTTAAGCTTATTATCCTGATAATGGAAAGAACCTATAAGGAAGAGTGTATCATTTACTTTTACACTTGCTATTCTATGGCATGTTACACAACCCACAGAGTGATAATTTAGCCATATGATTTTGCTCCCCTGAGCATAGCCCACTTTCACATATAGGGCAAGGACTATCATTATTTTTCTTATCATAGTTATCACCTCCTAATTCAAAGTTTAAATAGGAATAAAGGAAAAATTCAAGTTTTTAAAAATAAGAATATAGCTTATTTTTGAATAAAAAATTGATTTTTACACGATGTTGGGAAAAAGTTTTACATTTTTATTTAACAAGGGGCAATCGCCCCTTAATTTTTGATAAACTTAATCCAATTTGAATTATTATCAATTTTTACATTTACTATATAAACACCTTTTGACAAACTATTTAATCCAATCTCATACTTCCCAATTTGAACATAACCATATTTAATAACTCTATTTAATGAACCATTAGCATTGTAAATTGTAATTTCAATATAAGATGGTTTGTTTAAAACATAGAAAATTAAAGTGTTTTTATAAACTTTAAAGAACGTGGATTTGTTGGAAGTTTCAACAATATCACCAGGAGATGAGCCAAATTTGGCTATAAAAGCATCAGAACTTCCAGCCTTACTTGATTGATAATAAGCACCTCCTCCTGGATTATATGTTGGAAAGTCTGTTGAATATGTATATCCAGTCACAAATACATTACCCTGCCCATCTGTCGTGATGGAAAAACCATAATCATTAGAACTTCCTCCATAATAAGTAGCCCATAACCTAACTCCTGAATTGTTAAATTTTAAAATAAAAGCATCATACCAACCAGCCTTACTTGATTGATAATAAGCACCCCCTCCTGGATTATATGTTGGAAAGTCTGTTGACACTGTATATCCAGTCACAAATACATTACCCTGCCCATCTGTCGTGATGGAATAACCATAATCCCAATCACTTCCTCCATAATAAGTAGCCCATAACCTTTGACCCGAATTAGAAAATTTTAAGATGAATATGTCATATTCTCCATTCCATGTATCATCATAATAAGCACCTCCCCCAGGATTGTAAGTTGGAAAGTCAGTTGAATATGTATATCCTGTTATAAGAACGTTACCCTGCTTATCCGTTGCTATTGCCCTACCATAATCATCATAACTTCCCCCATAATAAGTAGCCCATAATCTTATTCCTGAATTATTGAACTTTAAGATAAAAACATCTGAAGAATCTGGACATCCTCCACAACTATAATCATAATAAGCACCTCCTCCTGGATTATATGTTGGAAAGTCTATTGACCATGTATATCCAGTCACAAATACATTACCCTGCCCATCTGTCGTGATGGAATAACCATAATCCCAATCACTTCCTCCATAATAAGTAGCCCATAACCTTACCCCTGAATTGTTAAATTTTAAAATAAAAGCATCATACCAACCAGCATTACTTGATTGATAATAAGCACCCCCTCCTGGATTATATGTTGGAAAGTCTGTTGACACTGTATATCCAGTCACAAATACATTACCCTGCCCATCTGTCGTGATGGAATAACTATAATCAGGATCACTTCCTCCATAATAAGTAGCCCATAACCTAACTCCTGAATTGTTAAATTTTAAAATAAAAGCATCATAATAATTTGTACATCCTCCACAAGTTCCATCATAATAAGCACCCCCTCCTGGATTATATGTTGGAAAGTCTGTTGACACTGTATATCCAGTCACAAATACATTACCCTGCCCATCTGTCGTGATGGAAAAACCATAATCAAGATCACTTCCTCCATAATAAGTAGCCCATAACCTAACTCCTGAATTGTTAAATTTTAAAATAAAAGCATCATAATAATAATTATATCCATTATAGTTGCAATTTCCATCAGTTCCACAAGTTCCATCATAATAAGCACCCCCTCCTGGAT
>JAUQPS010000014.1 GCA_030550205.1 bacterium
ACATCTACTGAATTAAATGATAAAGCTGAAACATTAGCAATTAAATCAGTTTTTAAAGATTATGCTTATAAAATTCCTATTAGTTCTACAAAATCTATGATTGGACATCTGCTTGGTGCTGCTGGTGTTGTAGAAAGTATAGCGGTTATTAAATCTATTGAAACAGGTATTATTCATCCAACAATAAATTATGAAGTTCCTGACCCAGATTGTGATTTAGATTATGTTCCAAATGTTAAAAGAGAAAAGAATATAAGATATGCACTTAAAAATTCATTTGGATTTGGTGGGCATAATGTATCATTAATTTTTAAAAAGTTTGAAGGTTGAATTAAAACCTGAAACAAAGGATAGAGTATTTAGGCATAATTCCGCAGGTGGTAAATTTCTGAGAATGTTTGCTTTTATTGGAGATGGTATTATTGATATTTATTTAAGACAAAAATTATTTCAAGTTTATTTTGATGATTTAAAAAGTGCATCTATTGAACGCTCAATTTTAGCAAGCACAAGAGCCTTAGCTTACATTTCAAGACAATTAAATTTAGATAAAGAGCTAATTTTTTTAAGTGATATTAAATTTTCAGATTATTTGCTTGCTACAATTTTTGAAGCATATTGTTGTGGAATATATTTAGATTATGGATTAAATAAGGTTTTTGAATTTTTAGAGCAAGAGCTGTGGTCAAGAAGGAAATTTTTAATTGAGAACTTTCCAGATTTTATAAGTAGATTAAAACAAGAATATCCAAATTCAAAGTTTAAAATTGAAAGAGTAGGTAATATGTATAAAATTGAGCTTTATATTGATGAAGAGTTAATTTTAGAAATAATGCACAAAAATAAAGATGAAGGAAAATATGAAATTGCGAAAATGTTTTATTTGAAAAAATTAAATCATCTTTAAATTAAATTTCTTTGCGGTTTCAATAGCTATCTCATATCCTGCATCTGCATGTCTAATTACTCCAAGTCCTGGGTCATTTGTTAAAACCCTTTCAATTTTCTTTTCAGTTAATTTATCACCATCTGCACATATTACCATTCCTGCATGAATTGAATAACCTATTCCTACACCACCTCCTGAATGTATAGATACCCATGTTGCTCCACTTGCTGTATTTAATAGTGCATTTAATAATGGCCAATCTGCAATTGCATCTGAACCATCTTTCATTGCTTCTGTTTCTCTATATGGAGAAGCAACAGAACCTGTATCATGATGATCCCTTCCAATTACAATAGGTGCTGAAAGTTCACCCTTTCTTACCATATTATTTAATTCTAATCCAAATTCTGCTCGCTGTCCCATTCCAAGCCAACAAATTCTTGCAGGAAGCCCTTGAAATTTAACTTTCTTTTGAGCAAGCTCAATCCACTTTCTTAAATGCTCATCATCCCTAAACATTTCAATAACTTTTCTATCAGTTTTATAAATATCCTCAGGGTCTCCGCTTAAAGCAACCCATCTAAATGGTCCTTTTCCTTCACTAAATAAATCCCTTATAAAAGCTGGAACATATCCTTGAATTTCAAATGCATCTTTTACCCCATTATCATAAGCTAACCTTCTCAAATTATTTCCATATTCAAATACAATTGCTCCTTTTCTTTTTAAACTTAATAATTTTGATACATGAATTGCTGCACTTTCTCCAACCGCTTTTAAATAACCTTCTTTATCTTTTGCTCTAAATTCATTAGCACTTTCCACATTATGCCCTTTTGGTATATATCCATATAATGGATCATGAGCAGCAGTTTGGTCGGTTATAATATCAGGAACAAAGTCCATTTTATCAATTTCTTCAATTATATCTATGATATTTCCAAGAAGTCCTATTGAAATTGCTTTCCCTTCCTTTGCATATTTTTTAGCTATGTCTATTGCTTCTTTTAAGTTATTTGTATAAGTATCTAAATAACCATGTTTTATTCTTCTTTCAATTGCCCAAGGATTAACCTCAACTACAATTATAACTGCATCATTTAATGTTCCTGCTAATGGTTGAGCTCCACCCATTTCTCCAAGTCCTGCTGTTAAAATAATTTTTCCTTTTAAAGAACCATTAAAATGCTTTTTTGCACAAGCATAAAATGTTTCATATGTTCCTTGTAAAATTCCTTGTGTTCCAATATATATCCAGCTTCCTGCTGTCATTTGTCCAAACATTATTAAACCTCTCTCTTCAAGCTCTCTAAAATATTCCCAATTCGCCCATTTTGGAACAAGATTAGAATTTGCTATTAATACTCTTGGAGCCCATTCATGCGTTTTAAAAATACCAACAGGTTTTCCAGATTGAACGAGTAAGGTTTCATCCATTTCAAGCTCTAATAAGCTTTTTACAATTTTTTCATAGCTTTCCCAATCTCTCGCTGCCTTTCCAGTTCCACCATATACAATTAAATTCATAGGGTCTTTTGCTACTTCTGGATCAAGATTATTCATAAGCATTCTAAGGGGTGCTTCTGTCTGCCAACTTTTTGCATTTAATTTATTCCCTCTTGGTGCTCTTATTATTTTTTGCTCTACCATAGTATTAAAATTTTAAAGTTTTACTTCTTATAAATCTCAAATCTATTTATAGGACTAATAAAAATCACTTGCTTTACTTTAAATTTCTTTAATTCTTCAAATAATATCTTTGCTATATTTTTCTCATTAAATTCCATTCCATCATATTTTTTTAAATCTCCACCAAGTATAATATCCTTTTGTCCAGACATCCTATATACAATAACAGGTATAAATTCAAAATCTCTAAATTCCTTTATGTGTTCAAAAAATCTTTCAAGTCCATCTTTTAATTTCGTAATTGCTAAAAATAATCCATCATTATTTAATGCATGCTTTGCCTCTATTAAAAAAGCATAATTTTTATTTCCCTTTCTTGCTAATATCACTTCATCTACCCCCCTTCCATTTAATTTTTTATACTCCCCAATTCTTTTTTCTCTCTCCTTTAATATACTAAACTTATTTATTATTCTCCTTGGGAATTTTAATTCATATCCATTTTCTTTTAAGTATTGAATTAGTTTATCAACTCCAAATTTTTCTGTTTCATTTCCAAAATGAAAGAAAACTCTTCCATCTATCATTTTTGTTATCTCTTCTCTCATTTCTCTGTTTATTCTTGCTATCTCTTCTCTATACTCCTTATCTCTTCTTTCCATCTCTTCTTTATACTCTCTATCTCTTCTTTCCATTTCCTCTCTATATTCTTTATCTCTTTTATTCATATCTTCTCTTACTTCCTTTACCCATCTTTCATATTTCCTATCTCTTTCCTCTATTATCTCCAATATCTTCTTTAAAAATTCATTTAATTCTTGCATAGTAAGATAATTTTAAGGCTTTTTAAAAAGATTTTTCAAGCCATTTTAAGAATTCTAAAATCCCTTCTGTTTTCAAAACCTCACTAAAACTTGAAATTGAAATAACGTAATCTTCATCTTTTTTCCTAATTGAAGTAAAAAAGTAATGTATATAATCATTTTCGGAAAGTAAGGTTTCAATAAGCCATTCATCTTCTCTACTATAGCTTTTAAAGAATTTCACAACTAAATTTTCATTTATTTTAAAAACTTTATTTTCAAGCTCTTTTACATTTATAAATTTCTTTGTTTTTATATGTGCCATATCTTTTATCCTCCTTATTTCCTTTAATTTAACATTTATTTCTGGTTCTTTTATTTTAAAAAGTCTTAAAGTATAAATATCTTTGCCTTTTTCAAGCCATTTCTTTTCATACTTTGTTTGAACAATATCAACAAAATTTTTATATTCAAAAATTTCAAAGCAATTTAATAAGTTTGCATTTTCAAGAGTATAGTTATAAAAATTTAAGTCATCAGTTTTAATTTGAATAAAGCCATTTGTTTTAAGCTTTTTTGAAAAAATATATAAATTTTCAAGGGTTGTAAGTCTTCTTTCAATATGTCTTTTCTTTGGCCAAGGGTCAGGGAAATTTATATATACCTCTTCAATAGAGTTATCTTCCAAAAATAAATAAAATGTCCAATATGCATCTAATTTTATACAATAAACATTTTTCAAATTTTCCCTTTTTATAATTTTTACAAGCTTTTTAATACTTTCTCCTGATATTTCAATTCCTAAGAAATTCTTTTCAGGAAATTTTTTCGCTAATGTGCTAATATAAATTCCATTTCCAAAGCCTATTTCAACTACTAAATTATTCAATGTAATTTTTTCAATCCTTCTGGGATTTATTTCTTGGATGATACTGCTCATAACTTTTTTTAATTTTACTTAAACTTACATGAGTATAAATTTGTGTGGTGGATAAATTTTTATGTCTTAATAACATTTGAACGGACCTAATATCTGCACCATTATCTAATAAATGAGTAGCAAATGAATGTCTTAAAATGTGTGGATATACTTGCAGAAACTTTTTAATTCTATAATATAATTGAAATCTGGATATTGGAAAAATTAAATCATCTTCTTTTAAATTCTTCTCTTTTATTATTTGCTTAATTAGTTCTAATGCCTTTCTTCCAATCGGAATAATACTTTCCTTGGAACCTTTTCCATAAACTTTAATTTGCTCATTATGAAAATCAATATCTTTTACTCTTAATTTGCATATTTCACTTGCTCTTAATCCTGTTGAATATATTGTTTCAATAATGGCTTTATTAAATAAGTCATCAAAATTTTTAATTTCCCAATTATCAAGTATTCTATTTATTTGAGATTGTGAGATTGTTTTGGGAAGTGTTTTTGGAGCTTTTATTTTTGGTAAAACAATTAAAGGATTTTCCTTTACAATTCCTTTTTTCATAAGAAATTTAATAAAAGTATTTAAACTTGAGCGTTTTCTTAATATACTTTTTTGAGAATAACCTTTATTAAAAAGCTCAATGAAATAATTTCTAATTGTTTGTTTATTAATTTGCTCATCCTTTAAGAAATTTATAAAATCTTCCAAATCTATCCTATAACTTTCAATTGTTTCTTTTGAATAATTAAGCAATTTTAAGTGTTCAAGAAATTCATCTAAGTAAGTTTTCATTAGTTTGAGAATTTTAAGGTCATATAAATTTTGAAATTTCCTCAGCCCATTTATTCAATTCATTTAGCTTTTTTTCAAGCTCTTGTATATTTTCAAAATTATTTATATTACAATTAAAGAACATTACAAAAACTTTACTAAAAGGCAAAGGTAGTTGAAATCTATCCCAACTATTAAATTCTAAATGATTTTTATAACCAACACCAATTAATGTTAAATTTGCATTTAACTTTTTTAGTAAATTAAAAAGTTCAGGTTTTATTTTATATCTTGGACCTAATGGACCATCTGGAATAATTCCAATAGATAATCCTTCTTTATAACTTCTTAATATCTCCAAAGCTCCTTTAAATCTGTCTTTTCTATAAGAACTTTCAATTACATCAAATCCATAACTTTTTACTATATAACTTGCTATCTTACCATCCCTACTTGGTGATATTAAAACTTTCCCCTTTTTTCCTTTTAAAACTCTCAATAAAGGAAACATTTTATTATGCCAAAATAAATAAATACTATGTTCTGGTTTATAGCCTAAGGTATAAATTCTAAGTGTTTTTACATAAAGCTTATAGAGAATTTTTAAAAAAAGCATACTTTAAAATTTTAAAGATGTCCAGTCGTTTAATAGAATTATTTGAAGATAAAAGGACAGTAGAAAAGATAAAAAGGCGTTTACCTTATCTGTTTCAACTTGCAGAATTAGAAAGTTCAAGGGCGGGTAAAACAGGAATGGAGGTTGGCTCAGTTCGAGAAAGGATAATTGTAGCATTGCTCATTTATAAATTCGGTGAAGCAAATGTCGAGACAGATATTCCTATAACTGAGCCTGAGGTGGATGTAAAGTTATTTGGCAAGCCAATATCAATTAAAACAATTACTGGTAAAAGTTTTGGTGGTGTTAAACTTATATGGACAGTTGATGCTAAGAAAGCAAGAGAGTTTTATAGAAATTATTATCCTCGATGCGATATTTTATTGATCCAGGTTAATTGGAATGATGAGGGTGGATTTTATTATATACCCTTGGATGTTCAGAAACATGTATTTAATAAAATAGGAAGAAGAAAATATATTAAACTCCCAAGACCTGGTACAAACCCAAGAGGAGTTGAGATTACTAGGTATGCATTGTCATGCTTAGTTAGTGATATTGCAACTAAAAAAATCACAATAAACTGGCAAAGAACAAATATTAAAGTTAATCCCTACAAAAGATGGGTAGATTTGTGGAAGGAGGATTAGAATGGCACGCAAATTGCGCACAAAAACAAGTCCTTTCGGCTCATCGGGAAGGATTAATCATGATTCTACACCATTTTATAAAAGCAAGTTATACCAAGGATTACCAAAGGAAGAAAAATGCGAATACATAGAAAATCCTATTCCTCTCGAATTCTTGAATAAAATTTTTTGTAAATCAAGTGAAAATATGGAAGAATTACCAGATAATAGTATTCATTTAGTAGTTACATCGCCCCCATATAATGTAGGCAAAGAATATGACAAAGATCTCACTTTAGAAGAATATAGGGAGTTTTTAAAGAGAGTATGGAGAGAAGTTAAAAGAGTCCTTGTTCCAGGAGGAAGAGCTTGTATAAATATTGCAAATCTTGGGAGAAAGCCATATATTCCGCTTCATGCTTTTATAATTGAGGATATGCTTGATTTAGGTTTCTTGATGAGAGGAGAAATTATCTGGAACAAGGGGGCAAGCAGTAGTCCTTCTACAGCATGGGGGAGTTGGCTTTCTGCTAAAAATCCAACGCTAAGAGATATACATGAATATATTTTGGTTTTTTCAAAAGGAACTTTTTCAAGAGAAAGTATGGGAAGAAAAAGCACAATTTCTAAGGACGAGTTTCTTGAATTTACAAAAAGTGTATGGACATTTCCTGCTGAATTGGCAACGAAGATTGGACATCCAGCACCATTTCCAATAGAATTGCCTTATAGATTAATTCAACTTTATACTTTTGAAGGAGAAATTGTCTTAGATCCATTTATGGGAAGTGGTCAAACAGCAATTGCAGCAATAAAAACAAAACGCTATTATGTGGGTTATGAAATAAATCAAAGTTATATAAAACTAGCTGAAATGAGAATTAAAAAGTTTATATTGGAGAATAATACTTTAAAATTTTAAACTTGCGGAGTCGTCTAATTGGTAGGACGGCAGACTCTGGATCTGCTTGTGGGGGTTCGAGTCCCTCCTCCGCAGAAGGCGACTTGGCCGAGTGGCTAGGCGGCGGTTTGCAAAACCGCTCACCCCGGTTCGATTCCGGGAGTCGCCTCATTGAAAATTTATATAACAGAAGTTGGTCCAAGGGATGGTCTCCAAAATATAAAAGAAATTATATCTACTGAAAAGAAAATTGAATTTATAAATAAATTATCTGAAAGTGGAGTAGATGAAATTGAAGTCTCTTCATTTGTATCTCCAAAAGCTATTCCTCAACTTTCTGACGCAGAAGAAGTTTTTAGAAATATAAATAGAAATAAAAATGTAATTTATTCTGCACTTGTTCCAAATGAAAAAGGGTTAGAAAGAGCATTAAGTGTAAATGTAGATAAAATTAGTGTTTTTACTTCTGCAAGTGAAACATTTAACTTAAAAAACATAAATATGACAATTGAAGAATCATTAAACAAATTCAAAAACATTATAAAAATATCAAAAGAACATAAGAAATTAACACGAGCTTATATATCAACTGCATTCTATTGTCCATACGAAGGAAAAATTGAAGAAAAAAAGGTTTTTCAAATAGCTCTAAAATTATTAGAATTTGGAGTAGATGAAATTTCTATTGGAGATACCATAGGCAAAGCAAGTCCAGATGATGTAAGAAATTTATTAAGTGTTTTATTAAAAGAAATAAGTATTGAAAAAATTGTGCTTCATTTCCACGTAACATATGGTATGGCTATGGCTAATGTTTATGTTGCATATAAAGAGTTTTCAATATATAAGTTTGATAGCTCTGCAGGTGGTCTTGGGGGTTGTCCTTTTGCAGTAGGAGCAAGGGGAAATATTGCAACAGAAGATTTAGTTTATATGTTAAAAAGGATAGGAGCTAATGTTAATGTTGATATTTTAAAAATTGTATCTGCACTTGATATCTTGGGTATTGAAAGTCAATCTTATATATCAAAAGTAATTAATCTGCTTTAAAATTTCCATATGGATAAGCTCAAAGAGATTTGGCAACATTTGGTTAATAAAGTAGATAAAATAAGCTTTGAAGACTTTGAAAGAACATATGGAAGTGAAATATTTGAAATGGCTATTACTCCAAATCCATACTTTTCAGTAAGAGAAAATTATTTAAGGATAAATAATTGGTCAAAACGCTTTACAAATTTTGAAAGTGGCAAAAAAGATGAAGAATTAGCTAATATATTAGTTGATTTTATAAGAAATGGTTATAGAAGTGAATATGCTCAAATAGTTGATGAAATAAAAAATAGCTTATCTATTGATGATATGAGGATATATAAAGCTCTTGGAAGGAAAGGATATTTAAAATATAATGAGCTTCCCTTTTTTTATTATGAAGAGCCATTAAGAATAGAGCTTGAAGATGATCAATATCAGAGAATTGATTTAACAAATTTATATACATTTTCAGTAGATGAAGAAACAATTGAAGTAGATGATGCTATAAGTATAGATGGAAATAAAATTTATATTCATGTTGCAGATGTTAGTTCAAGGATAAAAATTTCAAAGAATTTATCATTGCTTGAAAGAGTAACAAGCTTATATTTACCAGAGCAAACATTTTATTTACTTCCAAAAGATATATTAGAAAATTTATCATTGCATAATGGGGTTAAAAATTCCTTAACACTTTTATTGGAGTTTGATGAAAATTTAAATTTAAAAAGCTATAAATTTTTGAGAGCAAAAATTAAAATAAGAGACAGATTTGATTATAAGAGTTTTGAGAAAATTTTAAGCATAGAGCCATTTAAAAAACTTTTAACAATTTCAAGAAAATTCCATTTAATTCGCTTAAATAATGGCGGATATAATATCACATTACCTATGAAGAAATTTAAAATTGATGGAGATGATGTAAAATATGAATTGATTGATTTAAATTCAAAAAGTTATAGTGTGATTTCTGAACTTATGATCTTGTATAATTATCTTGCTGCAAAATTCCTAAAAACTAATAATTTTCCAGCAATTTATAGAAACTATGAAGAAAAAGTAGAAATTGATATAGATGAAAATGACCCACTTTATTATTATAAAATAATGACAATGTTTAAAGCAACCATATTATCACCTGAACCAAAGCCTCATAATGTAATGGGGTTAGATGTTTATGCCCAATTTACATCCCCTCTTAGAAGAGCTTATGATATTATAAATCAAGAACAATTGCATAGAGCGATGAATAACTTAGAGCCAAAATATAGTCCAGAAAAAATAAATGAGTTTATAAAAATTGCAATTAGGGTTGAAAAAAGAAGAAGGCTTATTCAAAGAAATAGAATAGACTTTTGGACATATGTTTATATTAAAAAGCATTTTTTAGAAAAGCAATTAAAATCAGTAGTTTGTCAAAGTAATGATAAATGGTCAGAATTATTTTTTCCTCAATTTTTAATAACGGAAAGAGTATATTATAAGGGGTTAAAAGTCGGTGAAAGGGTTAATTGTATAGTTAAAGATGTTGATCCATTTGGACAAAAGATGGAAATTTTTGTTGTAAGATGAAAGCGCTTGTGCTTTCAGGTGGTGGTTCAAAAGGTTTAGCACATATTGGTGTAATCAAGGCTATTGAAGAAAAAAAATTGAAATTTGATTTTATAGTAGGTTGTTCTATGGGCTCTCTTGTTGGGAGTTTGTATGCTCTTGGTTATAGCTCCGATGCTATTAAATCTATGGCAATACTTTTAGTTTCACAAAATATCTTAACTTTTAAACTTTCTTTAAGTGAATTTTTTGATTCTAAAAAAATTGAAATGATGCTTGATGAGATATTTGGTGATAAACAATTTAAAGATACGAAAATTCCAATTTATATAACCGCCGTTGATTTATTAACTTATCACCATATTGTTTTTAATAGTGGTTATTTAAAATATGCAATAAGGGCATCAATTTCTCTTCCATTAGTTTTTAAGCCAGTTATGATGAATGGAAGGGTTCTTATAGATGGTGGTATATTTGAAACATTACCTTTAAGTGTTGCCAAAAAACTTGGAGCTAATTATATTGTTGCGGTTAATGTTGTAGGTTCATTATCGGAGAATATATTTATAGAAGGTGCTGATGAAATGAAGCAAATTGATTATGGATTTATTAAAACCGCTCTCAATTCAATTTATATATTACAACGCTCACAAATTCAACATACAATTAGTTCTTATAAACCAAATATATTGATAAATGTAGATACATCTGATATTGACCCTTTAAACTTTAAAATTGATTTAAATGATATTATTGAAAGGGGATATAAAACTGCAAAGGAAGTGTTAAAATGAATGTTGGAATTGATATTGTTGAAATAGAAAGGATTAAAAATTTATATGAAAAGTTTGGTGAAAGGTTTTTAAAAAGGGTTTTTACTGATAATGAAATAAATTATTGTTTTTCAAGAAAAAATGTTTTCCATAGTTTGGCGGGAAGATTTGCAATAAAGGAAGCGGTATTAAAGGCTCTTGGGATTGGTATGACTTCTGGATTTTCCTTTAAAGATATTGAAGTTATTAATGTTAATAAAGGAAAACCAGTAGTTATATTAAATGGGAAATTAAAAGAATTGCTTAATAATAGAGAAATTGAAATTTCAATAAGTCATTCAGAGCATTATGCAGTTGGCATTTGTATAATTTGGTATAATTTAAATAATAAAAAGTAAGCTCCTTTTTCAATTATATTAACTCTATCACCTGAAAATTGAAATTTAAATGCATAGTTTTCTTTATAAGAAATACCAAAAAAGCAAGTTCCAACATCAGTATTATCATCTTTATCAGGTCCCGCAACACCACTTGTTGAAATTCCGATATCACTATTAAATAATCTCTTAACATTTTCAGCCATTTCTATAACACACTCTTTAGAATATATATTTTTAGCTTTTATGTTTAAAATTTTTTCTTTAATTTCTTTTGTATATGCTATTATTGAACCTTTAAAATACTTTGAAGAACCAGGAACACTTGTAATTAAACTTGAAACCTTACCACCTGTAAAGCTTTCTGCAACTGCTATTTTTAAATTTCTTTCCTTTAAAAAATTTCCAACTAACTCTTCAATTCTATCTTCATTATAACCCCATATATAATCCTTTAACAGCTCACTTAAAAAATTCCTTATTTTTCTTAATTTTTCTCTATTTCCTTTAAATTTTAAATATACTCCATCATTTCTTGGTAAATATCCAAAAAATCCAAGTTTATCATAATAAGGCAGTAAAATTTCCCTTAATTGGGTCTCATAAATGCCATTTGTTTTAACAATTAAAAATTCATCTCCTTCTTCTAATTCACTTAATAAAATCTCTTTAATTTTTGTCTCATTTAAAAATCCTTCAATTTCATAAGGAACACCAGGAAGGATTATAAATAATGTATTATTATAATATCCAATTTGAGCAGGAGCTTTTCCTTTTGGATTATATACTAACTCAAACCCCTCAATAACAAATTTATATTTTTCTACATTCGTTTGAAATTCAGTTTTTATAAGTTTTAAATTTAATGCATTAGCAATACTTTCAATAGTTAAGTCATCTTCCGTTGGTCCAATTCCACCTGTTGTAATTATTATTTTTGGATTTTCCTTTAAGATATCTTTAATAGCTTTGGAAATTTCTTGTTTATTATCTCTTAATATTATTGCTTTTGATGGTAATCTTTTTTTAAATTTTTTTAGGAAATTTGAAATAAGAAATAAATTTTTTTCTTGTGTAAAACCTTCAAGAAGCTCATCTCCAATTAAGATAATATACATCACTTTGAAATTTTAAGGCAAGATTAATTGTTTAGATGAAAACCTTTAAACTTTTGAAACTATGGAATATCACATAAAGGATATAAATTTAGCTCAAAAAGGAATCAAACGCATACAATGGGCTGGCAATTTTATGAAAGTTCTTAGAGCAATATCTAGTGAGAATAAGGATAAATTAAAAGGTATAAGAATTGCTGCTTGTCTTCATGTAACAACTGAAACTGCAAACTTAATAATTGCTCTTAAAAATGCAGGAGCTGAAATTAGGTTATGTGCAAGCAATCCTTTATCTACCCAAGATGATGTTGCAGCAGCACTTGTTAAATATTATGATGTAGAAGTTTTTGCTATTAGAAATGAAGATAGAAATACATATTATGAGCATATTCATAAATGTTTGGAATTTAAGCCTCATATAACGCTTGATGATGGAGCAGATTTAACAACTTATGCTCATTCAAATAATATGATATATAATATCATTGGTGGAACAGAGGAAACCACAACAGGTGTAATTAGATTTAGAGCAATGGAAAAAGAGGGTAGTTTAAAATATCCAATAATTGCGGTAAATGATTCAAAAACAAAGCATCTTTTTGATAATAGATATGGAACAGGACAATCAACAATTGATGGAGTTCTAAGAGCTACAAATTTATTATTAGCAGGGAAAACAGTAGTAGTTTGTGGTTATGGATATTGTGGTAAAGGAGTTGCTATGAGAGCAAGAGGAATGGGTTCAAAAGTAATTATTACAGAAGTTGATCCTATTAAGGCACTTGAAGCATTTTATGATGGCTTTGAAGTTATGCCTATTAAAGAAGCAATTAAAAAAGCAGATTTAATTATAACAGTTACAGGTAATAAAAATGTTGTAGATAAAGATGCTATTTTAAATGCAAAAGATGGTTTAATTTTAGCAAATAGTGGTCATTTTGATGTTGAAATAAATAAAAATGCTTTATATGAACTCTCAGAGAGTTATGAAGAAATAAGGGAGAATGTAATCCAATTTAATTTAAAGGATGGAAGAAGGATTTTCTTATTAGGTGATGGAAGATTGATAAATTTGGCATCCGCAGAAGGACATCCCGCTGAGGTTATGGATATGAGCTTTTCAAATCAATTTTATTCAGTTTTATATATTCTTGAAAATAAGGACAGATTAGAAAATAAGGTTTATACTCTTCCTTATGAGATAGATGAAAAAATTGCGAGGATGAAATTAAAAGTTCTTGGTATTGAAATAGATAGTTTAACACCAGAGCAAGAAAATTATTTAAGAAGTTGGAGGGAAGGAACATGATAAAGGATTTAATTATTAAAAATAATAAGAAAATTGTGATGTTAGTTGCAGATGGACTTGGAGGTATTCCTTATATTGATGATAAAACAGAACTTGAATATGCCAAAAAGGAAAATATTGACAATTTAGCTAAAATAAGTATGCTTGGATTAATTGAGCCTGTTTCACCAGGCATTAGTCCTGGAAGTGGTCCTGCACATTTAAGTTTATTTGGATATAATCCTTTGGAAAATGAAATTAAAAGAGGGGTTTTGGAAGCACTTGGTATTGGATTAGAACTGAAAGATGGTGATATTGCAATTAGGGGAAATTTTGCTACTATAAAAGATAATAAAATAATTGATAGAAGAGCTGGTAGAATTAACACTGAAGAAAGCCATAAACTTATTGATTATTTATCAGAGAATATTAAAAAGATAGAAGATGTTGAAATAATATGGGGTAAGGGAGTTGAGCATAGATTTGTAATCGTTTTAAGGGGTGAGAATTTAGGAGATAATTTAAATGATACTGATCCCCAAAAAGAAGGATTAGAACCACTTCCCTTAATAGCAAATGATGAATATTCTAAAAAAACAGCAAAGATTTTAAATAAACTCATTGAAATTTCAAAAGAATTGTTAAAAGATCAAGAGAAAGCAAATTATATTTTATTGAGAGGAATTTCAAAAAAACCAAATATAGAAACTTTTTATGAAAGATATAAGATGAAAGCATTAGCGCTTGCTAATTATCCAATGTATAAAGGACTTTGTAAATTGATAGGTATGGAAACAGTTGAACTTGGAATGGATTTTGATGCTCTTATAGATTTCTATTTAAAGAACTATGAAAATTACGATTTTATTTATATTCACTATAAATGGACTGATAAGAAAGGAGAAGATGGAGATTTTTATGGGAAAGTAAAAGAAATTGAAAAATTGGATAGTTATATTCCAAAAATTCTACAAAAAGAACCGGATGTTTTTGTATTTACAGGAGATCATTCAACACCCTCAAAGCTAAAAGCTCATTCTTGGCACCCTGTTCCTATTCTTATATATTCAAAAGAGGGTTGTTTCTATGATAAGAATGCAAAGTTTACTGAAAGGGATTGTTTAAGAGGATATTTAGGAATTAGGAAAAGTTATGAAGTATTTCAAATTATATTAGCATTAGCTGGAAAATTGGAGAAATATGGGGCTTGATTTGAATTTAAAGCTATTTGAATTCCTTTAATAACTCTTTAAATACATCTACTGCATTAATTAAAGCACTAATTTTCAATGGTTTAAAAAATTGTGGTTTATGAATAGGGCGTTCAACTTTTCTTTCACCTTCTAATAAGGTAATTATATTCAAATCAATATCAAAATAAGATAAAAGTGTGTGGGTAGATGGACTTCCATATTTAATGAGTTTTCCCGATGAATAATCCCCACCTAATTGGCTTTCCAATTGTAACAAAACAAATTTCAATTTAGGATAGACTTGTTTTAATAAAGTAAAATCTACTAAAATTCTTTTCAACATTGCATTTTCAGTATAAGCTTTGCATTCTACTGCCATTTTAAATTCATCATCTATAAAGAGGTGAATGTCACTTTTCAATGGATAATAAAAATCTTTGATATTGTTTTGAATATACTCTCTAACCTCCTTACTTTTTATACGATTTAAATAAGCTTTATTGATTGGAACCTTCACAATTTTTGAACTGAAAGAAATTCTCTTTAAATCTCGTCCCAGTTCTTCCCATGAGATTTTTATCAATTCTTTTCCAATACTTTCCACTAATTTACCCTTTCCAGCTCTTATTATTCCACCATATGCTCTTTCCTGAGAATTTCTAGCTTTTACTTCTATCCCTTTTACTAGAACATTATAAGCATCAATTATAGGTTTAAGTTTTTCAACAAGGTCGCTTTTCATAATAAACGATTTTCCTCTTTTAAAATCCTCTCCTCAGCTTTTTTACAATACTCTTCAGAAATATCAATTCCTAAATAAATTCTACCTAGTCTTTTAGCAACAACAGTGGTAGTGCCTACTCCATTGAAAGGGTCTAAAACTACATCTCCTTTAAAACTAAATAATTTTATTACTCTCTTTGCTAACTCTTCTGGAAACATTGCTGGATGACCATATTTTTTCATATTAATTTCGGGAGTAATATCCCATCTTGCGTAAACCCACTTCTTAAACTCGTCAGCGGTTATATCAGCTAATTCCTTATTTCCTTGATGCTTCAAAGTTCCTTTGGCAAATATCTCCAAAAATTCCCATGTGTATTTTAGGTAGGGATTACTTGGACTTTTCCAACTCCCCCAAGCTGTATATTTACAATTATAATTGTGTTTTTCCCAAATTATTTCTCCTTTCCATATAAGTTTCTTTTTCATAAAAAAATTGGAAATTATATGGTGAATAGGAATATAATCCGAAAATAATGGCTGGACATTTATTACTATTCTTCCTCCATATTTTAACACTCTTATACATTCATTGAATATAGCAAAAAGTTTATCAAAGTATTTATCCCAATTTACTCCATCTTTATGATTTTCATACTCTATGCCAAAATTATAAGGAGGTGATGTAAAAATCAAGTCAACACAATTATCAGGCAGTTTTTTAAGTACTTCTTCACTATCTCCCACTATAATTTTGTTTTTAAACTCATCTGGGAAAGGATTGTTCTTTCTTGAAAAATTGTGGCCTCTTGCATAAAAGTATGCTCCCCTTTCTAACTCTTTCCTTTTTCTTTCTTTCACCTTTCTTTCCTTATCATATCCGACAAAAATTCTTTTCTTACCTTTCAATCCATAGCTTTTAATTTTTTCAATTTCATTAAGAATACTATCAAAAATTTCACTTTTATTAGGAAACATCCTTTTAATATGTTGAATTTTTTTCCTGAAATCAGTTAAATTTAATTGTTTTAAATACAAAGCCAAACCTTCTCCTTCAATTTTGTAAAATATATCAGAGTAAGAATAATAAGAGAAAAGCTTTTGCAAACCCAAAAGTATTTCATTATCTATTTGAAATTTTAAGTAAATTCTTTTATATTCAGTTCCTTTCATAGTTTTTGAAATTTTAAAGCAAAACCTTACTTGATTTCACCCTCCAAATACAATAACTCCAATTATATAATCCAAAAACAATATCATAAATGCGCAAACTACAACACTAATTGTAGTCGCCCTTCCAACCCCTACCGCTCCTCCTGTTGTATTAAATCCAAAATAACAACTAACTATTCCAATTGAAAATCCAAAAAAGAATGCTTTTAATAATCCACCAAAAACATCCTTAAAATTGTAAAATGTTTTCATACCATTTATGAAGTTTGAAACATCCATAGAAAATAAAAAGTAAGATAAACCGATAGCAGAAGATATAGAAATTATCATAGATAAAACAACAAGTAAAGGGGTTGAGATAGTAATTGCTAAAATTCTTGGAAGGATTAAAAATCTATAAGGATTTATTGACATGATTTCAAGAGCATCTATTTGTTCAGAAATTCTCATTGTTCCAAGCTCTGCTGCAAAACCTGCTCCAACTCTTCCTGCCAAAACAATTGCTGTAAATACAGGTGCCATTTCAATTGAAACCGCCTTCCAAATGCCAGCCCCAATTAAATCTTCTGGAACATAATTTTTTAATTGATATGCAGTTTGAAGAGCTGCAACCATTCCTGTAAAAGCGGAAGTTAATGCTACAATTGGAATAGAATTTATACCTGCATTTATTATTTGATAAACAATTTGTGGTATGCTTTTGTGGATTTCAAAAACACTTAAAAAAGTCTTTGCTAACATAATACTAATACCACCAATATGATATAAAAAATTAGTTAATAATTTCATTTTAAAAATTCCCTTATTGCATTATTAAATTTTTCTGGATATTCTATATTGCTCAAATGCTTACAATTTTCAAAAATAATTAATTTTGAGTTTCTTATATTATCATTCATAATTTTTGCATCTTCAATAGTTGAAAGCTCATCTTCCTTACCAGCTATAATAAGTGTAGGAACATCAATTTTATTTAATATTTCTATACTATCCTCCCTATTAGCAAGGGCTTTTAACATAGAAATAATACTATCTTTATGAGCTTCTTTTATCATCTGTGCTATAAATTTTTCCTTTTCTTTATCTCTATTTTTCAAAAATTTTACAATATATTCATCTATTAAGAATTCAGTTCCTTCTTTCTCAATTCTCTTAATTAATTCAAATCTTTTTTTCTTTGCCTCTTTACTATCTGCACTTGCCTTTGTATTTGCTAAAACAATTGCCTCAATTAAATTTTTATAATATCTTAACATCTGAAATATAATATATCCACCCATACTAATTCCTACAAAAACTGCTTTCTTAATATCATTTTTTTGACAAAATTCATAAACAAATTCTGCATAATTTTTTAAATGTTCTTTATTTAAGTTTTGATAATTAATAGCATAAACATTGAAATCTTTACTTAAATTCTCAATTTGATATTTCCACATTTTACTATTTAAAGGAAATGCATGTAGGAAAATTATATTTCTCATAGGTTGAAATTTTAAGGTTTAAATTTTATTCACAGAAGGAGGGTAAGGGGTTATGATAAACAAAACAAGAAAGAGAAAGCTTCTTTTTACAGGTAGATATGCTTACAGGGAAAGGATAGCTTTTAGAGATTTCCTGAAAAAGTTCTATCCAAACGAGCTTAAAAAGATAGAAGCCTTTATTACCAATCTTGTTTTTGAAGATGAAAAGAATATAAGAACTTCAAAAATACTTCAAAAGGCTTTCATCAAATTTTATGAAGAAAATATAAAAGAAGAAGATGAAATAACGAAAAAAGTTCTAATGAACCATCTTAAAATAAAAGGTGTGAAAAAACTATCAGAGCTTATAGATAACTTAAAGGAGAGCTTAAAATGAAAGAAATCTATAAAAAGGAGGGTTTAAGATGATAAACATAAAAGAGCTAAAAAACATAAAGAGCATATATGCTATTGACATAGGGCGTGAATATAGCTATATTGTAGATGTAATTCAATTTATGTCATCTAAAAACTGCGAAGTAAAAAAAATAAAAACAAGCGAACTTATAGACTTTCTAAAATCTCATAAAGGGAAAGTAGCGATTTTTTATGAGCAGTCAGGCATATATTCATTAAGACTTGATATATTAAATAGCAATTCCATAATAAAATACACCATAAATGGAAAAGAATTTAGAGGATTAAGGCTTGCTTCAAATAAAAAAAAGAATGATTTAAACGATGTAAAAATCATAGCCAAAGCAGTTTCAGACTTGCTTTTATATAATGAAAATGAATATCTAACAAAATTTCACGAGCCATTACCTTATGAATGTAAAAGATTAAGAAGGCTATTAAAATTTTATGAGCAACTTGTAAGGCAAAGCCAAAGGATTAAAAACAAAATAAACAATTTTTATTGGCTATTACTTGGAAAAAATAAAAAGATAAATTATATCTCAAAATCAACAAAAGAAAGGATATTAAAACTTTTAGAATTAGAAGATGAAATAAACGGCATATATGGAAATGAAATAAAATTCCTTTTAGAAATATATGATTATTATTTCAACAAAGCAAACGAAATAAAACTTGAAATAGAAGAAATAATAAAAAACCACCCTGATTATCAAAAATTAAAAAAAGTATTTGAAGGAAAACTTTTAATAGCCCACTTAATAGCGACCTATTGGGATATAAACCGCTTCAATTCAATAAAACAATTCAGAGCCTTATTTAAATTTCACTTTGTAAAAGTGCTAAAAAGTGGTAAAACTCAAAAAATAGAGAAAACAATTAAAGTGAAAAACATAAAAAGATACTTTTACTTATTGCTTTTATACACAAAAAACCCAACAATCAAAAAATTATTTAATTACTATAAAAAAATTAGAAAATTAAGTAGGGCAAAAGCATTTACAAAATTTAGCTATGTTTTAGTAAGTATGATTTACAAATACCTTAAAGGAGAAGAATTTAAATTACCCGAGGGGATAGAAAAAGCTTTTAAATAAAAAACTGGAATGTGGGACGACCCACCAAATAGGATTGGCACCAGCTTCGGCTGGTCCCACTGAATAAATATGGTAGTCCCCATTCCAAAGGGGGTGAGAGCTAAAAGTTAAGAGAAAGACCAAAGCCAACACTATAAGGTTTATAAGGCTTAAATAAAAGGTTTATGTTTTTATATCTTAAAGAAATTAAAGGATAAAAGCTTTTTTTCTCAAAATCATAAACAACAAACCCATAAACTCCCCAGTTATTACTTTTAAAGCTCAAAATAGAATTATATCTAATATCCCAAATCAAATTCCTTTTAACCTCTAACCTATTTAACTTTGAAAAATCCAAATTAGAAAAATAAACTACACTATCGCACTTATAAGCCTTAAATTGAGATTGAGCAGTCAAATAAATAGTATCCAATACCTTCACTTCCAAAGTCTCTTTAACTACAACTTTTAAAGTATCCACCTTTAAAACTTCTTTAATTTCAATTTTAGATTTATTACACTTTGAAGCTAAAATAATTCCTAAAACAATTCCCAGAATAAAAATAATTATTTCTCTAATTCTCATAAATTCCACTCACAATTTCTTTTATATCCTCAATAGTATAATTAAGATATTCCTTAATCACATTATAATTTGAATGCCCTAAAAGTCTTCTAACAACTTCCAAATTTTTCGTTTTAGAAATAAGCATAAGGGCAAAAGAATGTCTAAAAGCGTGAGGATGATAACCAGTCCTTTTCTTTACGATATGATAAGCCCACCTTCTACTAATTTTAAACTCATTCCACTTTGAATTTCTAATCAATTCTAATAAACTATCAGGCACAAAAACTTCCCTATAAGCTTCTTTTCTTTTCTTTTTTTGCTGAATTTTAACAAGCTTATTTTTAAAATCAATATCTTCCCTTTTAATGTTCAAAACTTCACTAATTCTCAAACCCGTTAATAAAACAAATCCTAATAGAATTTTATATTCTTCTTTTAAATTACTATCATTTTTAGCCCCTTCCCAAAAGTTAATAACCTCTTCCCATTTAGGCACTTTTTTAAGCTTTAACATATTCACAAAATAGACATTTTGGGAATTTTGGCATTTTTAGACATTTTTTAGAATTTTTGATTTTTTGATTTTTCATTAAACCCGCTCCAACTTGCCAAATTGAACCATCCCATATATTCCATAGCCAAAACAAAAAAATTATTTTTGAATTTTCACAAATTTTAATTAAAAAATTTTTACCAAAAAACATATTTTTATTTTTTATCTTCCCTTTCTTTTTTCTTCTTTTTAGTTTTTTTCCTTTCAAACATAATAAAATTTTAATTTTGTATTTACGCATATTTACCTGTATTTACTTGTATTTACTTGTATTTATTTGTATTTACAAGTTTAAACTTTTGGGTATGAAAGTCAAAATAAAATTTGAAAACTTTGAAAGTGAAGTGGAGCTTTCAGAAAAGGAAGTCCAAATAAGGGAGGCTTTAAAATTTGGATATGAACGAAAAAGACCTTTTTTAATTAAGGAGAATTAGATATGGAAGAAAGAGAAGTTAAGGAGCAAGAAATAGTAGAGCAAGAAGACAAACAAACCAAAAAAGAAGAGATAAAAGAGGAAAAAAAAGAAGAAATAAAAAATGAAAAATCGGACTTAATGGTAATAGTTGAAGCTATAACAAAAGGCTTTGAAACTCTTGGCACTAAAATTGATACAGGCTTTGAAAATGTTGGCAAGAAAATAGATAAAGGCTTTGGGGAGCTTAAAGATGTTTTCAAAAAATATATGTCTCGTGAAAATGAATGGACATCATTAAAATTATATTTAGATGAAATAGAAGAAACTTTGAAAGATGAATTAGAATTAAGAAATTATAATCTTCATATTGAAAGCGAACAAGAAGGAGCTGACTTTTTAATAAAGTTAAAAGAAACAATAAAAGAAGGAAATGAAACAAAAGAGGAAATAAAAGCTTACATAATAATAGAAGTAAAAGAATTTCCAAGCAACGACAACATAAAAAAAGCCTACGAGCAAATAGAAAAAGTATATGACAACATAAATCCAAAAGAAATACCCAGGACAATACAAAAGGAAATAACCATAAAGAAAGGTGGCAAAAAGGAAAAACAAATAATAAAAGAAACAATAACCATTAAAATTCCAATCATAGGAGCAATCTTATTTAGATTTTGGAGGGAAACACCGCAAAAATTAAAAGAAAAAGTAAATAATGTAATAAAGGAAGGAATAGATAAATTCTATGATTTTCATATTGGCTATTTTTACAAAGAAAAATACTACATACTCAGATTAAAGGGGAAAGATGTTAAAAGAGCGTAAGAAAATTTCACTTTCAATAGATGGGGATTTATGGTATAAATTCAGAGATTTTTGTAAAAATGAAAAAGGAATAATCCCATCAAGGCTAATAGAATATTGGATGATGAATTTTCTAAAAGAAGTTGAAAAAAACAAAAACATTATTCAAGTCAATTATAAACCACCCAATCCATTTAGAGAAGATGAAGATGAATTTATAGATAACGACTAATATCTTCTCTCTTATAAATTTTCGGATTAAACTTTTCCCCACTTGGTATATTAAGTATCTTTGAAATGTGAGGAAAAACAACAAAAAAATCAGCAGTCCTTAAAACAGGTCTTGGCACATCATCAAAAGAATGACAAATCACAAAAACATTTTGCTGTAAGTGTCTATAAGCATAAAAGAATGGATTATAAATTATCTTATTACGATAAAAAATAAAAGTGTCAGCGTCATCAATCACAAGATTTATTTTTTTAAAATTCTGAATAGTTGAAACCACTTCAACCTCATTTTTATAAAGTAATGTAGTTATTCTAATGCTCTTATCTTTTCTATAACCTTTAAGCTCATTTAAATTTTGAATTTCTTTAATTCCATACCAAGCACCTGCTGGGTCTAAAACAACATAAATTTTATTCTTTAACAATTCCTTAACAAATGAAGTTTTTCCCATCCCCGTTTGTCCTACAATTAAAAGAAGTTTATAATCGCTCATTATTGAACTTTTACCTTTGGAGGTCTTCCTCTTCTTTTATTAGGAGGAGCATTATTATTATCACTTTTAACCTCTTTTAATTCTTTTTTAAGAGCTTTGGCAATTTCAACAGCTCCACTATGATAATTATATGAAACTGAACCAAGAATAAAAAGCAAAATCAGTTCATCAGGTATATTCAAAGTAGCAAATCTTTTTTTAAGAATTTTAGCACCAAGATTAATAATTTCTTCCCTCGTGCCTCTATCAATTTCAATCTTGTTAAGTATTTGAATTGCTAAATTAGTATCATTTAAAATCTGATTGATACTATTAAAAGTCCAACTCTTTAAGAAAGCGTAATAAAACTTAAAACCCAATTTAGATATTTCTTTAAATATGCCAACATCAACTTGATTTTGAACTTGACTTTCTACTCCAAACTCTTGCGTAGTTTCTCCCAAAGCACTTTTTAAATCATCAATTGTTAATCTATTGTCATTTTCATTTAGATTATTATTTTGTTCTAATTGCCCTTCATTATTTACATTTATTTGGTCTTGCTCCATTATTTAAATTCTCCTTTTAATCTACTCTCAACAGCCTTAACTAAATAAATAAATTCCTTATTTTTCCCTTTTTCCTTACAATAATTTTTTATCCTTTCAAAAACATCTTTATTTTCAATCAAAAAATCAACAATAACAAGAGCAGTATCTTTCAAATCCATAGCTATCTTCAAATCTTCCATAGAGAAACCAGGGAAATTAAAATTCATTCCAAAATTTTAATTTTGTATTTACGCATATTTACTCGTATTTATTTATATTTATTCATATTTACCCATATTTACTTGTATTTATTCTATACATAAGCATACATAAGCACACCTACACATATTTATACATACTCTTTATGTTAAACTTTTGGCAAAGGAGGACGAGGCTATGGGAAACTATACCGAGTATGGAACTGAAATAGAAACAACAAGGGGATATGAGGGGGAAATTCAAGTATTTGGACTTGATTTTTCCCCAGCAAGAATGGCAAATCTAAATAACATATTCAGACCTGAAAGGCTCTTAATCTTAATAGCATTTTTAGTAGTGGCTTATTTCCTATATCAAAAAGATGGAGACTTAAAGAATTATCTCATAATAGCAGGTGTAGCTGGAATAATAACAATTCTATTAGTAAATGCTCTTGATACAAACCTTCCAGGAGCATCAGCACCTTCAAGCCAACAAAAAGAAGAGAAAAAGAAAAGCTTTGATTACATTTAAAAGGAGGTAGAAAGCTATGGCACAAATATGGGAAAGAAGTGAAGAGCTTGAAAGGGAAGTTCAGCACTTTGTAGATGAGCTTGAATTTGACCCAAGGGGAATAACAACTGCTATTGTTGTAAAAGGTTCTGGTCAATTTCAAAAAACTCAATTTAATCAAGTTTTCTCAATAAGAAACACTGATACTACTAATGACAAAACAATAGAAGGATTTTTAGCAAGACATTACAATAATCCAAGTGGTGTAGAAATCAGAGTAGGTGGTGTATTGAGGAACAATAGCGATATTGTAGCTGAACTTCAAACTGACCCCGTGGAAGTCGCTGGAATTCAATTAAGAGCTGACCCAGCGGTCCTTTCGGGATTAGCAATTGGAATATCAACAAAAACACTATGGGGAGCAAGTTCAAGCAATTTGATAACACCATTAGCATTTAGGGATAGCAAAGATTTTGACGCAGGAATTGTCCTCGTGCCGAGTGGATTTATTTTGAATGGGAAGACGGGATTAGATTTTGTCTTACCAAAAGGACAAACGATTGATTTTGTTATTTTTGTAAGAGCTGTCCAATCAAATGACATTTTATTGAAAGAAAAGATGAGAAGAGAAATTGGACTTGGACCAAGAAGGCCATCCCCAACAAGAACAGTAATAAGACCAATAGGACCAAGAGGAGCAAGCTTCGGATACGAAGAAGAATAAACAAACGAGGAATTTAATTATGGAAGAGAAAATTAAAGAAAAGATAAAAGAAGTAATAAACAATTGGCAAAATAGATATAGAGGCTATTGGTATTATTATTTCCATTCGGATATAGAAAGACAAAAGATATTGGATGAACTTGCCAACCTTATAACTGATGAAATTAAAAATTTGATAAAGGATAAAAAAAAGGAGTAAAAAATAATGTATAACTACAACAGGGGCGCAAATGTTTATCAGGTCTCACAAGACGAATATAATGGAGACTTAAAAATAACATTTATTCCTCGTGGTGGAAAAGGCTTTAATGCCACTTCTGATGTAAATGTATTAGAACAAATCAGAAAAAAAACCGACGGAGAGCTGACACAAAAAGGGGTAATAATTCAGCAATCAAATATAAAAATGACAACAACAGGCAATATAGAATATACAGCAAACTATAAACATAGACCAAAGCAATTTGGAATAGCTATTGGAGCTATTGTAAGTGCTATAATAAAAGCAATAATCAAAGCTATAAAAGCTATAATTAAATTTATAATAAAGGCCATTAAACAACTTATAAGCTATATCAAAAAACTCACTATGAAACTTATAACTCAATTAAAAGACCTTTCTGGCAGGGTTCTTGGTGGTGGAAGTGAGCAAAAAGACATAGATTTAAAAAATCCAGAAGGTTCTCTTGAAGGCTCAACAGGCTCAACAGGCTCAACAGGCTCAACAAGTGATGATGGACTAATACCAAAAACCCAAACAGCAATTAACCCCTTACTTATAGCAATAGCTATTATTGTTATTGCCTTTCTCTTCTTTAAAAAATGAAATATAGAATTTTTGTTCCAATTCACATAGCAACCCAGAAAATTTTAACTGACTGGCTTGGATTTATTGATGGATTTTTAAATGAACTCGCAGTAGCGAGGCATAATCCTTTGAGAGCAATTGAATTTAGAAAAAGAATAGACAAACTTGCTGATGATGTCAATTTAAATGGACGCTCTATAAAAAAAGAAATGAAAAAACTATTAGCTTTATATGAAAAAGCACAGCAAGATAAAACAATTGAAGAAATTGTCAAAAATGTTAATTTAAAAGCTGATGTAAAACAAACAACTTATGGAATGACAAAGTATTATTACTTATCGCTTATTTATGAAAGTGATAAAGTTCATCCATTCATTTTCCATAAAGCACTAATGCTTACTAATCAATCAGCAAGTTTCTTTTCATTAGCACTCTTTTCAAGATTTGAGGACACATCAGCATATAACAAATATAAAAGCTATAAAATTAGATGCGAATATAATTTAACAACTCAAAGAGATATTATTGGTCCTAAAAGTGGTAGTAATGAAAAAATTCTTAAAGAAGCCCTTATAGGACAACACATAGCGCTTCCACCATATATATATGATTTAAAAGAAAACATTTCAATTTTGAAAAAAGAATTTAAAAGATTTGGAACTAAACTAACTGCCATAATACAAGATATAACTTTTTATATTAGATTTCCTTATGTGGAAGGCACAATAAATGAAGAAACCCTTGATGGAGACATAGAGCTAATTCCATTTGTTCCCCCCTTTTACAAGAAAGATAACCACCCTCAATTAGTCTTTAAAACCGATTATATTTTACCTCAAAAAATAGAAATTTCTTCTCTACAATCAAATAATAAAGGAATGAAAGAGAAATTAAAAGAAAAACAAGAAAAACAACAAGAGCAAACAAAAACCCAAGAAATAGAACAAAAGAAAATGGATTTAACCATACCACTCTTGGTAGCAGGAGGTTTAGTGCTATGGAAAATTATGAAATAATCGACTTTGGCTTTATAGAGCTTGGAGAAGAGTTTTATTATTATAACGAATTAGACCCTAAAAATTACGAACAAATAAGGACTACAATAGATGATTTAAAAAACAAATATGCTTTTATTGTAGGAATAGCAAAAAAAGTAGAGCCTAACAAAATTTATAAATATGAAATTTTATTTTGGTATAAAGATAAAAGAGGATATTGGAGAAAAATTCATACTATAAATAAAGAACTTTCAGAGCTTTATTTAACTTTATCAGTATCAGAAATACTTTCTATTTACCAGGATAAAAACATAAATAGTGGAAACATCATAATAGAATATAGAATATCAGAAATCAAAAATCTTCAACCAGATAAAAGAATGCCAACCTTTGGAAAAATCGTTAGTGATTTAAAAGAGCTTGAAGATATAAGAAAGCAATTTATAGATATTCAAAAAGGCTTACCAACAAAAGATATTGGAACTGGTGATACTATTCCTGAAAAACCCGAAAAAAAAGGTTTTATGGAGCAAATAAACGATATTTTTCAGAACGCTTCAAGGCTTATATTGCTTATCATTATAGCTATTGTAGTTATAACAGCCATAAGGTTTATTCAAAAATGAAGGAAAAACTTAATTTTGCTCAATTTGTTGAAAAAATATGGGATAAAATAACAATTATTTATGACAAAGATGTATATAAGGCTTTTACTGATGGAAGAACAAAAATTTTTATAAACTCTTATTTAAAAGATAAAGAAGAAAGAAAATTTGTAATACTACACGAGCTGGCTCATATATACCTCAATTATCTTAACGATATTGTTCAGCACCAGCAACCCAACCTAATGAAAGAAAATGAAAGTTTATGCGATATTCTTGCTACACTATATTTAAAAAGAATATCCAATTGGTCTTCTGAAAAAATCATAAATTGTATGACTTTACTCTCTCCAAATTATATTTCTCATTTTAGAGTTCAGATAGTAAGAAACATTTTAAACAAGTTTGAAAATGTAAAAGACATAACAAATGAAATATGATAGCTGTAATTTTAGTTTTAATTTTAATAATTATGATAGGAGGTAAAAAAGCTATGGAAAAAGGAGGTAAGAAAGCTATGGAATTATCTCCAATTGAACAAGCAAATTCAAGGGGTGGATGGGGCATAACAAAAGAAGAACCATTAAAAGAACTTCCCTGGAAAAAAGACTTTACTTACACTATAATGGATATAGAAGATTTCTCAAAAATTGTTAAAAGAACTATAAATGATACACTACTTCAAAAAGTCATAATAGCAATAGCTTTAAGAGAGCAACGCTATTCAAAGGACAAAATTAGATTTCCAAATAATAACACATTCGGAATAAATTTGTTTAAGAATGGATGGAAAAGTGCTATGCATTTAGTAGATTATAAATTTTTAGAAAGGGATAAATTAGGATGGGTTTGGTTTGCTGGCTTTAATTCAGTTGAAAGAAGTTTGAAATTTATGGAAATTGTCTTAAAAAGGAAGGGTGCTATGAACATAAAAACACCAGATGACTGGGCATATTTCTATGTTTATAAATGGTGGTCTCCTTTGGATAAGGAACAAGCTTTAAATAAAGAAAAAGGTTCTTTAACCTCAATATGGAACGAGGCTGGAAAATATGTTTAAGGAGATTTTAAATATTGTCCAAAGCTATATAGACTTATTGAAAACAATAATTACTAACAATAAT
>JAUQPS010000087.1 GCA_030550205.1 bacterium
AGAAAGCTTCCTAGGTCTTTTATTGCCTTTATTTTAGGATGATATTCTTCTGTTATAAGATTGCAAATTTCTTCTATTGAAGTATTTAAAGCCTCTGAAAAAAATATTAAAATTACTGCTAAAATAATTAAAACTAATTCTATTGGTTGAAATCTAAAAATAATACTTAAAATTATTATCAAACCTCCTATAAAAATATTTAATCTAAAATGAAAATGCGTTTGATAAATATATAAAAACCCCTCATAAGCCTTTTTAAAACTTTGAAAAATTGAATTATTTTTCATTTAATTAAATTATTATAAGTGAGCTAAAGGGATTTTCAAATTTTTAATTCTTAACTTTGTTAATTTAGTGCTTATTTTAAAACTTGTAATTTTTAGTTTTATTTTTATAATTATTCACAACATGAACATTAAATATTATCTAAATCACATAGCGGCAGTATCCACAATTATATTTTTATTTCACCTTATTATCCCCTCTTTCTCCCAAACATCATATAAAGCAAAAATAGCTAATTATTCTATAACTATAGAACTTAAAAAAGAAGATAATAATAAGATTATAGGAAGATATAAGTATGATAAGGTAGGAAAATGGCTAAGACTTGAAGGAAAAATTCCTGCTTCTTCTAATAGAGTAATAATCAATGAATATGATGAAAATGATAAAAATACAGGATATTTTATAGGAATATTATCTAAGGATAAAACAAGCATTAAACTATTAAATTGGATAGATAAAACAAAGAGGAGAGGGTTAAAAGTATAACCTTCTTTGATTAGGTTGGCATAAGAAAAATCCTATAAGATTAAGAAATATAGGTTAGGAGATTATGATGAAATTTTAGGTATTTATCTCCCTATGTCTGAGAAGTATTCTAATATTGGGATAGAATATGAAAAAGATAAAAAAATATTATTTTCAAATAAATGATAAAACTTATGGGCCTTATGATGTAGTCATCCTTACTTTTACAAAAGACAATAGAATATTTATAGGATATATTAAGGGTAAAGGTTTAGTTATTGAAGAAATAGAATAAAGTTGATTTTTTGATTAATTGTGCTAAAATAATAATTAATAAGATTTAAAAGTTTAAATTAGCCCGGGTGGCGGAATTGGTAGACGCGTTGGGCTTAAAACCCAATGGCCTACATAGGCTGTGAGGGTTCGAATCCCTCCCCGGGCAAATACCAGGGGTGGCGGAGTGGACAAACGCACCTGGCTGTAAACCAGGCGCCCTCGTGGCTGCGCAGGTTCGAATCCTGCCCCCTGGAAATAAATACATCCCATACTAAAATAGTTTTTAAGATGGCAAAAGAAATGATAAGTAAGATTAAAAAACTAAAAAAACTAGAAGTATGATAAAATTATTTTAGATTCATAAGCCCCCATAGCTCAATTGGAAGAGCGGGTGGCTTCGGACCACCAGGTTGCAGGTTCGAGTCCTGCTGGGGGCTTTTTTAAATGAAAATAATAATAGTTGAATCTCCTAAAAAAGCTAAAACTATAAAAAAATTTTTAAAAAACAGAAGGATTTTGGTTATTTCTTCAAAAGGACATATTGTAGATTTACCCAAAAATAAATTTGGAATATATATAGAGGAAGGCGGAAAGTTAAAGGTTGAATATGTACTATTAAAATATTTTTTCTTAAACTACTTAAAAAAATTGAAAAACAATATAAATGAATTTATTTTAGCCACAGATCCTGACAGAGAAGGTGAATTTATTGCATGGAGCATTGTAGAGTTTCTAAAGTTAAGAAATTACTCAAGAATTAGATTTTATGAAATATCAAAAAATGCGATATTGAATGCTTTGCAAAATAAAGAATCCATTAATTTAAATTTAGTAAAAGCCCAAAAAGCTAGAAGGTTTTTAGATAGAATTATAGGTTATACATTATCACCAATTTTATGGAAAGAAAAAATAGGTGAATCTGCAGGTAGAGTACAATCTTCAGCGTTAAGAATTATAGTTGAGAAAGAAGAAGAGATAAAAAAATTTAAGGAAGAGAAATTTTATAAACTAGAAGTTGATTTTGGTAGTTTTAAGGCTTATTATGTCGAAAATAAAAATGACAAATTTAAAGACAAGGATTATTTAGAGAAAATTAAAAAAGAGATAAAGGAAAAAGAATTTATTTTAAATAAAATTGAAATAAAACAACAACCAATTAAAAAGCCCACTCCATTAGATACAGCACTGCTTCAAAGAGTTAGTTACCTAAAATATAAATTTTCAGCTCCTTTAACTATGAGGGTTGCTCAATCATTATATGAAAAGGGTTTTATCACCTATCATAGAACAGATTCTTTTAATTTATCTAAAGAATTTCTAGAAAAAATCAAAGGCATTCTTGGAGAATATTATGAAAGACCCTATATTAAAAAATCTGAATTTTCACAAGAGGCTCATGAAGCTATTAGACCAGTATATATTAAAAGAGATGTAAATTTAAAAGATATTGAAAAGAAATTGTACGAGTTGATCTTTGATTTTACCTTAGCAAGTTGTAGTAAAGATGGTTTATTAGAAAAAATTGTCTTTATATTGAACCCTTTATCAAGAAAAAATCTTTTATTCAAAGCAGAAGGAGAAAAATTAGTATTCGATGGATTTTTAAAATTTTATCCTTTTAAGATTTCTTTTAAAGAATTGCCTAATTTAGAAAGGGGTACTATATTAAAAGCTAAAAATATAAAAATCTTAGAAGTCAAAACCAAGCCTCCTTCAAGATATTCTGAAGCTACACTAATAAAGAAATTAAAGGAATTAGGAATAGGTAGGCCTTCTACTTATGCTGAAATTATCAAAACTTTACTAAAACGGAAATATATAATCAAAGAAAAAGGTTATTTAAAACCAACTGAGAAAGGAGTAAGGGTAATAGAATTTTTAAAAAGTCACTTTAAAGATATAATTGACTTAAATTTTACTGCAAAAATGGAAAAAAATTTAGATGAAATTGCAAAAGGGCTAAGAGATTATGAGAAATTTGTAATAGACTTTTGGAAATTTTTAAAAAGTTTATTATAATTAAATCATTATGGTAAGAGTAAAAAGAGGAAAAATCAAAACAAAGAAAAGAAAAAAGTTGTTAAGATTAGCTAAGGGTTATAAATGGGGTAGGAAAAGTAAAGAGAAGTTTGCTAAAGAAGCTATTTTGCATGCATTTAAACATGCCTACGAAGGAAGAAAAAAGAAAAAAAGAGACTTTAGAAGATTATGGCAAATTAGGTTGAATGCATTTTTGAGAGAAAGAGGCTTAAAGTATTCTACTTTTATAAAAAAACTAAAAGATAACAACATAAAGTTAAATAGAAAAATTTTAGCTGAGCTTTCTATGAATTATCCTACAATTATGGAAGAAATCGTAAATTCTGTAAAATAGGTTGTAATATTTTGAAAATATTTGAAAAGCTATTTAGTTGATATGGTAATGATAAGCAGTTAGGGCAGTTTCCATTTTCATCTATTTTCATAATAAAACCCCCTTTGCTAAAGTTATATCCTGCGATTATTAAATCTTTATCTATTGCATTTATTATTTTGTTAAGAAAACTAGAGGGATATAGTTTATAAGTAGACAATTTTGCAGAAGATATAGATAATATTCCTTGATTATTATATTTACCTACTCCATAGAAACTGTTTTTATAATTAGCAAAAGATCTTATTTCTAAATTACAAAAACTTTCACAAATAGGTATAAAGTTATACATTTCATTATTTAAAATTTCAAAGCTATCTGGTTTTATTTTTATTACTCTATAATATAAATTATTATTTTCTTTAAATTTCACTAAAATATAATAACTATTTTCTATCTCTGAAGGTAGAATAGAAAAAGCTTCAGCATTTGATATCGTTAAACAATTTAATACATCACCACTATCATCAATTTTCCCTACCCATCCTTCAGCTAAGGTTTGTCCGACTAGAAGATAAAAAACATTCGATCCTTCTTGAAAGATTTTAATATCATTAAGTTTCTGGGGCGAATAACAGATACTGGATGAGGTTGAAACTCGATAATTAAAAATTTGGCCTGTTGAAGAACTGATTTTAAAAACATAAGCTGAACTTGTGGCCTCTCCTACTCCGATGTAATTACCATCACTTGTTCTTTCTAAAGATTTAATCGAAGAATAATTTTCTAAAGTAGATGTGGAAATCCATTTTATTAATCCTGTAGAAGAAATTTTTACTGCTAAGGCGGTATTTTCATAAAAACCTCCAAAAATATAATGATCAACATATTTATCTCCATTTTCATCTACTGGTAATACAGAAATAAATATACTTGTTGTTACATTCTGTAGGTTAATAGTAGAAGATAAAAGAACATTACCAAATACATCAATTTTTGCCCACCATGGAAGTATAGTTGTAGAATTAATCTTTTTGCCTCCTGCTACAATATAATATTTTTCAAATTTTTCATCAGAGATTTTAACATCATAAGGATAAGTATCTAAACCAAAAAACCGTATCCAAGGTTCTGTATTAAAAGGACAACCATAGGCTTCCATTTCACAAACATGAGCATTTGATCCCCAACCTACAGCCCAAGCATTCGTTACATCATTAATGGAAGTGGTTGTGAAATCATAACATTCTCTATATGGACTTTCAACTCCTGATGTCCATGTGGCATTTTTATAATATTTAATATATGGGGCATTCCCTTGTGCGCTAAAGGATGAATATACTTTTACATAAGAAAGAAAATAAGGCCTACTGAATTTATGTGCTACATAATAAGTAAGAATTGATAATGAAGTGGAAGTGGATCCATCATGAACAGCTGTAGTATCAGTAGGTACAAGGTTATCATTTGCTGCGTCAAACAAAAGCCATTGACCTTCAGTAATTTTTATAGGATTCAAACAAGAAAAACTAGCACCATTTGGGTAACTAGGGAATTTTAGTATCGGAGCTTGCTTACAGGTTGTGGTAGTTATTTCAGCATATAATCTATTTCCAACCATTAAACATTTATTGGTCCCAGCCTCATAAATTTCATTATCACTTCCTCCATCTTTTGAAGTTTTATCTTGTTTTCCTCCATATTTATTTTCTGAATATTCTAAGTTTGCATTTAATTCAAATTCCTTTGTGCCTCTTGAAAATGCATAAGTATAAAAAAATCCTGAAGAGTAAGAGTTGATTGGATCAATAGGTAAATAAGTTATTGGCGATGTTTTTAGCTCAGTAAAATTTATGGGGATCCAACCTAAGCCATTTATTTCTCTCAACAAAGTAGATGAAGAGTTCTGAATAATATCCCAAGTTTTACCATTAGCATCTGTAATTGTTGTTGAAGGAATAGGTTCTTTATCATAAGGAATAGACACAAAAATTGAAGGAAATGCTTCATCATAGCCTGTAGAGTTATAATTACCATCTAAATCAGCATAAGGGTTTGTTAAAAGATAAGCATTAATTGCAAGCTCAAGATTTTTAAGATCATTTATCCTTTGAAAGTCTCTATTTCTTTTAAAAAGCTCTATAGGATTAAGAAAATAAAAAAAGAGCCCCAGAAGTGATATTATAGCAGTTAGCACTATTAAAATTTCAATTAAAGTAAAACCGCTTTTCATTTATAAGCCCTTATCCTACCTTCTAAAAATATACTATCATCATAAAGATTAAGGTTAAGAATTCTTGCGTACACATCGAAATCTTTAATGTTAGCTTGGAACCATTCTGCGCTTTCTACTTGAGCAGAGCCTGGGATACCTAATCCGATATATGACCTCGTATCATCTAAATCAAAAGGTGGAAACTCTAAGGCAGTTAAATAGATTTTTGAACAAGTTTTAGCTATTTGTATAGTAGTTGTACCTATAGAACTAATTTGTATCATTGAGTTTATTTGATTATCGCAATATATCTTTATCATTCCAGCTTGTACTAAGTTTCTCACAATTAACTTAAGATGGTTAACATAAGTTGGGCTACCAAAATCTAGTTTCCAAACCAAATATTCAGTATAATGAGCTACTAAATTATTGCCTGTTATTCTAGAAACCCAAGCACGTAATATATATCCTGCATAATCAATTTCATTTTCTTGAGGTGTTATAGCGATAGCATCACTTAATGGACCTTCTCCTATTTCATTTACTGCAGAAACTTTATAATAATAAGTCATACCTGTAGATAGATTTCGATCAACATAAGTGTTTGTTAAAGGTTGCGCTAATAAGGTATAATTAACCCCATTTGTACTTCTATAAAGTTTGTAATAAAGAATTGGATAACCTCCGGTACAGAGAGGATTTTCAGGATAAGTTATGCAATTCCAATTTAATCGAACAAAGTTGCTCCCATAATCTGAAACCATTATTGAAAATTGGCCTGGTTTTGTCCCTGCTTTTTTGCACACTTCATTACTGTATTCACTTTCTCCACTTGCATTTTTAGCTGTTACAACATAACAATAAGTCCTTC
>JAUQPS010000088.1 GCA_030550205.1 bacterium
TTATTTTTGAAGGCAGATTATAGAGATTATTTAGTGGTGATGGAGCTTGAGAAATTTTTAAAATTTATAGGTGATAAATGAATAGAAGAGATTTGATTGATTATTTGGATTTAAGAGAAGAGTATGAGGAGTTTAAGAAGGTAATGGATGAATTTGTGATGATGCTGAGATATTTGGAACTTGATGAGGATGTTTTTGTTTATAAGTTTAAGAAGTATTTTGAGAGAGAAAAGAAGATTATTTTAATTTTGTTTTTGGAAGAATGGGAGGGGGAGAATATTGAAGAGTTTAGAAAATAATAATATAATTCTTAATTAATACTAACAGCAAAAGAATGAGCCACTTTTTAAATAGATAAATGTTATTCTAAGAATAGGGGGGAATGTTATATGATAGATATTTTAATAATCTTCCATTTAATAGCTTTTTTATGGCTTATCATAGGCTTGGTAAAACCAAGTTTTGTGCTTATATGGGGAGCTAAAAAATCTCGTATTAGAGTTTTGATTATATATGGGATTATTTTTATTACCCTTATTATATTAGGATTAGGTAGTTTAGCATTAGAAGTTACTTTATTATTGCTTCATTTAGTAGCTTTTCTATGGCTTATAATAGGTTTAATAAAACCAGACTGGGTAATAAGGTGGGGTTCTAAAAAAACTCGCAGTAGAGTTTTATTAATATATAGTCTTACCTTCTTAATCCTTGTTATGTTTGGAAAATTATTTACATCTAAGCCTACAAGAGATTCTTCTTTATCTACTAAAGATATCGGATCAGAACAAGTTCAAGAAGATGAATCAATTTTATCAAAACAACAAACAAAAAATGAAATAAATGTTAAGAATGTTTGGCAAAAAATTTATGGAGATTATGAAGACGAAGAAGCCTATTATATTCAACAAACAAAAGATGGAGGATATATTATTGCAGGTTCATGCGAAAAGTATGGAAGAGGAACTGATATACTTGTTATAAAACTTAATAGTTATGGAAATATAGAGTGGGAGAAAGCCTTTGGCGGAAAAAACAATGATAAAGCCTATTCTATACAGCAAACTTTTGATGACGGCTATATTATTGTAGGTGAAATAAACCAACAATTTACGCCTCTTAGAGGTGGTGATTTAGTCTTAATAAAAATTGATTCCAAAGGTAATTTGCTTTGGCAAAAGACCTTTGGAGGTGATGATTTTGATGAAGCAACAAGCGTAAAATGCACAAAAGATGGTGGTTATATAGTAGCTGGCTGGACTTCTTCCTTTGGAAACGGCGGCTCAGATTGTTATGTTATAAAGGTTGATAAAAACGGAAAAGTTTTATGGCAAAAAACATATGGAGGAAATAGCGACGATGAAGCTTGGGATATTTGTGAATCAGAAGATGGTGGATATGTTATTGTAGGTAGAACATTCTCCTTTGGAGCAAAATTATGGGATGTATATGTGATAAAAATTGATAATAAAGGAAATGTCTTATGGGAAAAACTTTATGGTGGTAATGGTGATGATTGGGGAAAATCTATTCAGACTACAAAAGATGGCGGATATATAATAGCTGGTAGATCTGATTCATCTAATGATAAATATAAATATGATGAGATCTATATACTGAAAATTGACTCTAAAGGTAAATTTCAGTGGCAAAAATTTTATGGAGGAAAATATTTAGATTGGGCAAATTCTATAAAAGTCACACCTGATGATAACTATATAGTAACAGGAGTGATTGATTACTATCAAACACAAGATTATAAGATCAAGAGCGATATTTTTGTTTTGAAGTTAAATTCAAAAGGTAATATTATATGGTTAAAAAAATTTGGGAAAGAAGGAGAGGATTTTGCTAATTCAATAGAGAACACTAAAGACGGTGGATATATAATAGCAGGATATACAAATTCATTTTCAAAATTCACTGTTGATCATGACATTTATATTATTAAAACAGATAAAGATGGAAGATCTGGAGAATATCCTAAATTTAAAGAATAATTGGAAAATGGAGGAACGCAATGGCTTTAATAAACTGTCCAGAGTGTAAGAGATTAATTAGTGATACTGCAGATTTTTGTCCACATTGTGGTTTTAAGTTGACACCAGAGATAGTTGAGGAAATAAAAAGACAAAAAGAAAAAGAAAATAAAAGAACTAAAATAGGCTGTCTGATTTTCCTTATATTGTTTGCCATCTTAATTGTAATAGGGATATATGAAATAGCAACAATGACACCTGAAGAAAAAAGAAAAATGGCTATTGAATTACAATTCAATAAATTAGATGGTTCTCATTATATGTTGACAGAATATATAAAAAAGCATATGTATGATCCTTCCTCTTTTAGACATATAGAAACATTTTATATTGACAAAGGTGAATATCTTATAGTGATAACAAAATTTAGAGGTAAAAATGCTTTTGGAGCATATGTTATTAACACTGTCACAGCAAAAGTTGACCTTAATGGTAATATATTGGAAATTCTCGATTGGGGTAAGTAAGGATTTAGTATATTTTCTATTAATAATATTATATGGATAAGATTCATTTTATTGAAAGATTAATTAAAGATATAATAAATTTATATGATAAAGATGGCTCTATTAAGGGAGATAACGTATTAAGATATAGGGAATTACTCTATATTCTTGGATTCTTACTTTGGCATGAAAAGAATATTTTAAAGAAAAATACAGAGAAAGAAAGAAGCATATTGGAAAAAGCTATACATAAGATAAAGGAAGAAAATATTAAGAGTATTACATATGAAAAAATCAAAAGTATAATTACTCAACTTTATAAATCAGAATCAGAGTCTCAAGAATATTATGTTTTATTCACCTACAATCTTAGTGAAAAGAATATGAGGTCCTTTTCTAAAGTAAGTTTTAAGCAAATACCTATCGAAATTGTAAAACTAAAAGATTATATACTTGAGATTGGTAAGTGCCAAGATCCTTTATTATATGATAATTTGAGAATCTATCATAATAATTATTGGATAAAGATTAAAATAAAAGCATCTAGCAGTGATGAGGCATTAAACTTAGGTTATTTTTTTTCAGAATATATTAGAGCTTTAATTAATTTTTATCTTACAGAAAATAAATTTTTTATTTTAGAATATCCACCTCAACCAAAATCCATAATATTACCATCTAAATACTATTTTGCTCTTGATAAAAATGAGGAATATTGCAACTATTGGTTAACAGTAGGAGACTATAAGTTTAGAGAACAACGTCTAAGTGATGATAAAATAAATGAAATTATAAAATTAATAAAAGAAGTTGATGGTCTTCCTGAGAATGAAAGTAAAAAAATTTTCCTTGATAGTGTTTACTTATATTGTATTGCAATGGATGATACCAATTATTCATATTCTTATATTGTTTTATGGAGCATCATTGAAAGAATTGTTAAAAATATATTTGCTTCTGATGCAGAAGAAAAAAACAAGCTTAAAAACACTCTTAAAAATATATATGAAGAAGATAAAATTTTATTTAATTTAATATCTGCTTTATATGAAAAAAGAAACTCTATGATTCATGGTGGAAATTTAATGGACATTGAACTTGATGATATAAACTGGATTAAGCTTATAGTATGTGATTTATTGTCTCGAACTTTTAGAAAGTTAAAAGATAATTAGTTTATTTACATTTAGGCTCTCTTAAGCTGAAAGCTTCTTCAAAAGATTTTGCATTTAAAAATTTCTTTTTTAAACCTTCATATGGTGGAAATGCTCCACCATAACCTAATACTCTTCTTGCTTTCGCTATCATTTCTAAATATTCAGAAGTCCATTTTGGAGACACATAGCTATTTTTAGGTCTCGGTTCAAGAGGTTCATATCTCATTGGATAACTTACAACTCCCCAATCAATTAAATCTTGTAATCTGCTAAGAAACGTTTCAGGAGTATCATTATCAAAAGGGTTATTATACAGACAATAAACAATTATATTTCTTCCTCTAAAACTAAAAGACTTTAAAAGATCAATAGTATTTTTTAATACTTTTCTAATTCCTAAAGTATCATATGCGAGTCTAATAATAGGCACTTTTAATCTTAAAAGCCAACTAACTACATGTGGTGTTATTAACCTTGCATCAAGTCCTTGGTTAAAATCTATCTCTAATCTACTTTCCTCAATTTCTTGAAATATGTTTTCCCAATATGGAGATGCCAAAATATTATTGTCCCACAATATTATTTTCTTATGACCTGGATATATCAAATTTTTTATACTTTTTTTAGCTGTAAATTTAGGCTCTAAAATTTTAACCGAACAAAAAGTACAATTCCTTATACAACCACGAGATGTAAAAATAATACTTGATTTCCAATTTGGTACAATAGAATAATCAGGTAAAATATCTTCTACTTCTTTTATTATTCCTTTGTGAATAATTATCCTATTTTTAAAAGCATCTCTCAAATGCTCTTCACATAGAGTAGCATATATTCCTCCCACAATAATTTCAGCTTTTTTATATTTTTGTGAATAATATTCAATTAATTCATGAACTGGTTCCCAAGCATATGTAAATAAACTTGTTAAAACCAACCAGCAATTCTCATTACGAAAAGGATCCGTAGGTTTTATAAGTTCTATTTCTAATTTATGCATAAGAGATCTTGCATTAGCTCCAGCTTTATTACATGGATCTTTATAATTGTCTGCTAATAGATCAGGAAGTGTAAAGTCTACAATTTCAAAAAACTCTGGCTTTTGCAACCTTCTGAGCTCTTCCCACAAAGTATCTGAAATGCCTTGATTTTGTTTAGGGAGTAAAAGAACAATTTTAGTTTTTATGGCATAAACCTTAGGATTTCCTCCATCGTCTCTTTTTATAACAGCAGAACCAATTTGAGATAACTCTATAGGAAAAGATTGGTTTTGTTCAATCCCAGTACCCAAAAAACAGGTCCTAAGACTACCATCAATAAAATATCTAAAAAGATGTTTTTCAAATTGTGGCGATGCAGGAGTTTTTTTATATAGATTTTTTAAACTCGGAGTAGGATTCTCGGTAAAAAGATTCGATTATCTCCTTTTTATTAACTATCTTATCCTCAATTTCTTCTTCATCTGGATGCTGTAATTCCTCAACTGCTCCACCTATTGCAGGTAAAATTTTAATCTCTTCCTTTAAAAAATCAAGAACTGAACTTAGTGGGTTTGACTTTTTTTACTCATAATTTAAAACTACTTCTTTTCCATCCTTAAAAATCTTAAGTCCGATTATTCTTTTCCAATACTCATTAATAGTTAAAGGTTCTGTGGCAATAATTATAACCTCTTCTTTAGGATCTTTTATATCTTTTAAATCAACCTCATATTCATCATCTTTTAATACTATACTACTAAAAGGAAACTTTCTTTCTACATAATATAAGCTATCGTCTCCATAAGCATAAAGATATTCACCGTCTGAAAGGATAAAATTAAACCTTCCTCCACTTTTAGTTTTAATATTATGAGCTTCTTTTTTTAGAATATCTTCCACAATTTTTGGATTTCTTTCGTCTTCAAGTCTTTCTAATAAATAGCAAAATGCAAATTCCGAGTCGGTTTTACCTATGGGCTTAAATCTTTTTAGTTTGAACTCCTCCATACTCATAATACTTGATACAGTACCATTATGAGCAAAAACCCAATTGTTAATCTCAAAAGGATGTGTATTTTCATGAGATTGAATTCCACAAGATTTTAGCCTCACGTGTCCAATTATCATTTTACTCTTTAATCTAAATTTCTCATCTGCTATATCTTCTTCTACTAAAGATCTTGGCTCCTTAAATACTTTCCAACTTCCATCTATAAAGAATGCAAATCCCCATCCGTGAGGATTTCGTTTACCTCTATGTTTAAATTCTTTTAAAGTAATCTGTATATCTACTGGAATATTTGCTACAACTCCTAATAGTTGACAGATTTTTCTTCACTCCCCTTTCCAATTCTTGATTTGATTATACCGCCTTTAAAATTTGTATTCAATATTAAGCTTAATTTAATTTTTCCTACAATATATTGTGGTATAATATTAATATATCCTACAATATATTGTAGTATTTTTTATGGAAGGAGGTGAAAAGTGAATGGCGGGAGACTTGTCAATAATTTTGTGTCTCATATAAATACCTCAAAAGGATCATCTTCAGAGAAGTACTTATTCAAAACTTTTTCAATTCTCATATTTTTAATCTTCTCAAACATATCATTTTTTATTTCATATACCTCCTAATTTTTAATACTCAGAACAAATAACTAATATTATATCTTGATAACCATATATTTTTAACAGACACAACATTAGTCTTACTCCTAAGGCAGATTATAGAGATTATTTAGTGGTGATGGAGCTTGAGAAATTTTTAAAATTTATAGGTGATAAATGAATAGAAGAGATTTGATTGATTATTTGGATTTAAGAGAAGATTATGAGGAGTTTAA
>JAUQPS010000015.1 GCA_030550205.1 bacterium
ATTTTCTATTTTTACTTTACTTAACTTTTCAGAAATATCCATAGCACATAATTTCCCCATTACAATGCATTCAAGTAATGAATTGCTTGCAAGTCTATTGGCTCCATGAACTCTCGATGATGCACATTCACCAATAGCATATAAATTCTCTAAATTTGTTTTCCCAATTAAATCTGTTTGTATTCCACCTATAAAATAATGAGCAGCAGGCTTTACTGGAATTTTATCTTTAAGTAAATCATAACCATATAATTTTAAAACATTATATAAATAGTTATATTTTTCAAGCAATAAGTTTTTGTCAAGATGTCCCGCATATATATAAACTTGTTTTTGCTCAACAATAGCACGAGAAACTTTATCTCTTGTATCTTTTTCATTTACAAATCTCTCATTTTTTTCATTTAATAAAATTGCTCCATCTCCTCTTAATGCTTCTGTTATTAAAATTCTTGAATTATCGGGAGCAAAAAACACAGTAGGATGAAATTGAACAAATTCTAAATTTTCTAAAATTGCTGAATTCTTATAAGCTATAAACATTGCTTCACCTGTTGAAGTATAAGGATTTGTTGTTCTTACATATAATCCACTTGCTCCTCCTGTTGCGAGAACTACAAATTTTGAATAAATTTTAAATATCTCATTATCTCTTTGAACAACAATCCCATATATTCTTTGTTCTTTTTTTATTAAATCTAAAAGTGTGGTGTTTTCAAGGATATTTATATGGTTTTTTATTTTGTTATAAATAAAATCAACCAAATTTTTACCTGTTTGAATACCACCCGCATGTAAAATTCTTGCGACACTGTGACCTCCTTCTATGGATAAACTTAATTCATCTTGGATTTTATCAAATGGTGCATTCTCATTTATTAATTCTAAAACAATTTCTCTTCCATATTTTATTAAATTTTTTACTCTTTCTTCATCACATAAACCATCACCTGCCTTTATTGTATCTTCATAATGATTTTCAATGCTATCATTATTACTAACAACTGCAGCGATTCCTCCTTGTGCCCAATAAGAATTACTTATATTTAAACTTCCTTTACTAATTATAAGGATGTTTTTTGTAAATTTAAGCAATTTATAAGCACAAAATAAACCTGCCAAACCTGAACCTACAATTATTACATCAACCATTTTAAAAATTTTAAAGGCTTTAAAATTATCACTATTGAAAACGAAGAAAAGTTTAAGAGAGAAACTTGAAGGTTGGATTTGGACAATTATTATTGTTTTATTATTAAGAGAATCTGTTATTCAAGCATATTTAATTCCATCTGGTTCTATGGAAGATACATTACTTGCTGGTGATTTTGTGCTTGCTACAAAGTTTGATTATGGTTTAAAAATTCCATTTACAAACATAAAACTATTTACAGGTAATATACCAAAAAGAGGTGATATTGTAATTTTTACTGATCCTATTGAAAAAAATAGGGATTTTGTAAAAAGGGTAATAGGTCTTCCTGGTGATACGATTGAAATTAAAAATAAAATTGTTTATATAAATCATAAACCTTTGAATGAACCTTATGCAGTTCATAAAGATGGAACTTATTATAATTCACTTGATATTGATGGGGTTAATTTTCAAAAATTGTGGTTAAGTGGAACATTTGCAATTGGTCAAAAATTAGTAAGAGATAATTTTGGTCCTGTGGTAGTTCCAGAAAGTAGTGTATTTGTAATGGGGGATAATAGAGATTATTCATTTGATTCAAGATTTTGGGGTCCTGTTCATATTAAGTATTTAAAAGGAAAGCCAAGAATTATATATTTCTCTTGGGGTGAAAAGGGAATAAGATTTAATAGGATTTTTAGAATTATAAAAAGCTATGAATATTAGAGAGATTTTAGATAATGCTCAAAGAAATTTTTATAATAGTTTAAAACAAAGAAAATTAAATAAAATTTATCAAAAAATTGGTGAGTATATATATGAGTTGTATAAATCGGGAGAAAGTATTGAAGATGAAAAATTGATAGAGCTTTTAAAAAAAGCTGATGAGCTTAATAAAGATGAGAAGTAAATTTTTGATTTTAATGCTAATTTCTGGATGTATGTTTTTACAAGAAAGGTTAAATGTTAAAAACTTAAAATTTTCATATAGAGGAGCGACGATTGAAGCTCTCACCTTAGATAGAATGAATTTTATTGTAAATTTAGAAGCTTATAATCCTAATTCCATAGATGCGGTAATAGATAAACTTAGCTATGTAATTTATTTTGAAGGAATAAGGGCAATAAGTGGCTCTAAAACTGAAACTTATGAAATTAAAGCCCAAGGTAAAAGAATTATAACTGTTCAAGGAAGTATATTATTTAGTGATTTGCCAGATTTATTTAAAGCGATAAAGTCAAGTTATGGTAAGAGTAGAGTAAAAATTACTGCTGAATTAACACCAGAAGTTAAAACAATTGTTGGAAAATTTAAATATAAAGTAAAGTTGGATGAATATATTCCTTTGAGTTGGAAATGAAAATTGCTGTTATAGGTGGTGGTGATAGTGATTTAGTGTTTAAATTATTAAATAATTTAAAATTTGAAAGAACTTTTGCTTTTTCCATAGATAGAAAATCAAAATTTAATGAATATGCAAGAAGAGTAGGATTTAATGTAATTATTGTAAATAAAAAGTTTGTGAATTGGGAAGATGAACTTCAAAAAGCTATAATAGATTTTAATCCTGATATTTTATTAAATTTTGGATTTGAGGAAAAACTTGAAAAATTTGAAGTATTTGATGTTAAAGATATTGAAAATTTCATAATTGTTGAGTTTAAAAATAAAGTTGTGTTTTTTGGAGATAATTTTAGTAATTTTTTAGATATTGCCATGTTAATAAAAAAGCAATAGTAGTTAAACCAATTCTTAAAGTAAGGATTAAATAGTTTGTTTTAAAATCAAGCATTAGTTTAAAAATTTCAAAACTAATAAACCAAAATATAAAAACAAAAATCAATAAAAGAAATTCTTGCTTTAAGAAGTTTATAAAGTAAGTAAGAATTATATAAAAAATGGGAGAAAGCCAAATTTTCTGGGGATAAGGAATTTCTGAAATAATTCCTACTATAAGGGAGAGTATAAGGGTTTTAAAAAGCGTTCTTTTTTTAATGGAATATAAAATTATTGCGGGGATTAAATTTATAGGAATTGCATAATAAAATATGCTATAAAAATAACTAAAAACAATTGCAATTATTATATCCATAACAAGCAAAGTAAAGAGAATATAATTAAAATTATTCCACTAATAAGATATGGGAGTGATGGATGAAATTGATATAAAAGAGAACAAAGAATAGGACCTAGGAATCTTCCAATAGAACCAAAAGCTTGAAAAATCCCCATAAATTCACCTTGATATTCATCTGGAATTTTTTTACTAACTCTTGCTGTTAAATTTGGTTGTGAAATTCCAAAACTTATACCATATAAAGCTGTTAATAAATATAAAAATTCAACATTATTTACAAATCCTACGATAAATATAGTAATTCCAAGCAAAAGAACACTAAATACAATAAGTGATTTTTCTGAAAATTTTTTAAGTAAAGGTCCTATGGAAAATTGTGATATTACTCCAAATACCCCACCAATACCCAATATCATGCCTATATTTAGTGTATCTAAATGAAATTTATAAGTTAAAAGCATACCAAGAATTATTTGCATAGCGGTAGCACAAAGCAAAATTACAAGATAAACAATAGAAGCAAATAAAACATAAGAATTAAGTAAATTAAATTTTAATTTTTTTGAGTGTAATGTTTGAACTTTTACTTCTTTTAAAAATAATTGAACAAGTAAGGCATTTAAAAGAAATATATAAAATGAAACAAAAAAAACTGTTCTAATATCAAAATGCCCAACTAATCCTCCAATAAAAGGACCAATTACAAGCCCAAGACCAAAACCTGCTCCTATAATACCAAGTGAAACATTTCTTTTATTATTTGAAGATATACTAGAAGCATAAGCAAGTATTGTTGGAATAGCAGAAGATGAAATAATACCTCCAAATATTCTTGCAAAATACAAAAATTCTATACTATTTGCAATTGCAGTAAAATAAAATGATATAGCATAACCAAGCATACCCAAGAATATAAATTTTTTTCTACCATATTTATCAGATAATTTACCCCAAATTGGAGAAAATAAAAATTGCATTAAAGGTTGGATAGAAACTAATAATCCTACATCTGATGGAGAACCATTTAACTCCTTTACAAAGGAAGGAAAAATTGGGAAAATTAAACTAAATCCTAAGAATAAATTGAAAGCTGTTAAAAAGAGAATTAATAGCATATTTGAAAAGTTTAAAACTATCAATTAAAATTTTGGACTATGCTAATCATTCCATTATTTTTTAATTTTGGGGTTGCGGTAGGTGATGTTGATACATCATCATTTGTTATTTGGAGTAGAGTAGATGCTTATGGCTATATCATTGTAAATTATGAAATTTCGGAAGATAGTTTATTTAGCAAAATTATAAAAGCTGGTGAAATAAAAACTGATAGTTCAAAAGATTGGACAATTAAAGTTTTCATAGATGGTCTTGAATCAGGGAAAACTTATTATTATAGATTTAAATATAAGCAAGCATATAGTCCGATTGGAAAAGTAAAAACATTACCAAAACAATTAGATCGCTTTAAAATAGCCCTTCTTTCTTGTCAGCATTATTCTGAAAATTACTTTTGGGCATACAAATACTTATTAGAAGACAGTGTTGATGCAATTTTATTCCTTGGTGATTTTATATATGAATATAATACTTATAGAAATCCAAGAAGAGCAGATCCTACTATTTATGCAGATAATTTAAATACTTATAGAAGCAAATATAAACTTGCTCATAGTGACCCATATTTAAAAGAAGCTTTAAGGAATATACCAATTTATGTAATTTGGGATGACCATGAGGTAGTAAATGATTATGCTGGAAAAGCAATGAAATACTACAATCCAAAGAGAATTTATGATGCTTATAAAGCTTTTTTTGAATATATTCCAATTAAAGATAATGATAGTTTTAGAATATATAGGAGTTTTAAAGTAGGGGATTTAGTTGAGATATTTCTAATAGATGGGAGACAATATAGGGATGAAATGGCATGTAGGCCTACTTTTAATCCAAAAGATGATTGTTATAAAGTTGCTTTTAGCGAAGGAAGAACAATGCTTGGAAAGGAGCAAAAAAATTGGTTAATAAATAGTATTTTAAATTCAAAATCAATATGGAAACTTGTTGGAAATAATGTTATGTTTATGGGTTTGTTTAAGGATAAAAAACCATTGAATTTAGATCAATGGGATGGTTATTATTATGAAAAGCAAGAGATTTTAAGTAAAATTAAAGATGTAAAAAATTTAATTTTTGGAACGGGTGATACCCATGTATTTTATTTTGGAGAAGTTTTATATAATAACAAGAGAGTTGCTTATGAAATTATAACTGCTGGTGTATCATCTCCAAGTGGTTTAAAAGCATTAAGTGATACAATTTTAAAACAAAATCCTCATATTAAGTTTATGAATGCAGAATATAGGGGATATGTTCTTTTGGATTTTTATAAAGATAGTTTGAATGTTTATTTTTATGGAACAAAAGAGAATGGTGATAGAATTTTAATTAAAAAGGAGAAAATTTTAGCTAAGCATTAAAAATTATTTCTGCTAATTTATCAATTTCTTCTTTCTTTCTTCTTTCAGTTACCGCTATTAATAAATAATTTTCACCAAGCATTTTAACTTCTGGACCTACTAAAAATCCTTCTTTTGCACATTCAAATATAACTTCTTTCGCTTTTTTATTTGTTCTTATTACAAATTCTCTAAATGTTGGCGCATCAAATACAAGCTTATGTTTAATTTTTTCTTTTAGATATTCGGCTTTATAAAAGCTATATTTAGCAACTTTTGTTAATCCTTCTTTTCCCATTAGGGTTAAATATATAGTTACAGCAGTTGCCATAAGTTGTTGATTTGTGCATATATTACTTGTTGCTTTTGCCCTTCTAATATGTTGCTCTCTTGCCTGTAAAGTTGTTACAAATCCTCTTCTTCCAAATTTATCTTCTGTTATAGCGACAATTCTTCCAGGCATCTGTCTAATATATTCTTTTTTAGCAGTAAATAATCCGACATAAGGACCACCAAATGATAAAGGAATTCCAAGAGATTGCCCTTCTCCAACTGCTATATCGCTATCATATTCACCAGGTGGTGTTATAATAGCAAGACTAACGGGATCAAATACACTAATTAACAAAACATCTTTTGATTTTACAATATCTCTTATTTCAAATACTTCTTCAATAATTCCAAAATAATTTGGATTTTGAATAACAACACTTGCAACATCATTATTTATTAGCTCTTTAAGCTCATTTAAATTTATTCTACCTTCTGAATTAAAGCTCACTTCAATAATTTTCGCATTTATATTTTGTAAATATGTTTTTAAAACCTCCTTATAGTTTGGATTTAAATTCTTTGGTATTATAACACTATATTTATTTTTTATTCTAAAACTCATAAGAACCGCTTCTGCAAGGGCACTTGCTCCATCATATACTGATGCATTTGAAACATCCATTTTTGTTAATTCGCAAATTAACGATTGAAATTCAAACATTACTTGTAATGTTCCTTGTGATACTTCTGGTTGATAAGGTGTATAAGCGGTATAAAACTCACTTCTTAATAATAATTGATTTATGACTGCCGGAATAAAACAATCATAAGCCCCTCCACCTGCAAAAATTTTTAAAACTTTATTTAAATCCCCTAAATTATCAATATATTCTCTTATTTCATCCTCACTTAAAGCTGGTGGTAAATTAAATTCATCAAATTTATATTTTTCTGGAATTAGGGAGCGATAAAAATCTTTTAAATTTTCATATCCAAGATAATTTAAAATTTCATTTATATCTTTTTCACTTAACCCAAAGAAATGTTTTGTCATAAGCCGTTGGCCGGACTCGAACCGGCAACCTGGGCATTACGAATGCCCCGCTCTGCCTATTGAGCTACAACGGCAAGATTTAAAGTTTAAAGCATTATTTTGTAAACTAAATAAACAAACTACTTACAGATTCAGAATTATGTATTCTCTTAATAGCTTGTGCAATAAGAGGAGCAATACTAATTTTTTTAGCATTTCTTGGAATTCGAGCTTCATTTCCTTCAATTGTGTTTGTAATTATAATTTCTTTTATTTCAGCGTTTTCTAAAATCTCCTTTGCATTAGAGGAGAATAAACCATGTGTAGCAAATACAATAACTTCTTTACAACCTTTTTCTATTAATGCTTTTGATGCGAGAGCAATTGTTCTTCCTGTATCAATTATATCATCAACAATAATTGCTATTTTATTTTTAACATCACCTATTACATTCATAACTTCTGCATGGTTTGGAGAAGGTCTTCTTTTATCTATTAAAGCAATTGGTAACTCTCCAAGTTTTTTAGCAAATAATCGTGCCCTTCTTGTTCCTCCTACATCAGGAGAAACAACAATAAATTCATCTGAATTTAAGTTCCCATAATGTTTTAAAATATACTCTTTAAAAATAGGAATAGCATATAAATTATCAACGGGTATATTAAAGAATCCTTGAATTTGCTCTGCATGTAAATCAACTGTTAAAACTCTATTTGCTCCTGCAACTTGTATTAAATCACTTACAAGTTTTGCACTAATTGGAACTCTTGGAGCATCCTTTCTATCTTGTCTTGCATATCCGAAATAAGGGATTACTGCGGTTATATTATTAGCAGAAGCTCTTTTTACTGCATCTATAATTAATAATAATTCCATTAAATTATCAGAAGGCGGGTTTGTAGATTGAATTATAAAGACATCATCTCCTCTTATACTTTCAAGTATTTGAACCCTTATCTCACCATCAGAAAATTTATCTACAATATGCTCTATTGGTTTAATTGACAAATAATCACATATTTCATTTAATAATTGTTTTGATGCGTTCCCACTAAGAATTTTAAAATTATTCAAGAATGGAGCTGACCGGACTCGAACCGGCGACCTCCTGGGTGCAAACCAGGCGCTCTCCCAACTGAGCTACAGCCCCACTTTAAGTGCCAAAATTTTAAAGGATATTATTTAATAAAAATACTATAAGCTAATAAAAAATAAGACCTTAAAATTTTGGTAATGTATGAATTATTAAGAAAAATTATTTTAAATGTAAGAGGAAACATTGAATTTGTTGAACTGAAAGAACCAAGATGTAAGGTATATCTTCCCGATTATACAATATGGCTATTATTGAGGGAAATATACTTGATAGAAGTTTACGGTAATTTTCAAGGTTTAGATGGTACCATAATAGATGCAGGAGCTCATTGTGGAGCTTTCTCAATACCTGCATCTTATTATGCTAATGAAGTTATTTCTATTGAACCGAATCCAATGAACTTAAAAATCTTAGAGTTTAATAAGATAGTAAATTCAAGAAAAAATGTTAAAATCTTTCCATATGCATTATATCATAAAAAGGGACAATTTAAATTGAAGTTAAATGGTTCATTAACTAGTTCAATAAATGATAAAGAAGGTATTGATATTTTTACAATAACTCTTGATGAAATTTTGGAAAATTACAAAAGAATTTCTCTTCTGAAAATGGATATAGAGGGAGCTGAATTTGATGTTTTGTTAAATACAAAACCTGAAAATTTAAAGAAAATTAACAAAATTGTTGGAGAACTACATTATGAAGATATTCGTTTAAGGGACAAATTAAAAGATTATCTTGAATCCGTTGGTTTTTATTTTCAAGAAATAGAAAAAAGTACAATATATAACTTAAACTTAAAATCCATTTTGAAAGTTTTGAAAAATTCAAGGAAAGTAAAAAATCAACTTTATAATAAGATTACAAATTATTTATATTTATTTCTGCTAGTTAGAAAACCACTTATAAGTTTAACAAAAAAAAGTAAGAGGAAATTGAAAGATAATTTTTTTCTTGCGATTAATTTAATCTAATTGTTTTGTGTTATTGCTATGTATTCAGAATAGAAACTTAACATTTTAAAACTTATTATTTTGATATATCAAACTTTAAAATTTTGGAGCTATGCTTATTTTAATTAACTTTATTTCTCCATTCTTACCTTCGCCATTCTCTCTATCTTCTAATATCCTTTCTACATTTTCAAGACCTGAGGCGGTTTTATATAGTCCACAACTGCTTGGTAAAAATTTATCCTTTGAATTCTCTTATAGTTCTGACTTTTCAAATATAATAAATAGATATTACTTTGGTTTTCAGTTTTATAATTTTGGATTTGGTTGGTATTCTATAAAAGCGGATGAATTTTTTGAGAATCTTTTTGCTGTTGGAACAAGTTATAGAAATTTAGGTATTGGTTTAAATATAGAACCGCAGAATGTATTAAATAGTAATGGAAATATAGAAACAAAATTTTATTTAAGAGGAGTAGCAGGATTTTATACATATTTTGAACCATTTTGGTTTTCTGGAAGTATTCTATATGAAGGAAAAGAGGGGAGAAATGCAGGAATTTTCTCAATGAGATATAATGCTAAAAATTATGATATTTTCATAGATGCTATGCTTGAAGAGAATTATCCACTTTCATTTATGATAAGCTCTTTATTGAAAGTGCATCCTATGGTAAATATCTTGCTTGGTTATAATACTGCAAATATGACATTTAATGCTGGTTTGATTATTTTTAAATCGAATTTTAAATTAGGTTATAGATTTAAGACTCATCCGTTTCTTGGAAATTCAAATGGTATTGGTGTTGGATTTTAAGCTTTAAAATTTTGGAAATTGGATGCTATAATTATTAATTCTGGACTTATTGAATATGAGAAAGCTCTTGAAATACAAAAGATATTACATAAATTAAGAAAAGAGCAGAAAATTCCAGATACACTTTGGTTATTAGAGCATGAACCCGTTATAACATTTGGAAGAAGAGGAAAGGAGGATAATTTAAAAGTTCCAACAGATTATTTAAAAGAAGTTGGAATAAAAATATATTATGTAGAGAGGGGGGGAGATGTTACATATCATGGACCAGGTCAAATTATAGGTTATTTATTTTTTAAAATTAATGATTTAAGAGAAATAAGAGCATTTGTAAGGAGATTAGAACAAGCAATTATCCTAACTTTAAAAAAATTAAATATAAATGCGCATCAGATAGAAAATTATACAGGGGTTTGGGTAGGAAATAATAAAATTTGTGCTATTGGAATTGCAGTCAAAGATTGGATAACATTTCATGGATTTGCTCTTTACTTAAATCCTATAATGGAGCATTTTAATTATATTATTCCTTGTGGTATTAAGGATAAAGGAATTACAAGTATTTATAAAGAAAGTGGAATAAATGATAAAGAACTTGTAAAAAGTATGCTAATTCTTGCTTTTGAAGAAACCTTCAATATAAAGTTTAAAAGCATAAACCTAAACCAAATTTTAGGAAAGGAGGTTAGCTATGTCTAAAATCGTAGAGCTTGATATTTTTGGATGGGAGAAGGTTTATATTAAAGAAATTTATGGAAATTTTATAGCTTTTATTGCTATTCATAGCACGAAAAGAGGACCTGCACTTGGTGGATGTAGATTTTATCATTATGAAAATCATAGAGCAAAATCTGCACTTGCTCTTGAAGATGTTTTAAGACTTTCAAGAGGAATGACTTATAAGGCAACTGCTGGGAATTTGCCACTTGGAGGGGGAAAAGCGGTTATTATTTCAGAATTTTATGATTTAAAACCTGATATTAGAAGAAGTTTATTTGAAAGTTTTGGAGATTTTGTAGAAGAACTTGAAGGGAAATATATTACTGCGGAAGATGTGGGAACATTAGTAGAAGATATGAAGATTGTAAGTGAAAGAACAAAACATGTGGTAGGACTTCCAGAAAGTATGGGAGGACTTGGTGATCCATCACCTGTCACAGCAATTGGTGTTTTTACTGCAATAAATTATATTACTGAAAAGCTATTAAATAAATCCCCTTCAAATACAACTATATTATTACAGGGGCTTGGAAAAGTTGGAAGTAATTTGCTTGAGCACTTATATAATGAAGGTTATAAAATTTACATAAGTGATGTAAGTCCAAAAGCTATAGAAAATGCCTTAAATAAATATAAAAACTTAAAATATGTGCCACCGGATGAAGTTTTTGATATTGAATGTGATATATTTTCACCAAATGCTCTTGGCAAAGTTATAAATCGTCATAATGTTGAAAAAATTAAACATAAAGCAATAGTGGGAGCTGCTAATAATCAAATAGAAAATTATGAGGTTGCTCAAAGACTCCAAGATAGAGGGATTATTTATGCTCCTGATTATGCTATTAATCTTGGAGGTTTAACACTTGTATATTATGAATATGAACTTAAAATTGGAAAACAAAAAGATAAAGAGAGTGCAAGAAATATAGCCATTGAGAAAACAAAAGAAAATGTTTTAAAGAATTTAGAAGAGATTTTTGAAATTGTAAGAAGGACTAATAAAAGTCCAGCTATTGTTGCAGATGAAATTGTAGAAGAAAGAATGAAATGAAAAAACTTGGAATCGTTTGCTCAGGGGGACCTGCCCCTGGCATAAATTCAGTTATTAGAGCAATTGTAATTGAAGCAAGAAATAGAAATTTAGAAGTTATTGGATTTTTGGATGGGTTTTATTATTTAAGTAAAGGACAATTGATTTATAAGAAATTAGATATTGAAGATGTTAGTAGAGTTCATTATTCTGGTGGTTCTATTATTGGAACATCAAGAGGAAATATGGATGAAGAAAAAATTTTAAATATATATGAAAGTTTATTAAAATCAGGAATAAATTATTTAATTTCCATAGGTGGTGATGGAACTGCAAGTTTAGTTTATAAAATTTCAAAAATAGATAAAGAGCAAAAAATTAAATTTGCACATATTCCTAAAACTATCGATAATGACTTTCCTTTGCCTTTAAATAGTAGGACATTTGGATTTGAAACTGCAAGAGACTTGGGAATGAAATTAGTTTTAAATTTAATAGAAGATGCAAGAGTTTTAAAGAGGTGGTTCTTCGTTCAAGTGATGGGAAGAGATACAGGACATTTGGCAATTGGTATTGGTAAAAGTTCAGGTGCTACATTAACTATAATTCCAGAAGAATTTCAAAATTATGAAAAAATCCCTTTGGAATTTATTTTAGATATTTTAGAAGGAGCTATTATAAAGCGATTAGTTTTTAATAAGCCTTATGGAGTGGCAATTATAGCAGAAGGTATATCTTTAAAATTAAATGTAGATATTTCTCATTATAGAACTATTTCAGAATTTCCATTAGTTGAAATACTATCAGAAAAACTTCAAGAGAGACTTAAAAGAAGAAATATAAATATAACTATTATACCTCAAAATTTGGGTTATGTTTTAAGAAATGCTCAACCAATTGCTTTTGATATAGCATATACAATAACTCTTGGATATGGGGCAGTGAAATTTTTATTAAGTGATAATAAAATTCACTGTGGGGTTATTACTTTAAAAGGTGATAAAATAGAGACTATAAGTATAGATGAAATTATTGAAAATGATAGAGTTAAAATTAGATACGTTGATTTAAAAGGAGATATATACCAATCTGCATATCACTATATGATAAGGCTTAAAAAAGAAGATTTTGAAAATGAAGAGATGCTTTCTAAGTTATCACAGTATGCTAATATGAGCAAGGAAGAATTTATTAAGAAATTTAAATATACAACCGAATTCCCCCCAATATGATAATTTTAGTAATAAGTTGTTCTGATAGTTTAATGGAAAGACTTTGGAAAACAGCAAGCCTTTGGAGAGCAGGAGAAAATGTTAAGAAAGTTGATATTGCAAGAGATAGTTTAAAGAAATGTCCCCAAGCGGTAGCTTGGCTATTTAATAATAAAATTGGTAAAAAAGATAGACTCGGGCTTAGAGCTATTAGAGATATGTTTATGGACAATTATATAAGAACAATACCATACTTAAAACTTGCTTTACTTTCAAATGATACTTTAAAAGTAAAAGATGTTTTATATCTTATAAATGAATGGAAAGTTAAAGAAGTTGCAGATGTTTTATGGCAGATTTTAAATAGATATGATGACAGACCACATATATTAGCTTCAATTATTAGAGCAATGGGAAATTCACAAGATAATAGTTATGGTAAGTATTTACTTGAATATATTGAACACGAGGATGAATTTGTAAGATATAGGGCAATTCAAGCACTTGGAAAGTTAAAATATTATCCATCAATTGCTCATATTATTACTCACTTAAATGATAGTTTATTTACAATTAGATATATTTCTTGTTGGGCACTTTATCAGATGAAGGATAGCTCATTTAAAGAAATTGAAAAATTTTTAAAAGTTTCTAATAATGAACAATTTATATATTTTGCGAATTTAACATTAAATGGTGCTTGTTTTGATAGAGAATAAGGTCAAGCTATTTTTGCTTTTTCTTATAATATAATTTTAAAAGTTTCTACTCTTCAATAAATTCTACTTGTTTTGCAACCCAATCTATAATTTTTTTAGCAAGCTCTAATCCTCTTTTTGAAATATGAATATCTAAGGAGCCATCATAACCCATATAAATGTGTAATATATCATAAGCGGAATTAAAATAATTTAAAATTTTTTTATCCCTTTTTGAAATAAATTCACTATACTTATTAACATTTCTCCTGCCTTTAATTCTTATATTTTGTTTTTCAAGTAAATAATCCAGGGCTAACAAAACACCTGACCAAGCAATATGTCCTGCCATTTTAACATATTTACGATATTTATAAAATTCACCTTCCCTTTTTGCTTTCTCTTCCAAAATCATCTTAGCATTTTCAAGATATTTATATGGATTACCAATTACTTTTGGCTTTGAATTTTTTACTTTCATAATTTTAAAGCTTTTTATTCTTCTATAAATTCAACCTGTTTAGCAACCCAATCTATTATTTTCTTTGCTAATTCTAATCCCGTTTTTGATGTGTTAATATGTAAATTCCCATCATATCCCATAAATAAATGTAAGTATTCATAAGCAGAATTAAAATCTTTTAAAATTTTCTTATTTATCTTTGAAATAAACTCACTATATTTATTAACATCCATTCTTCCTTTAAATTTTACATTATATTTTTCCATTAAATAATCCAAAGCTAATAAAACTCCTGACCAGGCTGTATGTCCAGCCATTCTTACATATTTACGGTATTTATAATAATTTCCTTCTCTTTTTGCTTTTTCTTCTAATATATTTTTGGCATTTTCAAGATATTTATATGGATTGCCTATTACTTTTGGCTTTGAATTTTTTACTTTCATAATTTTACAATTTTAAAGCTTTTTATTTTTCAAAATCTTCCTTCATTCAATCTCTTAAAACTTAATGCTTTTTGTTTTGCTTTATATTGTAGTTGAAAATCAAAATTTATTTCATCCTTTATTATGGAAGATATTATGAATTTTATGATTTCGGGATTTTTTGAAAGAAATGGTCCGTGCATATATGTTCCAATAGCATTTTTATAAATATAACCTTCTGTTTTATCTTTTTCATTATTTCCAATACCCATTATTACATTTCCTAATGCTTTACCATTTATATAAGTTCTTCCTGAATGATTTTCAAACCCCACAAGCTTTCCAAATTCACTATTTACAATTATATTTCCTACAATTCTCTTATCTCCTGCTACTGTATAAATATCAAATATATTAAGTCCTTCTATAATTTCACCATCTTTCGTTTTATAATATTTTCCAAGCAATTGATATCCACCACAAATAGCAAGAAGTGGTTTATTATTTTCAATATGCTCATATATAAAATTTCTTAAATTCAAAAAGTCTTTATAAATTATTTCTTGTTGCCAATCCTCACCACCCCCAATAAATATAAAATCAACTTCACTTTTAATTTTATCCCCAACACTATATTTTATAATTTCTGGCTTTAAATTCAAAAATTCAGCAACCTTGTATAAAATTATCACATTACCTCTATCTCCATAAGTATTCATAAGGTCATAGTATAAATGAAGAATTTTCATACTGAAATTAAATAATCATTTTCAATTGATTTTATAAGAACAGTGCGAATTTCATTTCTCAAATTTTCTTCACTTTTATGCTTTACTTTTAAATAATTTGAACTTGTGCCAGTCCAATAGCCATTTTTATATGTTTCAAACAAAACTTCTAATTTTTTATTTAAAAACTTTCTCATATATTCTAATTTCTTCATTTTAGATAAATTGACAAGTGCTCTTACCCTTTCTTTTACTATTCTATTTGGCACAACAGATTTTAAATAATATGCTTCTGTTCCTTCTCTTGGTGAATATTCAAATACATGTAAATAGCTAAATGGAAATTCTTTACAAAAATTATACGTTAATAAGAAATCTTCATCTGTTTCTGTTGGAAAGCCTACAATAATATCTGTTCCTATGCTAACATCTTGAATTTTATTTAAGACTTTTTCAACAATTTTTCTATAAATTTCAATTGTATAAGGTCTTCTCATATCTTTTAAAACTTTATTTGATGCACTTTGTAATGAAATATGAAAATGTGGCAATAAATTCTTAGGATATTCGAGATATAAGTTTATAAGTTCATCCGTTATATGTAATGGTAAAATTGAAGATAGTCTAAATCTCATATGTGGAAAATGATTTGCCAAAATTCTTAATAAATAAGCTAAATTTAAATTCCATTCTTTCCCCCAATCACCTACTTGAATACCTGTAATCATTACTTCTTTAAATCCTCTATTACTTAAAATTTCCATCTCTTTTAATATCTTATCTATTTCTTTGCTTCTACTTTTTCCTCTTGCTATTCTAATAGCACAATATGAGCATACAAAATTACATCCTTCTTGAACTTTTAATGTTGCTCTTGTTCTTGATTTATAATCATATATTATGGAATTTTCAGGGTTTTCTATATTGAAAAATTTAAGAACATCTGTTAATGAACCTTCAAAATCTGCTAAATTTAACTTTTTGATTCTTGCCACACAACCTGTAAAAATAACTTTTGCATTTTCCTTTTTTTCTCTTAAAGCTTTATGTAATGCATGCTTAGAATCACTTTCAGCTTTTTGTGTAACTGCACAAGAATTTATAATAATATAATCTGCCTCTTTTAAATCACTTGTTTCAACAATACCTACTTTTTCAAGATTAGATTTAATAAGTTCAGTATCATAAAAATTTGTTCTACAACCAAATGTAATATAATATGCTTTTTTTAATTCCATTCCATTAATTCTTTAATTGCTCTTAAAATTCTATACTCATTAGGCATATAATAATTTTGTTGAGCATAAGGAAATGGCGTATCAAAACCAGTAATTCTTTTAATAGGAGCTATAAGATATTCAATTGCTCTTTCTGCTACAAATGCTGATACCTCTGATGCAAATGAGCATAATTTAGGTGCTTCATTTACTACTATTAATCTTCCAGTTTTTGCTACACTTTCTAAAATAGCATCTTTATCAAATGGTAATAATGTTCTTAAATCAATTACTTCAACAGAAATTCCTTCTTTTTGTGCAAGTTCTGCTGCTTTTAATGAAACATGAACCATATACCCATAACTAATTATTGTAATATCTTTTCCTTCTCTTACTTTTTTAGCCTTTCCAATTTCAATTGTAAAATCTGGGTCATCTGGAACTTCTTCTTTTATAGACATATAGATTTTCTTTGGCTCTAAAAATATAACAGGGTCCTCATCTCTAATTGCAGATTTTAATAAGCCTTTTGTATCTGATGGAGTAGATGGAATTATTACTTTAAGTCCAGGCGTATGAACAAAATAACTTTCTGGACTTTGAGAGTGATAAAGCCCTCCCCCAATTCCTCCTCCATAAGGTGCTCTTATTACAAGGGGAACGGAAAATTGACCACCACTTCTATATCTAAATTTTGCTGCTTCATTTACAATCTGATCAAATGCAGGATATACAAAATCTATAAATTGAATTTCTGCAACAGGTCTAAGGCCATAAAGTGCCATTCCTATTGCAGCTCCTACTATTCCACTTTCTGTAAGTGGTGTATCAATAACTCTTTCTTCTCCAAATTCATCAATTAACCCTTCTGTTGCCAAAAATACCCCTCCTCTTTTTCCAACATCCTCACCAAGTACAACAACTCTTTCATCTCTTCTCATTTCTTCTGCTAATGCATCCCTAACAGCTTTAACAATAGTTATAGCCTTTGTGCTCTTTGGTTTTTCTCCTTCTTCAAGCTTAAAGACCATACGAAAATTTTAAAGCTTTATTTGAATACCCTTTAAAATTATAAAAGTTTGCTATATATAATAGATGGTTATAATGTTTTATATTCAACTTCTTTTAAAAGGTGGATAGAGAAATTTGGTTTGGAAAGTGCAAGAAATCATCTTATAAATTTCATTAGAAGCTATAAAAAGAAATTTATAATAGTTTTTGATGGAAGGGAAAATTATCCAAGTCCGAATATACCAAATGTGATATTTACAAAGGGAGAAAGTGCAGATGAATATATTAAGCGATTTATAAAAAATTATCATAATAAGTCTGAAATTGTTGTTGTATCAAATGATAAAAGTATAAGGGATTTTGCAAGGAAATTAAATATAAAATCAATGTCCGTTAATGAATTTTTAAATAGTGCTAATAGAAAAGAATTATTAAAAAGAGAAAAAGAAATTGATTTTGATAAAATTACAGAAGAAATTAAAAAAGAATGGGGATTAGACTTTTAGGGCTTTTTCTATCCTTTCTAATGCCCAGTCAATTTCTTCTTTTTTAATTATTAAAGGTGGAGCAAATCTAATTACATATTCATGGGTTTCTTTTGATAAAACTCCAAGTTTCATAAGTTTTTCACAAAACTCCCTTGCTGGTCTATCAAGCTCAACACCTATTAAAAGTCCTTTTCCTCTAACTTCCTTAATATATGGACTTTTTATTTCTTTTAAATTCTTTATAAAGTATTCACCCATAACTCTCGCATTTTCAGGCAAATTCTCTTCAATTATAACTTCAAGGGATGCGATACCTATTGCTGCTGCAAGTGGATTTCCTCCAAATGTTGAGCCATGGTCACCAGGTTTTATAACTTCCATAATTTCATCATTTGCAAGAACTGCCGAAACTGGGTATATTCCTCCTCCAAGTGCTTTTCCAAGTATTAACATATCTGGTTTTTCATTCTCACTTAATTCATGTTGATAAGCAAATAATTTTCCTGTTCTTCCAAGTCCTGTTTGAATTTCATCAAGTATTAAAAGAACTCCTTTTTCTCTTGTTATTTCTCTAACCTTCTTTAAATATCCATCTGGTGGCACTATTATTCCTCCTTCACCTTGAATAGGTTCTATAAGAACTCCAATAGTTCTATTATTTATTGCTTTTTCAATAGCTTCTGCATCACCAAATGGCACAAATACAAATCCAGGGGTAAATGGTCCAAAAGCATATCTATATTGTGGTTCTGATGAAAAGCTTATTATTGTGATTGTTCTTCCATGAAAGTTATTTAAAGCTACAATTATTTCTCCATCATTTAATGGAATACTCTTTTTGGTATATGCCCATTTTCTTGCGATTTTAATAGCGGTTTCAACTGCTTCTGCTCCACTATTCATAGGAAGAGCTTTATCATAACCTGTCACTTCATTTAATTTTTTCAAAAATAAAGATAATTTATCATTGTAAAAAGCTCTTGAAGTTAAAGTAATTTTATCAAGTTGTTCTATAACCGCTTTAATAATTTTTGGATGTCTATGTCCTTGATTTAAAGCGGAATATGAAGAAAGCATATCAATATATTTATTTCCTTCAACATCCCAAACCCAAACTCCTTCTCCCTTTGTTAAAACAACTTCAAGAGGTTTATAATTATGTGCTCCATATTTTTCTGTTAATTCAATGTGGAATTTTGCGTTCATACGAAAATTTTAAAGCTTATTATTTTTCGCTATTTGCTATCCCCATTAATGAAAATAAAACTAAATCAATTCCCGCTCTATCTATGTTTTTTTCAAAGAATCCAGAAATCATAATTAGAATAATTATCCAGCCTACTGATATAGAAAGAATTTTTTTCTCTTTATATCCTTTTTTTAAAAACTTAAATGCAAAATAAGTTAGCATTATTAAAAATGTTAAGAATCCTAAAATACCTGTTTCAGCTAAATTATCAATATATATATTATGTGTATGCGCATAGTTATCAATATAGCCAGTTTTTACATAATTTTCAAGATAGTCTGAAATATGAGTATAACCTATGCCATAAATTGGACTTTTTTGAAAAATTTCTATACCTGCTTTATAGAAATTTAATCTTAATCCGAAGGATTTTGAAAAATTTGGATTAAACTTCAAAAGCAAAATTGATATTAAAATAAATCCAAGAGTAGGAATTATTAAAAGTGTTAATTTTTTATATCTTGAAATAAATATCAATATCAGAATTAAAATTGTTATTGGAATATAGGATTTTGAAAATGTTAATAAAAGGCTTAAAAAACTTATAAAAAAAGAAATTATATAAATTTTGTGAAAGAACAAAAATGAACAAAAAAACAAAATTGTGAAAATTGAAAATATATTTGCAGCAACAAGTTTATGACCAAATGTTCCCATGAAGTGATCTGGTTCATCCCAAAAATTTTTAAAATAAATAAACTCATCTGAAATTTTATCTTTTGTATGGAGTAAAAATTTATCTTTTGAGCTTATTTTGTATTGTCCTTCTTTTAACTTAATAAAAACCAAATAATCAGCTGGAATTAGATATTTTTCTTCATTTATCCTTACTTCAATTGCATACTTATTTGTATTTCTAATTGCAATTTTCTCTTTATTTTTTAAATTTAAAACAAATTCATTTGTATAAATATAATAGTATTTTTTCCAAAATGTAGGGAAAAAGAAGTCATATAAACCAGCTAAAAGGATTATAAAATTTGAAATAGAGATACTAATTAAAATTTTATGAATTATTGATTTTTCTAAATTTACATTTGAAAATATCACATAAGCGAATTTATCAAAGATTTCTTTGATTGGTGTTATTGAAAAATTTTTTAGCAAAAGTGATAAAGCTCTAAAAAAATAAAGAATTACTATAATTAAAAAATCTTTGGGAATAAAAAATTTTCTATTTAAAATGAAAAAAAGATACGATAAAATGTATGAGATAGAGACCGAAAATGGTAATATAAAAAAGTATAAAAAAATTAGTAAATTCAGAATAGGAGGGCGACGGGACTTGAACCCGCGACCTGCGGAGCCACAGTCCGCCGCTCTAACCAGCTGAGCTACACCCTCCTAATCGGGGTGCCGGGACTTGAACCCGGGACCTCTTGGTCCCAAGCCAAGCGCGCTACCACTGCGCTACACCCCGTCAAATGGGGCGTGCAGGACTTGAACCTGCGACCCGCGGATTAAGAATCCGCTGCTCTACCAACTGAGCTAACGCCCCAACGCCCCCGGCGGGACTCGAACCCACAACCCTCGGATTAGAAATCCGATGCTCTATCCAATTGAGCTACGGGGGCTCATCAAGGCTTAAAATTTTAAAGCATAATGAGATTTAGTCAAGTTTTCCTAAAAGATAAATTTTATATTCAAAGAATTATACAATCTTTAAAAATATCTGAAAATGATATTTTTTTAGAAGTTGGTCCAGGAGAGGGGGTAATTACACAAGAGCTTCTCAAAAATGGAGCAATTGTAATAGCAGTTGAAATAGATTACAATTTAGTAAAGTATTTAAAAGAGAAATTTTCATTATTTTTAGAAAAAAGACTTTTTATAATTCACAATGACTTTTTAAAAGTTCATTTAGATGATATCCCTTTTCAGAAATTTCGCTTCTTTTCAAATTTACCTTATCATATTACTCATTTGGCTTTATTTAAAATTTTAGAAAATAAACAGAAATTTATAGATGTTCATATAATGCTTCAAAAAGAAGTTGCTAATAAAATTTTAAAACAAAAAAATTATTTACATTTCCTTTTAAACTATCATTTTGAAATAGAAGAGCTTTTTATAATTCCACCTTCTGCTTTTTCTCCAAAACCAAAAGTTTTCTCTTCATTCTTAAAATTAATCCCAAAACCTTCAACATTTGATTTAAAATTTGAAAATAAATTATTCAATATCATAAAATTAGCATTTTTGCATAGAAGAAAGAAATTAAAAAATGTTATAAAGGGTATTTTAGTAGAATATGAGAATAAAAGAGCGGAAGAATTAGAATTTGAAGATTTTGTTAAAATTGCTTTAAACTACGAATAATTATTTCATGAGTAATAGGACCTTTAAAGTGAAATTTTATATAACCTTCTTTATCAACAATAATTGTTTCTGGAACACCTGTTATTCCATAATTTACACTAATTGGATTTCCACGAGATGCAAACAAGTTTAAAAATTTTACATTATATTTTTCTATAAAACTCAATGCCTTTTTCCTATCATCCCATATATTTATTCCAATAAGCATTATACTATCTTTTAAACTTTCATAAATTTTATTAAGCTCTTTTACTTCTTCTTTACAAGGCTCACACCAACTTGCCCAAAAATTCAAAATTACTACTTTACCTTTCAAATCATCAAGACTTAAACTATCATTTAAATTATCTATTTTTGGAAGTTTAAAATAGCTTGCTTTTTTAACAATTTCTTTTTCTTCTTTATTGCTATATGTCTGATAAACTGAAAATAAAAACAACAAAACAATAAAAATTGTAGAAATAATAATAAATATCCAAAAAATTTTCCTCTTCATATCAAATAAGCCTTTTTCCTTTCTTAAAAACCATCTCTAAATTATTTATAGCGCTATTATAAACTAAATATCTATAATCTTCAAAATCAAAAACAAGAATATCTGCAAACTTTCCAACTTCAAGACTTCCTACAAATTTATCCATATTTATTGCTTTGGCAGAATTTATCGTAGCACTTAAAATTGCTTCCTCTATGGTAAGTTTTAAAATTACAACCGCTAATAATATAATAAATTGCATATTTTGTGTAAAGGAAGTGCCTGGATTAAAATCTGTTCCAAGAGCAACTATACAACCATTATCTATTAGTTCTCTTGCAGGTGGATATTTGTTTTTTCTCAATAAAAAGCTTGTAGAAGGTAATAAAACACAAATTGTATTACTTTTTGAAATTATTTCAATATCTTCTTTTGTAATTTCATTTAAATGGTCTATGGATATAGCATTAAGTTCAACTCCAAGCTTTGAACCACCTATATTATAAAATTCATCTGTATGTAATTTTAATAAAAATCCATATTTTTTTGCTTCTGATAAAAATTTCTTTGTTTCCTCAATTTCGAAAACCCCCTTCTCACAAAATATATCGACAAAAACTGCTAAATTCCTATCTTTTATAAATTTTAAATAACTAATTGCTTCATTTACACAATCCATGGCACTTTTATTTTCTTCTACATCATGAAGTAAGAAAGTTGGCGCAATTGTTAAAGGATTCTCATTTAATTCATTTATAATTTCAAGAAGTTTTATTTCATTTTCAAAATCTAAACCATATCCACTTTTTGCTTCAATTGTTGTTGTTCCATATCTTATAAAGTTTTTAATAATTTTTTTTACATAGTTTTTAATTTCATCTTTACTTGCTTTTCTTGTATCTTTTACAGTTTTTAAAATCCCCCCACCCATTTCCCTAATTTTTAAATAATCAAAACCTTTTAATCTCAATTCAAATTCATTTAATCTATCTCCATAAAAGACTAAATGAGTATGAGGATCTACAAATCCTGGCATTATTACCTTATTTGAAACATCAATAATCTCTTTTGCCTCTTTTATATATTCCTTTGGTAAATCTTCATCTTTCCCAATCCACAAAATTTTCTCATCAAATACTATTGAGCCATTTTGTATAATTAAAGGATTTGAACTTGTAAAAATTTGTTTGGCGCTTTTTAGGATTTTCAAGTTTGATAATTTTAAGCCTAAAATAATTTAATTTTTATTTAACTATGAACTTTTCAACTTTGTTGTTATAATTTATAAAGTAAACTCCTGCTTTTAACTTTGTGTTATATTTTCCAGCTTTGTGCTTTTCTATAAGTTTTCCTTATATTGAAAATATCTTAAAATTGTAGGGTGAGTTTATTTCTACAAAACCTTTATAAATTTTTATTTCTGGTCTTGTTAAGCTTTCTTTAACATTTACTGGAGTAGCACAATTATAAGTTTCATTATCAATACTTGAAACTGATAAAATGGTTAAGATAGGATTCCAACAATCGATGACGCTTTGAGCAGCATTATTTATAGAAAATGTAGCAGAGGTTGCATTAGCAGGTATCCAAGTTGTAGCATTTCCTTTAAATTCATCCCAAAGTGAGCCATTAACACAGCCAGAATTAGGACCTGTTAAACCATCTATCATTGTAGTTATAAGATTTCCATTTAAATAAACGAATTCAGAACCACTACCTGCATCTTGTCCATTAGCTATGGATATTGAATATGTTGCATCAAGAACAGGATTTGTTGCTGTAAAGTTTGTATGAGTCCAACTATAAGGGGATGAATTATTTGGAGTTTGATAATCGCCTGTATATATAGTTATTGTCCTTTTAATTTCGGATTGATTGCAATAAATAACTACCAGAGTGGCACCTTCTACACTTTCACCAAATGAACAAGCAGGTGAAAATGATGATAAACTATAAGTTCCATTTCCAGATACATAGTTTGTAACATCAGCGTAGAATAAAGCATTTCTTATCACGCTACCCCAGCATGCAGGGTCACTTTCAGCTAGCTTTATTCCTGTTATCGGATTTCCATTAAAATTGCCACTTGAGAAATTGTCACTATCTTCTTCTGTCCAAAATAAGAACGCTTTTACAATAGTTGAACTAGAAGGTACCCCTGAAATTGTAATAGAACCATTTCCAGTAGAAGCTAAGCTTGTAGCGCCTGTAACAAAATTTCCTTTCAATACTTCTCTATAAAATAGTGTGAATGGTGTATAGAAAGAAATAGAGTTATCACTTTCCTTGCTTAGAATATGAGAAGCCTGATATGAAACACATCCTCTTCCAACTTGACTTATTATTAACCATGTCATATTCTTCCTCCTTGCAAGGTTTTAAAATTATAAAGCATAAACTTTAAAATTTTGAACTATGCTAAATGACCTATATAAAGAGCTTGAAGATAAAATGAAAAAAGCAGTTGAAAGCTTTAAAGTGGAAATTTCTAAAATTAGGACAGGTAGAGCAACTCCTGCAATTCTTGAATCTATAAGGGTAGATTATTATGGAAGTAGAATTCCAATTAATCAAATTGCTTCCATTTTAGCGCCAGATCCAAGGCTTTTAATAGTTCAACCTTGGGATCAAAATGCGATAGGAGAAATTGAAAAAGCTATTAAATCTTCTGGACTTGGTTTAAACCCACAAGTTGAGAAAGGTGTTATCAAAATCCCAATTCCTCCATTATCAGAAGAGAGAAGAAAAGAGCTTATTAAACTTGTTCAAAAATTAGCAGAAGATAGTAGAGTTGCTGTAAGAAATATAAGAAGGGATGGGATTGAAAAAGTAAAAGGTTTGGAGAAAGAGAAAAAAATTTCAGAAGATGATAGAAAAATGGCAGAGAAGAAAATTCAAGAACTAACTGACAAATATATAGCTGAAATTGATAAAATTTTATCAAATAAGGAGAAGGAGATTTTAGAGGAGTGATAACTATAAAAACTGAAGAAGAAATTCAATATATTAAAATAGCAGGTAGAATTATTGCTGAATTTTTAAAAGAAGTTCAAAAACTTATAAAGCCAGGTGTGGATAGCACAGAAATTGAAGCATTTGCTGTTGAATTTGTAAGAAGTAGAGGGGGAGAATTATCCTTTAAAAATTATAATGGATTTCCAGGTTATATATGTTTTTCAATAAATGATGAAATTGTTCATGGAGTTCCTATGAAAGGAAAGAAAGTTCCCGAAAATGGATTAGTGAAAATTGATATTGGGGTTAAATATAAAAACTATTTTGCGGATGGAGCTTGGACTTATATTGTAGGAAATGTCCCTTTTAAAGTTCAAAAGTTAGTAGAAATTACAAAATTAGCGCTTTATAAAGGCATTGAAAAAGCTATTGAAGGAAATAGATTATCTGATATTTCAAAGGCTATTGAAAATACTGTAAAACCTTATGGTTTTGGAATTCCAAGAGATTTAGTTGGTCATGGTGTAGGTTATAGTGTTCATGAGCCTCCAAATGTTCATAATTTCCATAATCCTCCTGATGATGAAATTATATTAAAAGAAGGTATGGTTTTGGCTATTGAGCCAATGATAACTTTAAAAAGTAATAAAACAATTGAAGGAAAAGATAAGTTCGTTATAAAGACCGCTGATGGTTCTTTTTCTGCACATTTTGAACATACTATTGTAGTAAGGAAAAACAAAGCAGAAATTCTCACTTCACTTGATGATTATAGCGGGTTTTGAAAGTATAGACGAATTAAAATATCTTATAAAAATTAATATCCCTGGAATTTTTATAGGTTCTTGGATTGCAGATAATCCGAAGGTATATGAAGTTATAAAAGATAGTAATTATAATGGAATTATTGCAACGGATGGAGAAGGTGGATATGCAAGTTGGATTGTAAAAAACATTCCCCCTCCAAAAGAACTATCAAATTTAAATCCATATGATTTCTATTCAATAGTTCAAACAATTGCTTTGAAATTGAAAGAACATTTTATAAATTTAAATTTTGCTCCTGTTGTAGATTTACATGATGAATTAAATCCTGTAATAGGTAAGAAAAAACGAGCATTTTCAGATGACCCATATAAAATTGTATTTTATGCAAGTTTATTTATTAAGGCACATAGTGAAATTGGTATAAAGAATTGTATAAAGCACTTTGTAGGTCAAGGTAGAGCAATAGGAGACCCTCATTATAAAAAGAGTATTTTAATTGGGGGATTAAAAGAATTAAAAAAAGATTTATTACCATTTATGTATTTTATAAAGTTTGGAATTGAATATATAATGACCGCTCATGTTTATGTTCCTGCCATTGATAAAGAAAAACCTGTTACTCTTTCAAGATTTTTTATTGTTGAATTGTTAAGAAATCTACTTGGTTATAAAGGAAAAATTATAACAGATGATTTAAATATGAGTGCTATTAGTGAGGTTTTCGGTGTTTTAGAAGCTATAAAGATAATTAAAAAACTACCTATAGATTATGTTTTAATTTCAAGGGGCATTGAAACAATTGAAAAAGCATATAAGATATTAAAGGGTTAAAAAGCTTTAAAATTGTGAAGTTATGAAAGTAAAAGATTCAAAGCCAAAAGTAATAGGCAATCCCTATAAATATCTTGAAAATGCTAAGATGATTTTGGAAGAGAAAGCGAAAAGGGAAGGAAATTATTATAAATATCGCAAATATGTTAAAATGGCTGGGCATATTGCTTGGGCAGGGGTTTTATTAGCTTTGGATTATTTAATGGAAAAATATAATGTAAAATTTACAGGAAGAATGGATGTTAATAAATATAGTGAGTTTATTTCAAAGATAAATAAGAAAATTCTAAAAGATTTTAATTCTGCGTATAATTATCTTCATCTTCTTATTGGTTATGATGGCGATTTACACATTAACACATCAAAAACGGGATTAGAATTAGCAAAGAAAATAATAGATTGGGTTGCTAAACAGGTTGAATTTATAGAAGAATAAAAAGCTTTAAAATTGTAAAACTATGAAAGTAAAAAATTCAAAGCCAAAAGTAATTGGTAATCCATATAAATATCTTGAAAATGCTAAAGCTATATTAGAAGAAAAAGCAAAAAGGGAAGGTGAATTTTATAAATATCGCAAATATGTTAAGATGGCAGGGCACACAGCCTGGGCGGGAGTTTTGTTAGCTCTGGATTATCTGCTTGAAAAACAAAATATAAGAATTAAAGGTAGAAGAAATGTTAATAAGTATAGTGAATTTATTTCAAAAAGGGAAAAAAAATTCTAAATTATTTTAATTCCGCTTATGATATATTACACATTTATATGGGTTATGATGGAAATCTGCATGTAAATATCTCAAAAACAGGCTTAGAATTGGCTAAAAAAATTATAGATTGGGTAGCAAAACAAGTAGAATTTATTGAAGAGTAAAAAGCTTTAAAATTATGAAACTATGAAAGTAAAAAATTCAAAGCCAAAAGTAATAGGCAATCCTTACAAATATCTTGAAAATGCCAAGATGATTTTGGAAGAGAAAGCGAAAAGAGAAGGAAATTATTATAAATATCGCAAATATGTAAGAATGGCAGGACATATTGCTTGGGCAGGGGTTTTATTAGCTTTGGATTATTTAATGGAAAAATATAATGTAAAATTTAAAGGAAGAATGGATGTTAATAAATATAGTGAGTTTATTTCAAAGATAAATAAGAAAATTTTAAAAGATTTTAATTCTGCGTATAATTATCTTCATCTTCTTATGGGTTATGATGGCGATTTACACATTAACACATCAAAAACGGGATTAGAATTAGCAAAGAAAATAATAGATTGGGTTGCTAAACAGGTTGAATTTATAGAAGAATAAAAAGCTTTAAAATTGTAAAACT
>JAUQPS010000089.1 GCA_030550205.1 bacterium
GGGCTTTGTTCTATCAATAATATGATAAGCAATTGCCTCACCTTCCCTATCAGGGTCCGTTGATATATATACAATTTCTGCTTTTTTAACAATTTGCTTTAATTCATTTATAATTTTTGATTTTCCTTTTATAGGAATAAAGAACATTTTAAAATCATTAAAATCTATACCAATTTTATCTTCTGGCAAATCTACAATATGCCCAAGCGTTGCTTTTATAAGATAGCCTTTTAAAAATTTACTAATTGTTTTAGCTTTTGATGGACTTTCAACAATAATCAACTTCATAGTTTTAAAATATCATCTAAAACATGCTCATTAATATTTCCACCACTTAATATAAACATACCCTTAGAGATATTAACTTTTTGAAATAAAAAAACCGCTAAACTAATAGCTCCCGCTCCCTCCAATATAAAACCTAAATTATAATATGCCCATTTAATGGCTTCTTTAATTTCTTCCTCACTTACTAAAATAACATCTTCTAATTTTTCTTTTAATATATTAAATGTTAAATTGCTTGGATATTTTAACTTTATACCATCTGCAAGTGTTTCCTTTGGTTCAATTTCTACAATTTTATTACTTTTAAATGAATAATAAAAGCTTGGAGCATTTTCAGATACAACTCCATAAATTTTAACATTTGGTTTTTTCTCCTTAATATATAATGAAATTCCACTTGCAAGTCCTCCACCCCCAATTGGTATAAATAAATATTCAAAATCATAATTTTCAATTTCTAATCCAATAGTGCTTTGACCCTCAATAATATCTAAATCATCATATGGATGAACAAATAATAAATTCTCATTTTCAGATAATTTTTTAGCATAGTTTAAGCTTTCATTTAAATGATTTCCATAAAAAATTGGCTCATATCCATAATTTCTAATTTTATTAACTTTTATTTGAGGGGTATTTTCAGGTATAATAATTTTCACATTTTTGATATTTAAATCAGAACAAACTTTTGCAACTGCTTGTGCATGATTTCCACTTGATGCACAAATAACTCCATTTAAATTATTTAAATTTTTTAAAATTTTATTATAGGCACCACGGGGTTTAAATGAACCTGATTTTTGCAGATTTTCAAGCTTAAAATAAAAATTTTTATAACTTATGACTGGGGTTTTCCTTATATAATTTTTTATTCTTTCATATGCACTTTGTGTATCTATCATAATGGGCGCGCCCCGACTTGAACGGGGGACCTCCATCGTGTGAGGATGGCGCTCTTACCAGCTGAGCTACGCGCCCTTTTCTTTTAATTCCCTTAATAACTCATCCATTTCTTCCTTTATATGCCAAGGCATTTGAGCATAAACATCTTCAAATGTTGTTTCAGGTCCAGGTAAAGGTCTCTTTTCTGCTTCATCAATAGCTTTATTTAATTCCTCCTCAATCTGCTCATCTAGTTCTTTTTCCCATTCTTCATTCCAAATTCCAAGCCTTTGTAAATATAATCTTGCTCTCTTAATTGGATCCCATGTTTTTTGCCAATACTCAAGTTCTCTCGGATCTCTATACCTATCTGCTTGATCTGCTGTTGAATGAGAACCATATCTATAAGTTAAAGCTTCAATTAATACAGGTTCTTTGTTATGGGCTTTTTCAAATGCTAATTTAGTAGTAGCATAAACTGCCAAAAAGTCATTCCCATCAACATAATAACCTTCCATACCATAAGCAATTGCTTTAATTGCTATATTTTTAGAAGCATATTGTCTTTTAACAGGAACAGATATTGCCCAGTGATTATTTTGAACAAAAAATACAACTGGCGTTTTAAATACCCCTGCCATTGTAAGAGCAGAATGAAAATCACCTTCCGCTGTTCCTCCATCTCCTACATAAACAATTATTGCTTCATCCTTTTTTAAATAATTTATAGCCATTCCTATACCAACCGCTTGTGGAAGCTGATTTCCAACAGGACTAGAAATAGTTATAATTCTTAATTTTCTCATACCCCAATGGACTGGCATTTGTCTTGCTTTATTAACTTCCATTCTACCCATTACTTGTGCAAACATTTCAACAAGTGGATAACCTCTTACAAGATAAACTCCATGCTCTCTATGAGCAGGAAATATCCAATCATTTTCAGGCACTGCATAACCACTTGCAACAGTTGCAGCCTCTTGACCGGCAACTTCTACATAAAATAATGCTTTTCCAGAACGAGTTAAAAACATTCCCTTTCTATCAAAAGCCCTTGTTAATTTCATATAATAATATAATGTCTTTAAATCTTCCTCGGTAAGTCCTATATCTTCTGGTGTAAAGTCAAATAAAGGCTCTCCCTCACTTGATATAAATCTTATAGGTTCATCTGTAAATGGTTGAATATAATTTAAAGTTTTTTCAGTCATAGTGAAAATTATAAAGTAGAATCTAATAAATCAATTTAAGTGTTTGTTTAAAAAATTGTTCTAAACTCATTTCACTTTTTATGAAATGTTTCAAAGAAGGTGTTAAATCTGTTTTATCTATTCCATCACTTATTTTAACCTTGTTTAAATAAGACTCTATTCTCCTATTACTATAACCACTGGTACCAGGGCCTTTTCCTAAAATTTCTTCAATAATAATCCGGTGAATGAAAAAATTTTTTCTATCTTCAAACAACTTAATATACTTCCCAGCGTTTAATATTTCCTCTTCTTTCAAAATAAAATCCAATACCAAGAGACTTTATATTAGCACATTCTCCCAAAAGATTTTCAAAAAAATTATTAACATTTTGTTTATAACTCAATAGTAATATCAACCCGCTTAGGATAGTATCTTCCATCTATAACTATCTCTTTTCCATTTAAGTAATTTACTTTATACCTATTGCCAAGAATATTCTGATAAGTTTCACCTAACCATGTATGAACTGGCCTAATTTTTTCTAAGATTCAGCCAAAGCTTTAAAAAAGCCTTCTTTTCTTATTTTTACATTGTTCATAATATACCTCTTCTAAAAAACTATCTATAATATCTTTACTTTCCTCTTTCCTTAAAAAATTTACTTGTTCTTGACTTAAATGCGGAATACCAAAGTTCATTAAAAATAACTTAGAATAACTTTTCCACCCACCCTGATAACTTTTTGAAACATTTTCAATATAAATTTTCATAATTTTTGAATTTAAAATTTTCCTTAATAAGTATAAATCAGTAAAAGGCTCTATTTTAGGAAAAATTCCATATCCACTATAAAATGTTGTATCTTCTTTTTCACATACTACAAATGTTGGATTCAAAGCCATAGGTGGGGTCAATATTTTCCTTCCAAACGTTGTATTTATTCCCTGTGTTCTCCCAAAAGCGAACCATGTTTCATAAGTTTTCTTACCTCTATCTCTATTTAAAAGTATATCTTTTACTCATCTTCCTGTATAATTTCGTAAGCCTTACTAACTTTTTTATATGGGAAAATTACTGACTTTTATTATCTCTTTTGTTATTTCCTTCTCTATCAAAAATTTTCTTCCATTGAAAAACTTAACAAAATAATCACCTTCTTCAACTACATTTTCAATTATATAAATCTCATCTTTTAAAGTGGCAAGTCCTACTCTAATGTCCGCTATGTCTTTTAACCTATAAGCTTGATTTTCAATAGCTTGGATAATATCTCTATTACTTAAAACCCATATATTATGATTTAGTTCATCAAAGTATATCCTTTCACTATCCAAACTATCCAATTTTTGAATCTGACTGGGATTTTTTACTTTTTTAAATATGAAATAGTTTTTCTTTCTCTTTGAAATTATTATTATAGAAGTATAAGCTGATACTTTGTCAAATACCTGAAAGTGGTCAAAATCAATTACCTCTTCAATTAGTTTGTTTTCCTGCAAAAATTTTCTTAAATTTTTCCTGCATAAGAGGTAAAATAACTATTGGGTGTTATATAACCCAATTTTCCATTTTCATCTATTAATTCTATACCTAATTCTATAAATGGTATAAATATATCTGTATCTCCCTTTATAAGTTTCCAATGTTTTTTTATTAAATTTCGTGTATCATCATCCAAATTCTGTATTCTTACATATGGCGGATTTCCTACAACCGATTGAAATTTTTTATTTCCGAAAATTGATTTTATAAATGATTTATCTAAACTATTTTTCAAAAACGACAAGAGATAAAAGCTCCTTTGCTAACTATACCGCTTTTGAATCAATATCTATTCCAAAAATGTTATTTTCAACTATTTCCTTATAACTTTTTCCCGTTTTTTGCTTTAATTTAAATAATGCATCAAGAAGAAAAATTCCATTTCCACAAGCAGGGTCTAAAACCAAAATATCTTTTGATTCATTTTCCACTATTGTTTTTCTGTTTATATAATCAACTACGAATAATGGAGTATAAACTATTCCCTTTTGTTTTCTATGTATTTTTAATAATTTTCTTTCAGTCAATGTGAAAATTATAAATCTCTCTTAAAATGGATTTTGCTTTTAAACGAACTATTGGATATTCGTGATCGGAAAGCTTTTTGAAAATTTCTAAAACTCTTATATCTCTCATAAAAGTTAAGGCTTCCATTATTTCTAAAATTAACATAGGATTTTTTTCTTCATTTACTATCTGCTCTAAATATGGCAAAGCTTCATAGAGATTCATTTTGCAAATGGTATAAATTATATTGAATTAGTTTTTCTTTATAGGACAGGTTATGAAATTCAAGAAGTTCATATCCACTTTATAAATACAAAAAGGGGCAAAAGCCCCCTAGTTTTTAATAAATTTATAAGTTAATTGCTTATTATCTTTGCTATATGCTTTTAGAATGTATATTCCAGGTTTTAAGGATTTAAGGTTAATTTCTATGTTGTTAGTTTTAAAAATGTTTGAATAAATTAACTTGCCATCAAGAGAGTAAATTTTAATAGTTATAGGAGTTAGAAAGTTATTTAGATTAAGGGAAATTTTTGATTTATAATAATAAACTTTCTTCTCTGAAATTTTTGATAAAAGATCACCAAACTTAGAGATAAAAGCATCATAATTACCTGCATTAGCTCCTTGATAATAAGCATTATTACTAGGACTATATGTTGGAATGTTAGTTGATAATGTATAACCTACTACAAAAACATTACCCTGTGTATCTGTTATTATAGAACGAATAAAATCATAAGAACTTCCTCCAAAATAAGTAGCCCACACTCTTTTCCCCAAACTATCAAATTTTAAAATAAAAGCGTCAGAATAATAATAACTTCCATCATAGTTGCAATTTCCATCAGTTCCACAATCTCCATCAAAGAAACTGCCATCCATAGGGTTAGAAACTGGAAAATTACTTGATATTGTCCATCCTCCTATAAACAAATTCCCGTTAATATCAGTAGTAAGAGAAACCGGATTATCAGTGCTTCCATCTCCTCTACTTCCTCCATAATATGTAGCCCATAACCTAACACCCGAATTGGAAAATTTTAAAATAAAAACATCAGAACTACCGGCATTACTTCCTTGATAATAAGCACCATTCTGAGGATCTTTTGTTGGAAAATCACTTGAATTAGTCCATCCTGTTAAAAATATATTACCATTTATATCTGTTTTAATTGAAAAAGCTCCATCAATGTAATTTCCTCCATAATAAGTAGCCCACAATCTTTGACCTGAATTATCAAACTTTAAAATAAAAGCATCAGAATAGTAATTATATCCATCATAACCACAATTTCCAACATTACCACAAGTGCCATCAAAATAAGCACCATTTTGAGGGTCAAAAGTTGGGAAATTCGTTGAAATAGTATAACCAGTAACAAAAATTTCACCACTATCATCTATAGCAATAGAAAAAGCCCTATCTTCATTACTTCCCCCATAATATGTAGCCCATAATAAAGCTCCCGAATTACTAAATTTTAGAATAAAAGCATCATAATAATTTGGGCAGCCTCCACAAGTACTATCATAATAAGCACCTGAGCTACTTTGAATTGGAAAATCAGAAGAAGAAGTTGCTCCAACTAAAAAAACATTACCATTTATATCAATTGAAATAGAATAACCAATATCACCAGAAGTGCCCCCATAATATGTAGCCCATAATCTAACACCCAAATCATTAAATTTTAATATAAAAACATCATGAGAACCACCCCCACTAAGATTACCTTGATAGTAAGCTCCATTTTGAGGATTATGTGTAGGAAAGTTACTTGACCAAGTCCATCCCGTTAAAAACACATTGCCACTATCATCAGTTGTAATAGAATAAGCATAATCAGAAAGACTTCCACCATAATACGTAGCCCATAGCCTTACTCCGGAATAAGTAAATTTTAATATGAAAGCATCATAATTACCTGCATTAGTTCCTTGATAATAAGCATTATTTCCAGCATCCTGGATTGGAAAATTAGTTGAA
>JAUQPS010000090.1 GCA_030550205.1 bacterium
ATTATAAAAAATTAGAAATAAAAAAGTCAATCTACTTGACAAAAAATTTTAATTTAAATTATAATTAATATTGTCTTTTTAAAATTTTTTATGCAACCTTAAAGGAGGTGTTATATGGTAAAATGGTTGGTAAGTATAATGATGGTAGGGAGCCTTCTGGCTCTAACACCTGTAAGGGCACCAATAGATGATGCAAATCAACAGAATGTACCGGGACTTCCTCCTGCTGGAAGAATACAATCTGATATATTAACAGAAGCATTCGTAAATAATAACTCAAACAGGGATTATCAAACAAATGGACCAACTGCAACAATGCTCTGGGCAGTATTTGATGAACCAATAAAAGGTGTATATGCAACAATGATGTTCCAGAACCCACCAGGAGTCTCAGGAAGACATCAGGTCTGGAATTTCTTTGATATAAATACTGATCAATGGGTAAGAGCTGGTGATAATCCTTATTTAGCAGTTGATAGGGGTGGATATGGTAATATAGCAGTAATCTATGGAAATGCCACATATCTTTATCATCCTGCATTCACTGCTCATATGGACGCCACTAATTACACAGGTGATGCATGGTGGCCTGATATTCCATTTGATCCAAGAAACTTCTCAGGACAATATGTACAGGTTCCGGGGCAAGAAACAAATGAAGTATGGCCACATTTAGGATTTACAATGAGTGGATATTTACACAAGATATTTGCTGATTATGATGGACATATGAGTGGTGTTCCATATGCAACAATGTATAATAGAATTCCTGATTTAAATAACCCTGCATGGGACGGGTATATACCCCTTGAGACAGGTGGTGAAGCACCATGGTACGGATTTTATGCTGATCCATTTGGAAAAACTGTCGTTGTTAGTTATTGTAGAACATCCACTGATTACCACACAATAATGCTTATTGATACAATGGAAGGTGAAATGTTTTATGCAGGAGTACCAATAGAGGTTGATGTTACACAAGAAATAATCAATAAATTTAATCTTCCACCAGATTATAGTGGATATATTAATGATGGAAATCCATTTGTTGATAAAGATGGGAATATACATCTTATAACATTCATTACACCTCCTACATGGCCAGATACATTCACAAGGCCCACAAATATTTACCACTTTTTCTATAATCTATCTACAGGTACATCTGATGCTTCATTTATTAAATCTTTAACAGGTCCTTATCAATGTTCACCAGGAGTAAACACACTTGCAGCAGGAAGAAGCCAGATTGGACAGGAAAGAGGACTTGGAACACTTTATGCAGTATGGGAAGAATTTGTACCAAATAGATGTGTAACAAGTTCAAATGGTTATCAGAGAGCAGTAACAAGAATAGTCTTCGCAACATCAAAAGACAATGGAGCAACATGGGCAGAACAGACATTACTTGTAAGTGACAGTGTTCCCGGAAGCGATAACAATGACTGGTTAAGATTCCCTGTAATTTCACCTATTATTCCTCATGTTGGGAATCTTGATCTTGTTTACTGGGGAGTTTACTGGGATGATGACCCAGGATTTGTATGGAGAGGAATAGGTGCTAATTCAACAGTAAAAATGCTTGTTGGAAGGAAAGAAGTTGGTGTTGAAGAAGCACCTATTACTTTAAAGGATGGAAGAGCAAAAATTTCCTGGAATGGAAGGAATATAACTCTTGAAATTCCTTATAAGGCAAACGCAATTCTTAAAATACTTGATGAAACAGGAAGGGAAATCTCCACAATATTCAAAGGCAACATTGAAGGAAAACATAATTTAAGATGGAATGGGAAATCAGGTGTTTACTTTATCAACCTGAAAACTGAGAAAGAAAATATCATTCAAAAAATCATCCTAAAATAAAAAATAAAAGGGGGGCCTTGTGCCCCCCTTCTTCTTTTTATCACATATATTCTTTAATTTTATTAAGTATATAAACTTTTGCATCAGGATCAAATGGATCTGATGGTGGCACCCAGTTAGGATCCAATTCCATAAGAATTTTAACACAAAATCCCATAAAATTCTTTTTATAGGCAGAATATGCTAAAAATGCTTTAGTCTTTATGTAATTTATATAAGGATAATATTCAAATTTCAGAGTTGTATCGCATAGATGTCTAACCACGTTTCCTGCAACAATGGCACTTAAATAATCCTCTTTCATAAAATTACTTGCAAGAAGACCAGAATAAGCAAGATAAACCTTTGCCGGGATTTGAATCTGTGGTTTCTCAAGATAATAGTAATTTACAAATATTGTATCCTCAAGAGTGTCTGTGTCTCTTGGAAATTTACTGTCAAGGAAATAGATATACTCATCACTTATATCATAATAAGAAGGCTCAACATATTTTGTTCCTTTTTTAATCTTTACTGATGAATACGAGAGCAAAGGTGAATTTGGTAAATTAATTTTCTTTGGTTTTATATGCCATTTAGCAAGTGTATCAGAAATAAGTGTATCAATTCCCCAGTAATTTGTCTCTGATTCTGCAATTATTTCATTAAAGAAAGGAACATCAGGTTTTCCAAAGTTTTCTTTAATTGACCAGAGAATTATAGAGAAACTATACGCTGAAATTGCATCCTCAACTTTTGAAAGTTGAGTTGATGCCCATCCCTTTCCATAATATGCCTCTTCATTATAAGCATCAAGAACTATTGCGGTGTCAAAAAGAGCATAGGCATAATCAAAATTTCCTTTTTTGTATTCTTCCCATCCTTTTTTTACATATTCTTCAGAAGGTGGAAGTGGTTCAGGTGGTTTATTCTTCTCAATTCCACAGGCTATAATTAACATTATAACTGGCAAAATTACAATTTTCTTCATCTTGACCTCCTTTAGAAAATAACAATTTTATATTTCTTTAAAAATCTTTCTTTCATTTTTGCATCAATTTCAAGGAAATAAATACCTTTTGAAATTTTTTCAGAAGATAAATTAAACTCGTATATTCCAGAGGAAAGTTTACTTGCATCCATCTCTTTTATTCTTCTTCCAATTGCATCATAAAGATTTATTCTTAAATCACATTCATAAGGTATTGAAATTGAGAATTTGATAGGTGAATTTGAAGGAATCATATTGGATTTAATCTTTACCTCAAATTTTCCTGGCAGATTTAAAGGCTTTCCATTGCTTAAAATGAAAACACCAAGAGAATTTGTATAGGAGTAAATATAATTTTGCTCTTTGTAGGTTTCACATTCAACAATTTTCCCATTCTCCATTTTATACACTATTAAGTTTTCGCCACTTTCGCCAACATAAAATTTAATCTTTACAGGATTTGAGAAAACAATATTTGAATGACCAATTGAATATACACAAGAAGAAGGAAGCTGGTCTGAATAATTGCAAGGAAGTTTTGTTGCAATTACAAGCCCTCCAAATCCTGAATTCTCTGGTATTTCAAGAATTATTTTGTCATTTAAGAAGGTGTATATTCCTCCACCTTCAATCTTTTTCACACTTATTGTGTCATAGAAAATTTGGAATTTATTTCCAACTAAATCCTGTGCATAGGAATAAACAAGTATATCACCTTTTATAGAGGAAGGAAGAGTATAAGAAGCTGTATAAATAGCAACTGAATCGCCCGTTTCAGAAAGTTCAATATTAAATGAAGATAAAGGTAATTTCTTATCAAAAGGTCTTAAAATTACAAATGGTAAGAAAGTAGCAATTGCATCACCATAGAGTAAGTCTGTTTTTTCACCTACAATATAGAAATCAAGGGCATTTGTAAATACAGGATTTTGAACTATATATTTTTTGTAAATAGAAGGAGGAGTTGCATCATGGGAATAGGCAAAGTATCCATCAACTCCATAGGTATTCAAAACTGCATAATAATAACTGCCTGGTGGAAGAAGTTCTGAAACAGTATTTATTGCTCTATTTATGATTGGAATTGTGTCATTCAAATATTCTTTTAAAGTATCAAACTGAATTTTTGTAATATTTTTATTTACAAGGTCAATTCTATAGACACTGAAGCCATAAGTTGCATCTCCAAAACCATCTTTAAAATCAAGATTATAGTAAAGTGTATCTATTGCATCTATCTTTCTTAAATATCTTGGAGTTAATGGTGGCAATATGTCTGTTGTTATAGAAGATGTGAATTCCCTTGTAAAGGTTCCAAGATTTGTATAATCAAAAATACTGTCAACTCCCTCATAGTAATAATTAAATTCAGGATAGTTGTCAAGCAAGTTTGCAAGGAACCAGGATTCAATGAATTCTGAAAAAGATGAATTTATCTTTGCTAAATAATATTCAAAAAGTGCTTTTCCGTCCCTTTCTTTATCCCTCATCATAACTTTAAAAATGAAACTATCAGCAGAAGATTCATTTCCAAAATATTTGGTAAGTTTTTCCCTTAAATATAAAAATAGATAAGCCATTCTCTCTCTATCAAGTTCCCTTGAAACGGGTGCCCTTAACCAGTTCCTTGTATAATCAAATACAGATTTTGCAATCCTATTAACAGTACTTCCCCAGTCCCTACCAGGTGTTATTCCAATATTCTTTGTCCCGTTAAATATGTTAAATCCTGCAAGATGAAGAGCAAGCATTGAAAATCCGCATCTTACAGGTTTTGATTCATTATGTTCTATTGACCAATTTGCATACTCACCAAAAAGATAAGCAAGATATTTTGCAAGAATTCCGAGTTTTAATTCTCCAATTAAATAGTCCTTATAAAGAATTGTTGTATCATAGTTCATATTCAAAACAAAAATTTCCTTTAAACTTGCATAAGAATTTGATGGATCAAGGTCATACTCATCAAAATAACCATAAAGTGGCTTTGCAATTTTCACAGTAGTATCACCAGAAACTTCAAGTTTATAAAGAATTATGTGAACCACTGAATCGGCATTCATATCCCACAATTCTTCATCTTTGACTTTCAAAACATCTTTAATCTTATTGAAAATATTTCCACCTGTGTATTCTTCCATTACATATTTAACCTGTTCAACCTCATAATCTGCAACGAAATTTTTAATCCCCCTGCTTTTATTTTTCCATTTATTTTCTGACGGATCAAACTGCCATATCCCTTGTTCATTTCCAACAAAAAGTTTATTTTTAATGGAATCAAAATAGATGGCTGTACAGTTTAAAGAGCCATAATTTGAAAGATATTCAAAACCGTTATTTATATTTTCCCAACCCGAAGATGGCGAATTACTCCTATATACACCATTTCCTAAAGAGCTAATCCAGTAATAGTTATACGCATATTCTATATCATAAAGATTGTTTCCCTGAAGAACATGATTCCATGTTCCATCATTATAGAAAAGACCGTCTTCTGTAAGAACAAAAAGGATATTGTTAATAAACTTTATCTCATTTACAGGTGCAGTAACTTGTGGAACTTCAACCCATGAAGAACCTGTCCAATGCCATAATTTTTCACCACCTGCATATATTGATTTATCAACAGGATCAACTGCTAATGCTTTAACTGTTTTATTCAAAGTGCCAACAGGAATCACATCTGCAAGGGAATCAGGATATTGAACAGTATTTTTTCTTACTCTCAATTTATAAACTCCGTTTGAAGTTCCTGCATATAAAATCTCTATTCCACCTGAACTTGTTATAGGGCCTGTGCTATCAGGATGAAAAACTAAGGAATAAACAGGTTCACCTATAAATGCTATTTTGCCAAAATTACCTGTAGGCGGAACATTTTGCCTTTGTGAATAAACTCCTTTATCAGTCACAAAATAAACAACTGACCAGTTCCCAACAGTTTGAGGTGAGGCTGGATTTGTGAGAATTCTATATATATCCTTTGCACCTGTTGCACCGATTCCTTGTGTCTGCTGTTCCCAGTACTCACCTGTTTTTCTTTTTGATGAAAAATAAAAATCAGAATCGCTTGTTGCAATAAAATAGTCAAAACTGTCAGGATATGCTATATTTATCCAGTTTCTTCTAACTATATCATTTATATTTATTTTGTCTCTTGGTGTTACAATTGTGAAATTATCTCCAGCATATCTTATAATACCTGTTTTTTCTACCTGATCCCTATAAAGAATTAGCATGAATCTATTTACATAAAATTTTACAGAATCACCCAGATGGGGCTTTGCAGCACTTAGAATTCCTATGAGTCCCATTAAAATTAAAATTACCCTTTTCATTTACCCTCCTTTTAAAAATTAAAAGACAGCCCCACCCTGTGAATATCGGGTAAGGCACCAAAATCTGAGAATGAATAATCAAGGTTTGTTCTTTTTGCAAGAGAAAGTCCAAATCCAAAGGCAAGACCACCTTCAT
>JAUQPS010000091.1 GCA_030550205.1 bacterium
ATAAAAATTTTTCATCTTTTGATTTATAAAGAGAAACTTCATAACTTTCATTATCTTCTCTAAAAACTTCTTCCATTTCAAAATTTGATATATTCAATTTCATAACCTTATAAGGTCTTAAAGTATCCTCTGTTGTCAATGTAAAAAATAAGTAATTTTTGAACCATTCAATTGAATAAAATGTTCTATCAGTTATAAATTTCAATTCATCAGTTTTTAAATTTTTTAAAAAAAGTTTATAATTTTCAGAACCTTCTATATCATAATTAAATGCTAAAAAATTTCCATATCTTTCAATTTTTAAGTCTCCAATAGCAAAATAAGAATAATTTTTAGCAATCTCATTAACATTTAATATAACTTCCTCTTTAATACCATTTGTGCGATAATATGTTTTATAAGGTCTATCTTTTTCAACTTTATAAAAGTAATAAAAATCTCCATATTTATATGGATATGATATTTTTTCCTCTTCAATTCTATTTAAAAACTCATTATAGAGCTCTTTTTCTAAATCCTTAAATTTCTCACTTATTTTATCAATATATTCATTTTCAGCTTTTATATATTCTAATAAATCTGGGTCATTTCTATCACGCATCCAGTGATAATAATCAATAGTTATATCATTAAATTTTTTTCTAATATAAGGAATTTTTTTAGGTTTTGGAGGATTCATTTTAAATCTCCACCAAAACTTTACCCTTTTGAATAGTGATATTTTTTACCTCTACATCTTCTAAAAATTGTGATACATCAAATTCTAATATATTGTTTTCAAGTTTTATACCTTTTTGAGAAAATTTTGGTAAAAAATTACTAAACATTCCTTCAATTGAGAATTGAATTTTTGAACCTGAAACTTTTAATGGATTTAATTTAAATCCAAATGGAACAACCATATAATTTCCTTTTATATTTATAAATCCATTTTCAATTTCAACTTTTAAATTGCTTAAATGGGGCACTTTCACAAATTTTAAAATTAGTTTATTTATAAATTCCTCATTTAATTCAAGCTTCATAAAGTTAGAAATTTTAAGGTATACTTTAAAATTTTGATATGTTGCTTATATTCCTTAGTCAGATTTATAAGATAGCGGATGAAAGGGAAGTTTATAGTGATGGAGAATTACAAACCTTAGCATATACTCCAAAGGATGTTTCAAAAATTTTTGGTGTTATTGATAAGATAAATGTTACAAATGATATTAAGAATAAGAGAACGACATTTGGGAATATAAGCTTAGATTATTCTTCTTCACTTATAAAGGTATATTATAAAGGACAATTTACAGGATGTGCATTTGAGAAAAATAATGACTTTAATGCAGTTTATTATTCATATAATAATGCTGAAATTTTAGTAATAAATAATGCAGTATTTTTGTATAATGGTGAAAAAATAGGTTGTTTTAATCTCCTTGAATATAAAGGACAAAAACCTATAATTAGCATTGGAATTGCAGAGCATAGCATAAGACTTGATGGTAGTAGTAAGGAAAATTGGACGAAATTACCACACTTTGTAGTGTATTTAACAGATAAACCTGATTATTCAGAAGGTTATAGATATTTATTCCCGCTTGGGATACCAGACTTAAAACTTGAAAAGCGCTATATAACAAAATATAAAGTTAAAGAGTAGTGGGAATTTTATTATTTGCTTCTTTTATCTTCATTTCATATTATTTAAAGTTTGTTAATCCAAATAGATTTTTATATATTTTGTTTTTAATTGTTGGTTTTTTATCAATTCTTGGTATTATCTCATATAATCCAAATCAAGAACCTTATTTAAACTTTTCTGGCATCGTAGGTTATGAAATCTCGAAATTTCTAACAACATTTTTTACAAAACTTTTTAGTATTATTCTAATTTTATCTTTATTAATTTTTCCAAAAATTCCAAATGAGTATATAAAAAAATTTCTCTTTGTTATATTGGCCTTATTTTTGATTCAATTACCCTTTAAATCCCCCTACTTTATAAATGAATATGTAGGATTTTTTAAATATCCCATATTTATAATTTTAGGTTTTTTGATTCTTTATTCCAATTTAAAGGATTTCTTTAAAAGGCATGAAAAGGGCGTAGAAAGGGAAGAAAGTCAAGTTGAAGAATATGAAGTATTTATTCAAGAACAAAAATTAAATAAGGAATTTGTAAATGAGAAAAAATTAGAAACAAAAGAGCAAAAACCAGAACTTGTATATAGAAAAGATATTGTAGATGTTTTAAAAGAAGAGAAGAATAATGTTCAAGAAGAAGTTGAAGATTTATCAAGACTTATAGAAGAAAAATTTTTAGAATTTGGAATAAAAGGAAAAGTTGTAAGTAAAACTGTTGGACCTTTAATTACAAGATATGAATTTGAACCTGCTGCTGGAATAAAACTTTCAAAAATACAATCCTTAGCAGATGATTTAACCCTTAGGCTTAAAACATCTGATGTAAGGATTACTCCACCATTACCAAATAAAGGACTAATAGGTATTGAAGTTCCTAATAACTATAAGAAAATAGTGTATTTTAAAAAACTTGTTCAAAATGAAGAATTTATAAATTCAAGGAAACCTTTATTATTTGCTCTTGGAGTTGAAGTTGATGGAAAGCCCAAGTATGAAGACTTATCAAGAATGCCTCATTTACTTATTGCAGGAACAACGGGTTCTGGAAAATCCGTATGTATAAATTCAATAATTTCAAGCTTAATTATTAAAAATACTCCAAATACGGTAAGATTTTTATTAATTGATCCTAAGATGGTTGAGCTTTCATTATATGAAGGAATTCCACACTTATTAATGCCTGTTGTAAAAGATAAAAAATATGCAATAAAAGTTTTAAAGATGGCTGTTGCTTGGATGGAATATAGATACAAATTGTTAGCGAAAGTTGGAGCAAAAAGCCTTGAAAGTTATAACGCAAAAACAAAAGATTATAGACCATATATTGTAATAATAATAGATGAATTTGCAGATTTAATTTTAACGCAAGGCAAAGAAGTTGAAGGACCAATAGCAAGACTTGCACAAATGGCAAGAGCAGTTGGTATTCATTTAATTGTGGCAACACAAAGACCCTCAGTTGATGTTATAACAGGTATTATAAAAGCAAACTTTCCTGTAAGAATTGCTTTTAAAGTGCCATCAAAAGTAGATTCAAGAGTTATATTAGATACTACGGGGGCGGAAAAACTAATTGGAAGAGGAGATATGCTATATATTCCACCAGGCTCATCAGAGCCACAAAGACTTCATGGAGCTTTTATTTCAGAAGAAGAAATTTATCAATTAACAAGTAAAATTATATTTGATTATTTAAATCAGAAAATTTTAGAGAAGTTTTCAAAAACAAATGAGGAGTTAATTTATAAAATTATTGAAGATGGTTATATTAGTGTATTTTGTAGAGATGATGATATTGCAATTGAGGAAAAACAGGATTTTGTAAGTGATATCATAAAAAATTATTTAAATTTAGATATTTCAAAAGAGCAAATTATTCAAGCAATTGAAGAAATTAGAAGTGATTATTACCAACCAATTGATGAATTTTCTGCTTATGTAGAAGAAGAGGAAGAGGATGAAATTATTAATATTTCTGGTAGTTATGACCCTTTAATTAAAGAAGCAATTAAACTAATAGTAGGAAGAAAAACAACATCTGCGACATTCTTACAAAGAAAATTAAAAATAGGATTTGCAAGAGCAGCAAGGATCATAGATCAACTTGAAGAGCTTGGAATAGTAGGACCTGCTGATGGTCCAAAGCCAAGAGAAGTCAGAATTTCTCCTGATAAATTAGATGAGATTTTAAAAAAGATAAAATGAAAATTTATGTTTCTTTAATTATTCCAGCTTATAATGAGGAGCAGAGGATAGGAGAAACACTAAATAAGGTTTTATCTTATCTTGAAAAACAAACTTATACTTGGGAAGTTATTGTTGTCGATGATGGTTCTACTGATAAAACATCTGAAATTGTTTCTAAGTATAATAATGTTAAGTTAATTAAATTTCCACATAATCGTGGAAAGGGGGCAGCGGTTCGTGAAGGAATGTTAAATGCAAGTGGGAAATATCGCATTTTTACAGACGCTGATTTATCTACTCCTATTGAGGATTTAGAACTTATGCTATATCATTTAGAAAATGGAGCAGATGTTTGTATTAGAAGTAGAGAATTAGACCCCACTAAGTTAGTTTTACACCAACCAAAATATCGTCAATTTATTGGAAGATTATTTCGCAAAATTGTAGATTTTTTTCGTTTTCTTTGATATTCCAGAAATGAGAGAAATTAAAGATACACAATGTGGTTTTAAAGGCTTTCGTGAAGATGTTGCAGAAATTTTATTTAAAAAATCTAAAATTGATGGTTTTGCATTTGATGTTGAAATACTATATTTAGCTATTAAGCACGGATATAAAATTGTTCAAATTCCCGTTCATTGGAAGAATGACCCTCGGAGTAAAGTAAATTTATTAAAAGATCCTTTGAAAATGCTTAAAGAAATTACATATATTAGGCGATTGCATAGGAATTGATTTTAAGTTAATTTTCTATGCTTTAAAATTTTAAAATATGTTATTATTTGTAATTTTACAAATCCAAAACCCTGACTTTGAAAGTTGGAGCTATATAAGCTCCAATGTTCCATTTGCTTGGGATACGCTTAAAAATCAAAATGCATCTTGTTCTTGGGAAATTGACCAAAACAATTATAGACTTGGAAACAAATCTATAAAAATTACAATAAATCAAACATCTACTGGTTATGATTGTGCTATTGCCCAAGCGAAAGGTGTAAGTCCAAATACAACTTATAATATATCCGCTTGGATTTATGATAATGATCCAAGAATTAGTGCAAGATTATATATAGCATGTTATGATAATAACCAAAATCAAGTAGATTGGTCATTTATAGGCTCTTCTTCTACTGATTCTCTAAATTGGCAACAAATATCAGGAAGTTATACAACATTAAATAATTGTAGTTATTTAGATGTTCAAATAAGAGTTTATGATGAAGGAAGTGTAGGTGGTAGCATTAATGTAGATGGAGTTAGCTTAACAACAGGAACTGCTCCTTCTGAGCTTAGAGAAAGTTTTAATACCTATCCTCCAAGTCAATGGTTAGAATTAGATTTAGGAAATGTAAGCGGTGGATTTTTACAAAAAAGAACAAGTGCATGTCCTTTTTCAAGTGATAGTGATTGTTTTGGAATAAAGTATAGACAAAGTGATGCAGATTCATCAATTAGTGGTTTATCTTATCTTATGACAGATACTCTTGATTTTTCTTCAATTCAACCTGAAACCCTTATATTTTATTATAGAACAAGCAATACAACGGATAATATAAGAGCAATGGATTCAATTCAAATAGAAATATCATCTGATTTAGGAAATAATTGGAATAGAATTTGGAAATGGAATGGTAATTTAACAACAACTGCACAACAAGTAATAGTGCCATTGGATAATTATAATGGGTTTGAACAAGTGCTATTAAGAATTGCATTTTATAAAAATTCAAGTAATGGAAGTGGAAGTAGTGCAACAGGAAATAGATATTTCAATATAGATTCATTTATTGTTAAAAACTCATATGTTTCAAGATTTAATAGAATAACTAACAACTCATTTGAAACTTGGTTATATTCAAATGTTGATATGATGCCAGATTATTGGAGAAAGTGGAATAATACCGCTCCTGAGGATAATGGAAGGTCCGCACAACTTTGGATAAAAAGAGATACTTTTAGATTTTCTGGGAATTATTCAGTTAAAGCGTTCTTTACAACAATTTTAAATCCATTTATAGAACAAAAATTTTCCAATCCTTTTAATAGTTGTGCAGGATATCCAATTAGTCAAGTGGATAGCTTTGTAGTAGTTTCAAGTATAAGATTTTTTGATAATGATTCCAAGGGGAAAGCAAGAACAGGTATTGTTTGGTATTATGGAAATCAAAGTCAATCAGATTATCCTGCTAATTATACAACTGATCAAAATATTTGGCAATTATATGAAAATAGAGCAAAGTTTTTAGGTCCAAATCAAGGAGGATTTAATTTTGATTCTATTGCTTTTAGAATTAGATTTTACAATCAAGGAGCATTTCCTTATGCAGAAGATGGAGCAACCATATGGGCTGATAGCTTAAATTTTAAATTATATTGTTATGTGGGAAATTTAACGCCTGTTGACGTTGTTGAATTTCAATTTAATGATTACATTTCTTATATTAGAACTAATAACTTTGG
>JAUQPS010000092.1 GCA_030550205.1 bacterium
TAGATCCAAGCCAAGTTTTATCAGAACTTATTGAAAGACTAAAAGATAAAAAAAGAGAAGAAAATGAAGAAAAATGAGCTTTTTAGTATAGCAAAAATAATAATTGGTGATAGTAGAATAATGAAAGAGGTAGGTAATGAGGAAGTTGATTTAGTTATAACTTCACCGCCATATTGGCACATAAAGGATTATGGAGTTCCAGGACAAATTGGGTATGGTCAAAGTCTTCATGAATATTTAAGAGATTTATACTATGTATGGCGAGAGTGTTTTAGGGTTTTGCGTAGTGGTGGAAGACTATGTATAAATGTAGGTGATCAATTTTCAAGAGCTATTATTTATGGAAGATATAAGGTTATTCCAATTCATGCTGAAATAATAGCTCAATGTGAGGATATAGGCTTTGACTATATGGGTTCTATTATATGGCAGAAGAAAACTACGATGAATACTACAGGTGGAGCAAATATTATGGGTTCCTTTCCTTATCCACCTAATGGAATTGTAGAAATTGATTATGAATTTGTGCTTATTTTTAAAAAGCCCGGAAATTTTAAAAAAGTAAGAAAAGAAATAAAAGAAGCTTCAAAATTAACAAAAGAGGAATGGAAAGAATACTTTTCTGGGCACTGGAAGTTTGCAGGAGCCAAACAAATAGGACATGAGGCAATGTTTCCTGATGAACTGCCAAGAAGATTAATAAAGATGTTTTCTTTTGTGGGTGATACAATACTGGATCCATTTGTTGGAAGTGGGACTACTATAAAGGTCGCTTTAGAATTAAACAGAAATGCTATTGGTTATGAAATTAACAAGGAGTTCTTGGAAATTATAAAAGCAAAACTGAATTTAAATAAAGGATTATTTGAAATTTCAGATAAAGTTGAGATAATAGAGAGAATTGAAAAGGAATTGGATTTACCACCAATAAACTATATACCAAGGGTTAAAGATGAAAAACCAAAAATTGATCCTAAGAGTTTTAACTTTAAGTTAGATAGAATGTACAAAGTTGTAGATATTTTGGATGAAGAGACAATCAAGACAGATACAAACTTATATGTTAAATTCTTAGGAGTTAAAATAGAAAAAAAAGAAGAAACACTTAGATATTTGCGAGATTATGTTCTTGGAAAAAATATATTTTTGAAGTTCTATGGAGCAGAAATGAAGGATAATAGTATTATGGCTTATGTATATCTGAAAAATAAAATTTTCGTTAATGCTTACCTTATAAAATCTGGTTTAGCAAAACCTGATTTATCAATAAATCATAAGTATAAAGAAAAATTCATGAAACTTTGGGAGAAATTTCAAAATGGCAAGAGAATGGATACTTAATATAGCTACTAATAGGTGGGGATTGAATAAGAAAAAATTTGTAGGACCAGTAGCTCAATGGATTCGTGAATGCTCTCCAAAAACGATTCAAGAGTGGGAAGCATTTTATTATAAAAAGCTTTCAGAAATGCTAAAACAAAAGGGATTAGATTTATCTCCGAGAGATTATCTCCAGGACTTAGGGAAGAAACTTTATGTAAAGATAAGTGAAGTCATTCAGGCTGAGATAGATGAAATAACTGAAAATGATTGTATACAATATATTTATAACTTGGTAATAAACAGAACTTTTGATGGTTATCTTGCTGAAATAAAAACAATTTATGGACAATTACAGCAGATTTTACAAGTTCCCATAAAACCTGCTCCAGATGAATGGGATAGACTTTATAATGTGGATTTTTATATAGAAATTAGCGGTAAATATATAGGTTTACAAATAAAACCTATAACTTATGAACAATCACCACAAGTACATAAATGGAAAAAATTGCTTAGTAAAACGCACGCGAAGTTTGAAAAAGATAAGGGAGGTAAAGTTTTTATAGTGTTTTCAATTAAAAAAGACGGAAAGAAAATGATTTATAATCCAGATGTTGTAGATGAAATTAAAAGAGAAATAGAAAATTTGAAAAAGGGGGATAAAGAAAATGAAGAAAAATGAGCTTTTTAGTATAGCAGAAGAAATTTTAAAACTTTCAGATATGAATACAGATGTCGTAATAATTAACAATGAATATCTTTTTCAGCGTTTTGCAAATTCATTTATACATCAACCAACACATGAAGAAAATTATTTAATTGGAATTAGAATAAGAAGTGAAAATAAATTTTCTGTAATTTGGACAAATAATAAGGATAATGTATCAGACTTATTAAAAAGGGCAAAGGAAGAACTTATTGAAAGTGAGTATATTCATCCTTTAACAAAGAAGGAAATTCCAGTTTATAATTTTGCTTATGATAATTTTGAAATAGATTCTGATGAAGGGGGGAGGATTATTAAAGAAATCATAAAAATTGGTGGAGATTATAAATCATTTGGAAATTTTTATAAAGGTTTTCAGCGCATTCTTATGTTAAGTTCTGATGGTTTTGAGGGATATAATCAGGTTTCTATATGCCATTTAACAATAAATTATATAAATAAAAGTAGTGCTTGGTCTGAATATAGTAGTTATAAGCTCTCTGATATTCTTGAAAATTATGAAAATGTTGCAAAGGATTGCCTAAATAAAGCAAAATTAAATGAAAATATATCTGAAATTGAACCTGGTAAATATACTGTTATCCTTTCAAGTTTAGCTTTAAAGGATATTTTAGATATTATGAATTATTCTGCCTTCTCATCAGAAAGTTATTATGAGGGAACAAGTCCTTTTAGCAATAAATTAAATCAAAAGTTATTTTCAGAAAAAATTAATTTATATGAAGAGCCATTAAATATCTTTCCTATTGGCTTTGATTTTGAAGGCAATATAAAGAAGAATTTTCCAGTAATTGAAAATGGTATTTTAAAAAATATCGCTTTAAATAATAAATATTCAAAGCTATTAAACTTAGAAAATAATGCATGTGCAAATATACCTTTTTATGAAATTCCATTCTTTTTCCATTTACATCTTAAAGGGGGTAATAAAAGTTTAGAAGACATAATAAAAGAGACAGAAAGAGGAATACTTGTAAATAGAGTTTGGTATGTGAATGTAGTTGAGCCAAGAAGTTTAACTTTGACAGGTATGACAAGGGATGGACTTTATCTTATTGAAAATGGAAAAGTAAAGTCTGGTCTTAAAAATATGAGATTTACACAAAGCTTTATAGAAGCTTTTAATAATGTTGAGGATATTTCCAGTAATGAAAAGCTTATATCAAGTTCTAATTTTTATGAATTCTTTCCAAGAGGCTTTATTTTGCCGGATATAAAAATTTCTAATTTTCAATTTATTAGCAAAACAGATTTCTGAATATGAGAGAGGATGAGATATTAAAAAATTTGTATAAGTTTTTTAAACCGAATGAAAGGATTATTGTTGGTCCAGGTGATGATTGTGCAGTTTTGTCAGAGATGGTAAATAAAAATTTAATTATAACAACAGATGCTTTTATTGAAAATATACATTTTAAAGGAGATTTGCTTTCATTTTATGAAATTGGATATAAATCTGCCAATGCGGTTTTAAGTGATATTGCTGCAATGGGAGGAAAACCATTAGCTATTGTTATTAGTTTAAATGTTAATCAAAAGGCTATTAATAGGATAGAAGAAATTTATAAAGGAATTTCAGAGGTATGTGATAAATTTTGTGTTTCAATAATAGGGGGAAATATAGAAAAGTATGATAGATTAGAATTGCATATTACTGCAATTGGTGAGGTTAAAAGAGAGGGTTATATTTTAAGAAGTAATGCAAAGCCTGGAGATATTATTGCAATTACAGGAGATTTGGGAAGAGCAAGGGGTTATTTTATAGCATATGAAAGGAATTTAATAAGTGGGGTTAAATGGTGGGTAAATGATATGCGTGAAAAATTTTCTAAGCCAAATGCGAGGATTGAAGAAATGAATAAAATTTTAAATAATATAAAAGTTAATGCTTGTATAGATATTTCTGATGGTTTGGGTATTGATGGATATAGGATGGCTATTTCAAGCGAAGTTCAAATTATTATATATGCTAATAAGATTCCTATAAGAGATTCAGTTAAATATCTTGCTAAAAAGCTTGAAATAAAGGAATGGTTTATAGCGGTTGAAAGTGGAGAAGAGTATGAATTATTATTATCAATTCCAAGAGAAGAAGCAGAAAAAATAGAGAAATTAAATTTACCTTTGACAATTATTGGAGAGGTTATTGAGGATAAGCCAGGAATTTATATTGTTGATGGAGATTTAAAGGTTGATATTTCAAAGAGAGGATATGATGCTTTTGCTATTTAATTATACTTTAAATGTGGGAGAAAAAATAGAATATAAGGCTAAATATGGTCCTTTGAATATAGGAACAATGTATTTAAAAGTTGAGACAGTTGAAGTAATTAGAAATATACCTTGTTATAAGTTAAGGCTTTTTGCAAAAGGTGGAGCACTTGGAATAAATTTGTATGAAGATTTTATATCTTGGGTAGATACTCAAAATTTTAGAACTGTTAAGTTTTATAAAAGGCAGATTGAACCTGGTTGGAATTATGAAGTAACAATTAATTATTATGATAACTATGTTGAATATGATGAAACTCGGGATGGAAAAAGAGAAAAGAAAACATTTCAAATACCCAAGAATGCTCTTGACCCTGTTGCTTTAATTTATTTAGTAAGGTTTTTGGATTTAAGTGATACTATTCGTGTTCCATATCATATGGATGGATTTTCGGGTTATGCTAAAATTTTTATCAAAAAGAAAGAGCAATGTCAATGGCTTGGTATAAAAGAGGAATGTTATGTTATATCTCCAATTTTACCAATGGACCAGAATAAATCAAAGGAAGTTCTTGGAGATAGAGGTGGTGAGATACTTGTTTCAAGTAGTAAAAAAATACCTGTTAAAATTAAAGTAAATTTAGTGGTTGGAAGTGTTATTGGGCATATTGTAGGTATTAAGTGAATTTAAAAAGTTGAAGTTTTTACTGAATTTATACTTTAAAATTATGGGTTTATGATTATTACAAAAGGGGGAAATATATCTCTTTTGAGATTTTTAAACTATAAAAGGGGGTTAGAGCATTTTAGCGTTAAACTTGCTGATAACCTTTGCCTCAAGTGTAGGTGGGAAGCTTGTCAATACCTATGACCCTGTTATTATAAAAGACTGGCTAAACTCCTATCCCTATCTCTATAAAGGCTTTACACCCAATAAAGGACAACTTGCTACTATGGATGGAAAAGTAGCAAAAGATGTTATCTTCTATTCAAGAAATGGAAATATGGGTATATTCATAACTGAAAATGGAATGAGTTATGTAATTTATGATGTTGAGAAAAAAGAAGTTTCAAAAGATAAAGATGCATTACCGCATATAAAAGAAAAACCTGAAAATTCTATATTACACTATTCGAGAATAGACTATGAACTAATAGGAGGAAAGATAAAAAAAGAAAATATAATCTATCAAGATGAACTGCCAGGATATGAAAACTTTTATTTAGCCCATTGTCCAGATGGAATACTATTTGTAAAGAGTTATAGGAAGGTTATAATAAAAGATATATATCCTGGAATAGATTGGATATTTAGGTATGATGGTAATGGCAATTTTCATCATGAGTTTGAGTTAAGAAATCCCCAGTTGATATTACAAATAAATATAAAAGTAAAATATGCAGATATAGAATTAGCAGATAATGGAAAGTCAATAATTTTATCAACACCAATTGGAAAGATAAAGGATGGGAGTTTAATAGGGTATCAAGGGAATAATTTAGTAGAAGTGAATTATAGACTTATAGATAATAATTTAATAGCTTTTGATATTAAGAATTTTGATAAAGATAAATCATTGCTAATTGACCCACATGCTTTGATATGGAGCACTTATTATGGAGGAAGTGATCCTGATTATAGTTATTCCATCACAACAGATGCTAATGGTAATGTATTTGTGACTGGATATACACAATCATCTGATTTTCCAACACAAGATCCTGGTAGTGGTGCTTATTATGATAATACTTGTGGAGGCTGTCCAAATCCTGATGGTTTTATTTTAAAATTTTCCAATTCCGGAGTTAGGTTATGGGCTACTTATTATGGAGGAAGTGGTGGTGAGAATTTTTATTCCATCACAACAGATGCTAATGGTAATGTATTTGTGACTGGAAATACACAATCAACTGATTTCCCGACCTATAATCCTGGTGGTGGTGCTTATTATCAAGGCAGTAATGTAGGAAGTTCAGATGCTTTTATTTT
>JAUQPS010000016.1 GCA_030550205.1 bacterium
AAAGGAGCAGCCACAAATGCTATTCAAATAATGGAGGTTTTAATTGGAAGATAAAATTTTATTTGCTCTTGATAAAGTATTTTCTATTTCAAGAGTTTTAATATGGAAAAATAATATCTCTCCACTTCAATTCCAAATTTTACTATATTTAAAAAATCACCCAAAGAATTTTAACACTGTTAAAAACTTATCAATGGAATTAAATGAAAAAAAGCCAACAATTAGCAGAACATTAAATATCTTAATAAAAAAGGGATATGTTCAAAGGATAAAAATTAATAAAAGGGAAGTTTATTTTATTTTAACAAAAAAGGGAGAAAAACTTATAAATAGTGAATTTGAACTACAAGAAATATTAAAACCGTTAAATGAGAGTGAAAAGATCATTTTATATAAGACACTGCTAAAAATTTTGAAATATGCCTATCAGAGGGGTTTTATTAGTATTGTAAGAAGTTGTTTTACATGTAGATTTTTTAATAATTATTATTGTGAATTTTTAAAAATTCCCTTAGTTGATAATGAGTTAAAAGTTGATTGTAAGGATTGGCAAGCGGTATGATTTTTTTATTATCTTCCATAGATATAGTAAAGCCTTTTGACAATATCTATAAAATTGACCTTTCGGGTGATAATCAAATTGTTTATGTTTCAGGAAATTTAAAACCTTTGAGAGTTCAAGTATTTGAGGAAGGTAAAATTCTTCAAAATTATGAAATAAAAGTTTTTCTTATTACCCCTTCTAATATCTTAACATATAAAATTAAAACTGATAGTCTTGGTTATGCAATTTTTATTCCACCAAAACCACAAATTGAAGGTATTTATAGAGTTATCTTTTATAATGAGGAGAATTTCACTCACTTTAAATATATTGTAATAAATAAATTCTTTATATTATTTTCTATACTTGAAATGATAGGCGGATTTGTAATATTCTTATATGGAATGGAAAAGTTAAATAGAGGGATTAATGCTTTTGCTGGTGTTACTATTAGAGATATTTTAAAAAAATTCCCAGAAAATAGAGTTTTTTCATTTTTAATAGGTATTATTTTAACACTTGCAATCCAATCTTCAACTGCTATAAACGTAATGCTTGTTTCATTCGTAGATTCAGGTTTATTATCATTAAAGAGTGCTCTTAGTATAGCTCTTGGTGCAGGTATTGGTTCAACATTCACAACTCAATTAATATCATTTGGGATATTTGAACTTTCTTTACTTTTGGTTGCAATTGGTTATATCTTAAAGCGAATGGAAGGAAGAATTAGAGCTTATGGAAATGCTATATTTGGTATTGGACTTTTATTTTTCTCTATTAAACTGATGTCAAAAAGTGCCTCATCACTTAGTATATTTCCTGAATTTGAAAATTTCTTTAGATTAGTAAGTGATAATGCTTTTTTTGGAATTTTCATTTCTACAATTTTCACTGCCCTTGTTCATTCTAGCGCAGCAGTCGTTGGTTTTGCAATATCCTTAGCATTTGAAAATGTTATAGATTTAAAAGGAGGAATTTATATAGTGCTTGGAGCTAATATAGGAACTACAATAACCGCTATATTAGCTTCATTGAAATCTGGTGTAAGTGGAAGAAGAATAGCTTTTGCTAATTTCTTTTACAAATTTATTACATTTTTAATAATTTTAATTTTCTTAAATGAATTTATAAATTTAGTTGAAAAGACTGATAGCTTATTAACAAGACAAATTGCTAATGCTCATACTTTATTTAATATCATTGGTGCATTATTATTTTTACCTTTCTTAGACATTGCCCAAATAATTTTTAATAAATTATTTAAGGAAAGTATTAAGGAGAAAATTTTGCCAGACCCTTCTGTTTTTGATAATAGCTCTATTGCTATTGCAGTTGTTCATAGAAGAATTATTGAAATGTCAGGTATTATTGAGAATATGTTAAATAAAATTCCTGAAATTTTAATTTCAAGAAATCCATCTATTATAAATGAAACAGAAATGTTGGATAATGAAGTTGATAAAATGAGAGAAGAAATTATTTTATATTTAATAAAATTACAAAAAATTGAACTATCTGAGGAAGAAGGGAAAAAAGCAAGTATTATAGCAAATATTGTAGATGAATTTGAAGCAATAGGAGATGTTATTTCAAAAAGTATCACAAGGAATATGTATAAGCTTTATAGTGAAGGTCTTAAATTTTCAAAGGAAGGTCTTGAAGATTTGTTAGAATTTCACAAAGAAGTTATGATAACATTTCAAATTATGAATTTAGCTTTATTAGATTTTGATAAGAATAAGGCAAAGGAGGGATTTGAAAGAAGAACAATAGTAAATTCCTTGCTTGATAATTATCATCAAAAGCATTTTTCAAGATTAAAAGCATTAGTTCAAGAAGCTATTTTAACTAGCTCTATACATGTGGAGATATTAAATAATTTAGAGCGAATAAATTATCATATTAGCGAGATTTGTAAAGAAATTATGAGTTAGCTTTAAAATTTGAATATGTATGAATTAATAAAAGAAGAAGATAGAGAGATTTATGAGGTTATTATAAGTGAAATTAAAAGACAAGAATATACACTTGAAATGATAGCTTCTGAAAATTATCCTTCTCTTCCTGTTCTTTTAACTATGGCGACACCACTTAATAATAAATATGCAGAAGGTTATCCAAATAAAAGATATTATGGGGGGTGTGAATTTGTTGATAAAGCAGAGATATTAGCACAAGAGAGAGCAAAGCAATTATTTAATATGAAATTTGTAAATGTTCAACCCCACTCAGGAAGTCAAGCAAATATGGCAGTATATTTTGCTTTACTTGAACCTGGTGATACCATTTTATCTATGGAACTTTCACATGGAGGTCATTTAAGTCATGGAGCAAAAGTTAGTTTTTCTGGTAAATTTTATAATGTTATTCATTATACCGTAAATAAAGAGACTGAAAGAATAGATTTTGATTTAGTTTATAAATTAGCATTGGAATATAAACCAAAAATGATCGTTGCTGGCTATTCATCTTATCCAAGAATTGTAGAATGGGATAAATTTAGAGAAATTGCAGATAAAGTTAATGCTTATTTAATGGCAGATATTGCTCATATTGCTGGACTTATTGTAGGAAATGTTCATCCATCACCAAAAGGTTATGCCCATATTATAACAACTACTACTCATAAAACATTAAGAGGTCCAAGAGGAGGTATGATTTTAACAGATGAGGAGGAAATTGCTCAAAAAATTGATAAAACAGTATTTCCAGGTATTCAAGGGGGACCATTTATGCATATTATTGCAGCAAAAGCAGTTGCTTTTAAAGAAGCTTTAAAGCCAGAATTTAAAAAATATGCAGAGCAAATTGTAAAAAATAGTAAAGCATTAGCAGAAAGCTTAATTGAAGAAGGTTTAAGACTTGTATCAGGTGGAACAGATAACCATTTAGTTTTAGTAGATTTAAGAAGTATAAATATGACTGGAAAAGAAGCAGAAAAATTACTTGAAGAAGTTGGAATAACTGTAAATAAAAATACTATTCCATTTGACCCGCAAAAGCCTACCATTACAAGTGGTATAAGAATAGGAACACCAATTTTAACAACAAGAGGGATGAAAGAAGAGGAATTGAAATTAGTTGGAAAAATAATTGCTAAGGTTTTAAAAAACCCTGATGAAAAAACAAAAAATTGGGCAAGAGAAAAAGTTAAGGAACTATGTGAAGAATTTCCATTTTATAAAAGCTTACTTAATGGGCTTTAAAATTTTAAAACTTACTAACGCGGGGTGGAGCAGCCAGGTAGCTCGCCGGGCTCATAACCCGGAGGTCGAGGGTTCAAATCCCTCCCCCGCTATGCGGTGGTGTAGCTCAGCTGGTAGAGCGGGGGTCTCATAAGCCCTGTGTCGGCGGTTCGAGTCCGCCCACCACCATATCTTAGCACTTGTTTAAAAAAAACCATAAGAAGAAAATTATTCTCATTGATCCAGATAAATGGAAGGAAGAGAATTTAAAAATGGCTTGTGAATATATAAACAATAATGAGAATATAGCTTTTGTATTTATAGGAGGGAGTATTATAAAAAGCCCTGATTTTCACAAAAAATTGGAATATATTAAAATGAACCTTAAAAAACCATTATTGTTATTTGCTGGAAATTCTTATCAAATAAATTTAAATGTTGATGCGTTTTTTATACCATTTCCTTTAAACACATATGATTATAATTACTTTCATAACGAGCTTTTAAGAAATGCATTTTTACTATCTCAAAAACCTGTTTATATTACAGGCTATTTACTACTTGGAAGCAATTTTACAAGCGCTTATATTCTTTCAAAAGCTTATGATATAAGTGAAAATTATGATATTATTTTAGCATTTGTAAAATTTTGTGAAATTATGAAATTTTCTAGTATTTATTTAGAAGGGGGTTCTGGAAGTAATAAAATTGTAAGTATTGAACTTTTAAAATTTATATCTGAAAAAACAAAATTACCTATTATAGTTGGTGGAGGTTTAAAAAATTTAGATGTTATTGAGAATGTTCTTTTAAATGGTGCAGATTATGTGATAATTGGAAATTATATAGAAGAAAATGTAAATTTCATTAAAGAATTGTAAGGAGGTAAATATGATTACCATAGAAGATGTAAAGAAAAATCCAAAAGTGCAATATTATATAACGCTTGCAGATAAGTGCTTAGAATCCTTAGGATATACAGAACATGGATTTAGACATGTGGGATGGGTTTCATATCAAGCTGGAAGGATATTAAGAGAGCTTGGATATCCACAAAGACTTGCAGAGCTTGCAGAAATTGCAGGATATTTACACGATATTGGAAATAGTATAAATAGAATAAATCATGAGGTTAGTGGCGCTATGCTTGCATATGATATATTAAAAGAAATGAATATGGATTATGAAGAAATTGGAATAGTTATTAGTGCTATTGGAACACATCATGAAGCAAGTGGCTATCCAGTTTCAGAAGTTTCAGCAGCTCTAATTTTAGCAGACAAAGCGGATGTCCATAGAACAAGGGTTAGGACAATTGAAAATTTGAATGTTGATATTCATGATAGAGTAAATTATGCTGCAATAAATAGGGAGATTGTTATTGATAAAGAAAAGAAATCAATTGCCTATAGAATTGATATTGATACAAAAATTGCCCCTGTCCTTGAATTTTTTGAGATATTTTTAGATAGAACAATAATGGCTCAAAAAGCAGCAAAGGTTTTAAATTGTAACTTTGACCTTTTTATTAATAATTCAAAGCTATTATAAGGGGGTGGGAGTATGTTAGTAAGGGAATTAAAACAAAAGAAACTTGCAGAACTTTATGAGATAGCTAAACAAATGAATATAGAAGGATATGAAAATCTAAAAAAGGATGAGCTTATTAGAAAAATTATAGAAAATACTACAACGGAGGATGGTCTTGTTTTTAGAGAGGGACTTTTGGATATTATTCCAGAGGGAGGATATGGATTTTTAAGAATGGCTCATCAAAATTTCCAGCCAAGTTCAGATGATATATATGTATCTCCTGTTCTTATAAAGAAACATAAATTAAAAGAAGGTGATATGATTGCAGGTTTTGCAAAAGTTCCTAAGGAAAACGAGAAATATCATTCACTTGTAAAAATTGAAACAATTAATGATGTTGAAATTGATAAAATTACAGAAAGAAGAGATTTTGAGAAATTAACACCATTTTATCCAACTCAAAAGATAAATCTTGAAATTCCTGGTGATGAAGATCTTTCAAGAAGAATAATAGATTTATTTATACCTGTTGGTAAAGGACAAAGGGGTTTAATTGTTTCACCTCCAAGAGCAGGGAAAACAGTCCTTCTTCAAAAAATTGCCCAAAGCATTGTTATAAATCATCCAGAAATTTATTTAATAATTCTTTTAATTGATGAAAGGCCAGAAGAAGTTACAGATATGAAACGACTTGTTCCAGAAGCTGAAATTTACTATTCAACATTTGACCAACCAGCAGAAAAACATGTTTATATAGCGGATATAGTATTAGAAAGATCAAAAAGACTTGCAGAAATGGGTAAAGATGTTGTAATACTTTTAGATTCCATAACAAGATTAGCAAGAGCTCATAATGTAATAGCACCCCATTCTGGAAGAACGATGACAGGTGGTCTTGATGCTACTGCACTTATTAAACCTAAGAAGTTTTTTGGAGCTGCAAGAAGTTTAGAAGAAGGGGGAAGTCTTACAATTATAGCAACCGCATTAGTTGAAACTGGTTCAAGAATGGATGATATTATATATGAAGAATTTAAAGGAACAGGAAATATGGAAATTGTTTTAGATAGGAGATTAGCTGATAGGAGAATATTCCCAGCTATTGATTTAAATAGAAGTGGAACAAGAAGAGAAGAATTCTTACTACCAGAAGATGTTCTTAAAAAGGTTTGGGCACTTAGAAAAGCTATATCAAGTAAAGACCCTGTTGATGCTATGGAATTCTTAATAAATAAAATGAAAAGAACAAATTCTAATAAAGAATTTTTAGAAGCACTTGAATTAGAGCTAAAAGTTTAAATTTCTCTATACCTTCTTAAAATCTCTTGAATTCTTAATTTGCTTTCATGTAAATCTTTTCTTAAAGTTTCAATACTTTCATATATTTCATAAACCTCTTCTATATTTCCTCTATACTCAAATCCTTTTTCAATGCTACCAAGTGCTATCCTTGATAATATATTTCTAATTTCTATTAGGGGTTCCGAAAATTCAAGAGATAAATTATAGCTATATCTAATCATTAGAATACCGACAAACCCAACAAAAGCAACATTTAATATAATAACAATAATAACACCAATAGAAGCAATTCTCCTACTTTCTGAATCAATTTCAATTAATTCCCTATTTAAATCTTCTGCAAATACAAACATATTATCAGCTTTCCTCTTATCAGGACTTTCTATAAATTTATTAAAATCTTCAATAAATTTTGAAAATTTACTTGCCCAACTTTCACCTTTATATTTATTTAAAACTGGCATAGTCCTTTTTAAATTTTCTGAAAATGAAACTCTTGCATATTCCTTTGAATGGATATTAGATATTACGCTATATATCATAAGTGAAAATGATGTTAATTGTCCTCTTATAAATCCAATATCACTTGATTTTTCAAATACTTTTGATAATGCAAAAATTAAAATTAAATTAATCAAAGCAATTAAGAAAAATACTAATTTAAATGCATTTGAAAGTCTTGAAAATATGAGCTCACTAAACTTTTTCATATAAGCTCTTGCTTTATTTTTTCAACCCTTTTTGGAAGTGCCTTTGTATAAAATTCAAGTAATAGTTTAACTACCCCTTCTATCTCATCCTCTCTTAAAGGTTGAATTTTTAAATTAAGCTCTTTATCTAAATCTACAATTCCAAGCAATGGGTCTAAAAATGTGTATTTTTTTGATAAATCTTTTTGAATTTTCCTAAATTCCATTTCTAATTTTTCTCTACCATATTCCATAATAACAACATCCTTATATTTTAGCCATATATTTTCAAATCTTTTTAAATACAACGTTTTTATCATTTCAGTTTTCTTCTCTTCAAATATATGTTTAAAATCCCAAACAACAACTTCAATTCTATTAGCTAATTCTGATTCAATAATTTCTGGAATTCTCATAGAATTTTTATAAATTCCTACAATTTCTCCTGAGAAATATATAATATCATAAAATTCACCATTTGACTTTATTTCTACCCATAAATAAGATGTGGTTTCAAGCGTGTTTTTCATAAGGATATCTAAGGTTTTTGAAGTTATTTTTAAATTTTCAATTTGTTTGGCATTCTTTAAATTCATAAATAAAATTGTAGCTTTTGGATTTAGCTCATAAACATCTGCTATCCAAGGTCTTTTAATATCCTCAAGTTTTCTAACTCCAAATATCTCCCCTCCAATTAAATAAACAACATCCTTATTATTAAATAAAATATATCCATTAAAAGCAATCGACTTTAAGTAATTTTCAAAAGCCCCTATAATTACAAAGCTACTTGCAAGCTCAAAATACCTTATATTATCAAAAATGATTTTAGACATTATTTAAAATTTTAAAGCGAGGGGCAAATGCCCCTTTATAGTATGAACTTACCAAACTTATTATTTAGTTTATAAATGTAAGCTCCCTTTGGAAGATTTATAGTAAATTTTGAATTACCTTTTCCTTTATTTTCAAAAACTTTTCTTCCAGAAATATTATAAATTTTAAATTCCCAATCACCATTTAAATAAATCTCAACAAACTTTCCCTTAATTATAAAATCTTTCCCTTCCTTTAATTCATCCTTACTTACAGGTGTAATACAGCTATAAGATAAAATAGTCCATTCCATATCCCAGTCCGTTGAACTATATTGATAAACCCACATTACTCCAAACCACCAAGGTGAGCCAACTCCTGTTGTTGTTCTAAATGTTGTGCCATTTATTTGCCACCAATTCTGCCAAACACCACCACCTGAATAACTCGGAGGAGGAGGAATTGCTATTGTATCCGCTACTAAGCTTCCACATATCTCAGGACCCATTTGAGTTAAATCCCAATTATATCTTAAAACTGCAACTCTAAATGTATTATTATAACTTGTATATGGTTCATTGCATAAGGAGCCATCATAAGTATTAGGACATTTATGATAAAATGCTACATGGAAGTAATTAGCAGTATTTGTAGTAGCACCAGGACACCACTGCCATCTTGCATCAGTATGAACTGTTGGTGTTCTACTATCAACTGTTGAAAAGTCAATATTTTGAACAGCTGACCATCCACTTGGTGGAATACCACTAGCCCTTATATATCTAATATCTCCATCAGTTGAAGAAAATTGGCTTTCAAATACCAAAAAGTGAGTCATGTTAGAATTCGTTAGCCTTCTTGCCACACTAAGCCAAGGCTGATTGATAGGATAAGCATAACCGCTTAAAACTGTTGTACTTGTCCAAGTTGAACCCCATCCACCTGCCGCATCTGTAAATAAGTGTTCTATTCTATGGTCTGTTGTAGAATTTCTCCAATCATATACTGCTTGAATTGTATTATCACCACCATTAGAAGCAGTGCAAACTGATGAACTTCCTCTTGGATCATTAGTTGTTTCAAGCATTATTTGATTATTATTGTAGGCACTTCCATTTCTAGCAGGACCATCATAAACCTGACTCCAAGAGCTTCCACAAGTTGTAGACCTCCATATCCTTACACCCCCTCCTGCTTTATTCATACCAATAAAGAACCAGTTATCAAGAGCACTACAAGCACATGCACTCGGATTTTGACCAGCACATCCACTTGCACCCCAATTAAACTCTGCATTTACATAAGGAGTTATTGTAGAGGTTGTTGAAGTATCAACCCAAGTACTATAAATTACATTTCCATTCTTATCAAATGTTAATTGTCCTATATCATAATTAGGATAATAATAATCACTCGTATATGCTACTACAAATAATCTTCTATAAGGGTCTGCTCCAATAGCAACTTCACCTACATTATAATCATTAGGAGGAGCTGGTGGAACTATACAGAACATCGGAGACCAAGTTTGTCCTGCATTTACGGACCTAAATACAACAATGCATTCTTTTGTCGAAGTTGTAGAACACCATGTATTACAAGTATATACATTTAAACCAGCAATAAGTGTATCTTCATTTCCTACTTGAACAATCGTAGGACTATATTCAGAAGCAGTGCTTTGAGCAATTGCAAATGTACTCCATCCATTTCCATCAAGTATTTTAAATTCATCCTTTTTAAATTCTTTATTTATAATAGGAGGAGCAGCTTTTGCAGGTTCAACTACTTTATTAATTTTTGCTCTCTCATTTTCTATATAAGCGGATAATAATCTTTCTCCATCTTCAATAAGTGTAATCATTTCAGCATAAGCCCAAGCATCATTTTCATTTTTCCATTTATTATAGTAATAATAAATTCTATTCATATGAGGATGAATTTGAGGACATTCAAGACCTTTTATACTATACCTATGACATACTGCTTGTTTTTCTTCTTGCCATCTTACTGAATAAAAGCTATCAAGCCTTTCTATGCGCTTTTTTAGGAAAATTTCATCAACTCTTATTTTACCCTCCCTTATCGCATTAGCAATTTCCTCCTTTTCTGGTGTCCATCCAAAAAATGGAGCTATCTTATATGAATTATCAACCTTTGGCATATATACACTTTGCTCACTACTCTTATTTACACTGGGGCTTTGGTTTATAGCCCCACCCCTTTTATCAACCTCAAACATTAAAAGGATATATAACATAGCCTTATAATTATAAAGGATAAAAGTTACTAAATTAACAGGCTTTAAAATTTTAAAATGGCTGTTGAGACAAAATTAAAGCCAACCGATTATGATAGCCACTTTCCAACGTGGTGTCCAGGTTGTGGAGATTATGCGGTGCTTTTGGGACTTAAAAAGGCACTTGCAGAGCTCGGAATAAAACCACACGAAGTTGTGGTTGTTTCTGGTATTGGTTGCTCTGGAAAATTATCAGATTATATAAAAGCTTATGGATTTCATGGAATTCATGGAAGAGTTTTACCCGTTGCACAAGCAATAAAGCTTTCAAATCCAAAATTAACAGTTATTGGAGCAGGTGGAGATGGTGATGGTTTTGCAATAGGAGGAAATCACTTTATACATGCTTGTAGAAGAAATATAGATATTACTTATATTGTAATGGATAATCAAATTTATGGATTAACAAAAGGACAAGCATCACCTACAAGCTTAATAGGACATACAACCATTTCAACACCTTATGGAGTTAAAGATAGTCCAATTGACCCAATTATGATAGCTTTATCAAATGGTGCTACATTTGTGGCAAGAACGTTCTCTGGTGATGGTGCTATACTTCCTAAGATATTTATGGAAGGCATAAAGCATAAAGGATTTTCATTTATAGATGATATATCACCCTGTGTAACATTCAATAGATTTAATACTTATGAATGGTATAGAGAACACATTGAATATGTTGATGAATCAAAAGGAGGAAAAAGAGATTATAATGTTCATGATAGACTTGAAGCGATTGATAAGGTTAAAGAGGTAAAAAGTAGAGGGAAAATCCCTGTTGGAATTATATTTATAGAACAAGGTGTTGAAAGCGGAGATCGTCATTATATAAAAGATATTGCCCCAATTGATGCAGACTTAACGATAAGAGAAGATTACTTAGAGTTCTTAAAAGAATTTGAATAAGTGTGTAAAAGCAAAATAATTTAAATACAAAATAAGAGGTGAAATAGAATAAATTTCATTTTTATAACCAATAAGTCCAGTTAATGTATAAGTTATAAGAAAGCTTGAAATACCTATTGCAACTGACTTTGAAAGACTTATATTATTTCTTTGAGAAAGTAAAAATCCCAAGATATAACCCAAGTTTGAACTAATAGCAGATTTTTTATGGTCTAAAGTTAAATTGTAAGCACTAAAACCAAAGGAAAAAGATGAAAATGCTTCAAATAAAACATCTCCATTTGTTGTTTTTCTATCAAAATTTGAAAATATAACATTTGAAAAACTTAAAGCACTTGAAATTATTGAGCTTTTAGTCTCAAAGATATTACCTTCAAAGGCATAGTAATTGTAATAAAAAAGGGTTGTAAGGAATAAGCTTCTTGTAATATGTGAAATTTGTGGTTTTATGTAATATGAAGCAAAAAAGTATAAATTATTTTCTAACATACTCCAAATTATCCTTTCATACATATCAAGAACAAGATAATTTTTAATATAAGAACTAATTGCTCCATAACTTGATGCATAAACCATAGAACCACTAATAGGATAAAATTTAAGTGTTAAAATATAACTATATCCTGTATAAATTACCGGAAACAATACCCTTAAAGGCTTTACAAATGATTGGGGAATTTCAATAGTATTAGCAAAATCTGAATAAAGCAAATAGGAGATAAGTGCTTGTGATGTTAAATAATGAATTAATAAATTTTCACGATATTTGCCATAGTTATTTATAATTTTTGCATAACTTAAACTATCTAAAATTATTGTTATTTTCTTAAAGTTTTCATCTTCTTTAAAATACCCTTCCATTATGTAGGAATTATTATCTTTAAAGAACCAAATAAAGTTTGGTTTTTCTTTAAATAATTGATAAGGATTTATTTCTTTTAATTCAAAAATGGGTTTAGCACTTTCAAATTCCTGAGATATAATGATATTTAACCACAAGACAGGGCACTATCTCTTTTCATCCACCAATTTCCATCTTGACTCTCAATATTATTTTCAGGTGCATATATCTTAAATGTTCCACCAGAACTATCATTTACTACATTACCCTTAAATTTGGCAATAATTTTAATAAAATAAGTCATTGTATCAGTTTGAAGCTGAACATATGAACCACAAATTGTCCCTTTAATATCAGTGCTATCAAAAAACTGGCTTGAATTATCCATATCATAAAGTTTTCCATTAATTATATTTCCATTTTGAGACATCTTTGCACATATTTGACCTGTTTGGCTATTGTAAGGAGGGTCTGGAGGTAGTGTCCATTGACCTTTCCAAACACCTGTTAAGTCAGTAATAGGTTGCTCACATGAACTTGAAACCTCTTTTTTCTTACAACTAACTACCAAAATTAGTGAAAACAATAAAATAAAAACTTGCATTTTGAAAATTTTAAGGCTTGAATTTTTATGCTTTAACATTTTAGTTATGCCTGAAAAGAAAAAAGTAAGACTTACGCCTGTTGACATAAAGAATGCTAAGTTTAGAACTACGCTTATCGGGGGGTTGAAAAAATCTGATGTAGAAGCTTTTCTTGAAAAGGTTGCTCACGATTATAATGAAGTTCTCAAAGAAAATAAGGATTTAGAAAATACTCTAACTCAAATGAGAATAAAGGTTCTTGAAGCTGATGAAATAAAGGCAGATTATGAAAAGCTCAAAGACAAAAACTTCATATTAGAAGGTGAGGTTGAAGCTTTACGAAAAGAAAATCAAGAATTAAGAAGTAAAATTTCAGAATATGAAGATCTAATAGAAGCCTTGAAATTAGAAAATGCAGAAAAGGATGCTACAATAGAAGAACTCAAAAGGCAATTAGAAGAAGCTAATTCTAATCCTCAAACTCCCGCTGAAATTATAGAGATAGCTAGAAAAGCAGCACTTCAAATTAAACAAAAAGCTATTGAAGATGTTGAAAAGGCTTTTGAAAATTTTCCAGAGCCCTTGAAAGTAAAAATAAAACCTATAATTGAAAGAATTAAGAAAGAATTGTTAAGCTAAATCAAATTCTTTAATTATTTTTAAATAGCTTTCGTATCTTAAAATATTAATTTTCCCCTCATTAACCGCTTCTCTAATAGCACATCCTTCCTCTTTTATATGAAGACAATCCCTAAAAGCACATTTATAATTCTTAAATTCTCTAAAACAATTTCTAACATCTTCTTTTTTCATAATAAGTTTTAAATCAAGTTTTGAAAAGCCAGGGGTATCAATTATAAGTGTTTCGTTATCAATTGGATATAATTTAACCTCAGTAGTAGTTTGAGTTCCTCTTTTTATCTTTTGACTAACTTCACCTATTCTAATATCTAAACCTGTTAAAGCTTTAATTAAAGAGCTTTTTCCAACTCCACTTGGTCCTGACAAAACTACTAAATCCCCCCTTACTTTCTCTTTTAATAAATCCAAATTATAATTTTCCTTTACACTAATTAAAACTACATCATAACACTCACTATAAATTTTAACAATTTTTTCAAGTTCTTCCTTTGGTGTAATATCAATTTTATTAAAAACAATCAAACTATTTACATTATAATATTCATAAGCACAAAGCAATTTATCAAGATGTATTTGAACAAATTCAGGCTCAACAATTGTAAAGAGCAATATTGCTTTTGAGATATTTGCAACAGGTGGTCTTAAAAGAACATTTTTTCTTTCTCTTATATCCTCAATTACAAACATATTATTCTCAATTTTTCCAATTACAATATCACCCACATAAATTCTTTCATATTTTTTAATAACTTTTCCCCTTGGAATAGCCATAAAAGTTCTATTATTTGAAAATACACTTAACTTTTTCCCTTCCTTTGAAATAACTGTTCCAACTTTTAAATTTTCATTTATAATTCTTAAAATCTCTTCAATCACTTCATCTTCTGACATATCTGTTGTATCAATAATAAATGCTTCTCTTGAAATTCTTAAAGGAGCTATACTCCTTTCTAAATCCATTTTATCCCTTTGTTTTAACTGCTCTAAAATCTCTTCATAACTTTTATTCTTATCTTTCAATTGCTCATATCTTCTTCTTGCTCTCTCTTCAACACTTGCAGTTATAAAAAATTTAAAATCTGCATTTGGTAAAACAACTGTTCCAATATCCCTACCTTCTAAAATTGCGCCATCTTTTGCTAATTCCCTTTGAATATCTAATAAAAATTCCCTTACTTCTTTATACTTTGAAATAATTGAAGCAAAATTCCCAATTTCTTCATTCCTAATTTTTTCAGTAATATCTTCTCCATTTAAAAATGTCCTTGCCTGCTGGTTTATAAATTTTTGCTCTAATTTAATATCTCTTAAAAATTCAAAATTTCCAAATTCCTTAATGTTATTTTTAAGAATATAATATGCAATTGCTCTATATAAAGCTCCTGTTTCTACATATTTAACTTTAAGAATTTCACTTAATTTTTTCGCTATTGCGCTTTTTCCAGAACCAGCAGGTCCATCTATTGCTATTAGCATATTAGTAATATGGTCCAAGAGCAAAATGTGTTTGAAATTGTTTATATTTCAAGCTATAAGCAAAATCAAACCCCATTATTCCAATAATTGGAACTTCAATTCTAAATCCCACCCCAACTGCATCATACAAATTCCAATCTATGGTTTTAAGTGACCACCAACTATTTCCCGCTTCATAGAATAATGATATATAAAATTGGTCAGTTGGTCTTATACGCTCCTCAAAAGTAATTCTAAAAAAGTGTCTTCCACCTAAAATACTATTCCCAATTTTTGTTCCAATAGAACGAAAACTATAACCTCTAAGACCAAGTGGTCCAATATCACCAAGAGCAAAATATTCATAAGGTGGAAGTTCTTGTTTTGATAATATAGAAAATATAGAACCCCAACTTATCCTAAAAAATGATATTAATTTATCTTTATAATTTGGAACCAAAAATGAAAGTTCTGGCATTAATTTTACATAATGTAAATTTCCACCAATAGGACCACCTGTTAAGGTATATGGGAAATTAAAGAAATAACCTCTTGAAGGATTAAATATCCTATCTCTTGTATCATAACTAAATGTTGTAGTTAATGAGCTTGAAAGAACTTTATCCCTTTTAGTCCAAAAATCATAAAATTGTGTCCCTTCATATAATGAACTTATATCATAAACTGAAATATATTCAAATGTATAATCAAATCTTATTTTTGAAAATAAATCCCAAAGTCTTCTTCCATAACTTAATGAAATTCCAGTATTTCTTTGACTAAATGTAAATAAATATCTATTTAAACTATAAATGTTAACTCCAACAAGAACAGGCTTTCCTCCAAACCATGGCTCTGTAAATGATAATTGATAATTTTGCCTTCTCGCCCCATATTCTGCAAGAACACCAATTGTCCAACCCCTCCCAAGGAAATTTGGTTGTTGTAAATTCACATTAAAGAATAGCCCATCTAATTGACTATAACTTGCACCAGCTCCAAACTGTCCAGTAGGTTTTTCTTCAACTTTAATCTCTAAATCAATTAAACTTGAATCTTCTATAACTGGCTTGAAATTAACATTTATATTTGAAAAGTAATTAAGATAGTATAAATTCCTATAAGATAAAAGAAGTAGAGACCTATTAAAGTAATCTCCCGGAAATATATATAATTCCCTTCTTATAATCTCATCCCATGTCTTTGTATTTCCTACTATATTAACAAGTCTAACCTTTACTTTCCAATTTTCCTTAATTTTAAATTTTATATCAATAAAGCTATCCCTTTTCTCCTCAATAGGTTCAATTTGAGCATATATATAACCACTATCTGAATAAAGAGCACTTATATTTGAAAGACTTTCTAAAACCCTTGCTCTTGAATAAGAATTTGGATTATAAGAAATTCCATAACCTAATTTATATTTTATAGAATTTATGAAATTTAAAGGTTTTTTAATTGTAATAACTTTATTTAGTTCATCATTACTAAATTTTTTATTTCCATCATATTCAACACTTCCAAAATAATATTTTTTACCTTCATTTAGAAAAATTTTAATTTTTAAAAAATTCGCCTCATATTCAAAATTAAACGAATCAATTTTAAAATCAGGAAATCCATTATTTTTATATAACTCTTCAATTGTTTTTAAATCTTTTTGAAATTTTACCTCTGAAAAATATCCACCTCTTAAAATCCTTCTTAATGTATTAACTTCTTTATTACTCATTAAATTCTTTAATAGTTTTGAAGAAAAGTTTTTATTTCCATAAAATTCAATTTTTGAAATCCTATATTTATTTCCTATATTTCCTTTCACTATCAATTCCACTCTACTATTATCCAGAAATTTTTGTGAAATTTCAATTTTAGGATTTACATAACCTTTATTAACAAAATATCTTTCAACCATTTTTGCTATTTTAAATTTATTATAATCGCTCGCAGGAAGTCCTTTAAAAAATGCTAAGGAATCTTCTATTTCTTTTGAAGGTTTTTTTATTTCCCACTTAAAATTATTTATAATGGGATAATCTGAAACTTTAAATAACAAATCAATTGTATCATTTCTTGATTTCTCATAAACTTCAAGTGTATCTAAAAATCCCTGAATATACAAGCTATATAAGTAATTTTTAAAAAGTATAAAAGGAAATGGTTTATTTGTTCTAATTCCTAAATTATTCAATAACATATTTTTTGAATGATACTTTAAGCCATAAACTTCTATATTTCCAACAACTTGATTAAAGACAAAAATTAGCAATGTTGAAAATTTTAAACTTTAAAATTTCTTATATCAAAACGTTTCTTAAATTTCTTGATGATTTAAAATTATATTTATTGAGATTTTCCATATTACTTTCAAAATTTATTCCGAAATTAGTTTTAGAATTTATTTTTAGATTAGTTGCGATATTTTGGTTTTTGACAGATAAAAAGCGAAAGCTTGCAGTTAAAAACAATTTAAATATCATACTTGGCAAAAGCAATAACAAACTTATTTATAAAACATTTGAAAATTATATGTTAAATTTTGTTGATTTTTTGAAAATTAAATATACTAGTTGTGATGAGATTTTAAAAAATTTGAAAGTCGAAAATTTAGAAGTTTTAGAAAATGCTTATAAAATTAAAAAGAAAGTTATTTTACTTAGTGCTCATCTTGGAAATTGGGAGTATGCACTAAGCTTTATCTCTTGTCTTGGTTATAAAGCTATGGCTATTGTTGAAGCAATAGACCCAAGGTGGCTTAAAACTTTAAATGAATTAAGAGGAAGTAAAGGAGCAAAACTTGTTTTAAATAATCAAATTAGAGAAATTATAAAATTTTTAAATAATGAAGGTATTTTAGTAGTTGTAGCGGATAGATATGTTGGAGGGGCTTATAAGGAATGTAATCTATTTAATCACAAAAGGAAAATTCCAATTGGTATTTTTAAAATAAATGAAAAATTTAAATTACCTATGGTTTTTGCATTTGTTATAAAAGAGAAAAATTATTATTTAGGCATTGTTCAAGATAGCTATTATAGTGAAAATCCAAGTTTTGAAGAAATGTTAAATTTTTATTTAAGAAATGTTGAAATTGCATTAAAAAAGTATCCTACATATTTCTTTTCATTTGATTTTAATTGGAAATAAACAATACCTTAAAATTTTGGAATGTTAAGGAGATTTTTTAAATTATTTATTTTATTATCTACAATTGGCTTGTTATTTTTCAGACCATTAATTTTCAAGAGAGAGATAAAATTTGATATTAAAGGTAGTGAGATTGATAGTGTATATTATTATCATGGCTTTCCTATATCAAGTTTAGTAAAAGACAAACCAAGTTCAAATGAAAAAATAAGAAATTATAAAGTAGTGATATATCCTATAAAACCCGAAATATTAATAGGAAGGATTGAAAGTGATGTTGATTTTATAAATTTAAGAACTTTTAATCTACCCGATGGATGGGAAAAAATAGATGGAAATAAATTTCGTGTAAGATGGAGATGGAAATTATATTTATGGACTAAATTTTCTGATATTAATAAACCAAATCCAATTGAATTTAATATAAAAGCAAGAGATTATATTAGGATACTTGTAGGCAGTGGTATAAATGGTGGAACATTTAAAATTAAAATTGATACAATTGAAAAAATTATTGATACTTACGATACAACTATTTCTATTTATCCAAAATGGCATTATATAAATCTAAATAATATCATTTCAATATCACCTGAGAGTAAGGAAGTTATTTTAAAGTTTAAGGATAAAGTTAGTAATTTAGAGATAAAGGGATATGAATATGAACTAATTGATAGCAATAAAGTTTTAATAAAAAACCTAAAAGTTGATTATTTTAAAGTGTTTTTAAATTCAATTTTGGTTATCATCTATGTTTTTATTTTATCCCTTATTTTAACTTTTTCTAATTCCTTGTTTTTAAGATATTTTTCAATTATTTTTACTATTCTTTTAATTTATTTATTGGCTTATTTTCCTGGATTGTACTCCATAGATTCCTGGGTTAGACTCTTGGAAGCTTTAGGTATTATACAAATAGGCGATATGTCTCCACCACTTTATACTTTAATAACATTTATTATTTTAAAAATTTTTGGGCATTTACAATTTTATGTGTTTATACAAATGTTATTAACATCTATTTTATTTGCTTGGATATTAAATAAGTTAAAAGTAAGAAAATTGGAATGGTATTTAATTTTAGTGTTTGCTTTTCCAATATCTGGTTTAATGTTAATAGACTAATAGACTCTATGAAAGATACTCACTATGCTTTATCTTTAATTTGGTTTTCATCTTTATTATATTTTGCTTATCAAGATAAAAATTATTTGAAAAGTAACTTGAATTTATTAGCTTTTATTATTTCTCTTTCTCTTGTTATGCTTTTTAGATATAATGGAATACCAGTTGTTATTATCGCTGGTATTTTGATGATTTTTTTATTTAGAGAACATTTAAAGAGAGTTTTGATAATTTTAATATCTGTGTTGGTTATATTTCTGGTTTCAAATGTATTTTATTATAATATTCTCAATGTGAAAAAAACAGCAGTTGGTTATCAAAAAGAGCTTTTCGTACTCACCGAATATGTTAAAAGTAATTATACCTTTAAGGAGAATGAAAGAAAAATTATAGAAGAATTAATAAGTTATGACTATATCAAGAAATATTATACTTGTAGAACAAACGTATGGTTTGCATGGTATAATGTAAATTTTGATTGGGATAAATTTTACAATTATAGAGAAGAAATAAGAAAAATTTTTATTAATGCGATTTTGAATAATCCAAAACCATTTATAAAACATTTGATTTGCTCTTCTGCTTACTTATGGTTGCCATTAGATTTAAGATTCATCCCTTATTCAAACAACTTTCTTATTAGTGAAATACCATTTTTTAAGTTAAAAGAAATTAACATCTTGCCACAAATTAGAAATATTATAATTGATATAACTAATTGGTTATCAGAAAGTTTAATAAAAAATAATATGAATTTAATGGAAAAAGTTAAATATACGTTAATAAAACCATTTTTCCTATTATTTAGAATAGCAATTTACAATTATATTCTCCTGTTTGTTTTTATCTTGGTCCCAAAATTAAGAATCCTAATTCTCCCAACTATTCTAAATGTATTAATTCTTATAATTTCAACACCAGACAGTGATTTTAGATATGTTTTTTCTTCTTATCTTATGTGTATTATGATTTATCCAGCTATGTTATCAATAAGAAATAAAGCTTAATTACTTTAAAATTATCACTTTGAAAAAATTTTTTCTAACATTTTTTATATTTTCTTTAATTGGTTTATTGTTTTTTAGACCGTTATTTTTAAAAAGAGAAATTGAAATTGATGTCAAAGATAGTTTTCAAATTAAAGCTATTTATTACGAACATGGATTTCCTATGACTAAACTAATAAAATACGAACCAACACCAATCTCATACAATGAACCTAAGGAATATCAACTAGCAATATATCCTATTAATTTTCCAGTAAACTTAGGAATAACAAGCGATTATGGTGATGTTATTAATATGGCAGGTAATCGGAAAGTAGATATATTTAAGAAAGATATGCATGATGTAAAGAAATTGTATAGTATTGAGAATCCTAATAAAATTATTTTTAATGTAAAAGCACAAAATTAAATTGTAATACGACTACTACAGGGAGCAGTAAGTGTTGAATTCAATGGTAAAAAAACATACATTGATAGTAAAAAAGGACAAATTATTTTTCCAATATATTTATTTGATATCACAAATAAAATAAAAATATCACCTGAAAGTAAAAAAATTATTGTCCAGTTTTGGAATGGAGAAGAAATAATAAAAATAGTAAAAATTGATTATTTGGGAGTTCTTTTAAATTGTTTGATTTTAATTTTATATGTCTTGATCTTATCTATAATACTAACTTTTTCAAGTTCTTTATTTTTAAAACATTTTTCTACAATTTTTACATCACTTTTGATATACTTACTTGCTTATTTTCCAGGTTCATATACTTACGATTCATGGGTGCAGATATTACAAGTTATTGGAATAATGCCCTTTAATGATTGGCATACATTGTTACATACTATATCCATAGGAATAGTTCTGAAAGTTTTTCATCACATTGCATCTTACTCTTTATTTCAAATAATTTTTGCTTCTATTTTGTTTGCTTGGATATTAAGTAAGCTAAAATTTAAAAATTTAAAATTAGCACTATTTTTAGTTTTTGCTTTTCCTACTACAGGTTTATTATTGATTAATGCATGGAAAGATACTTACTATTCACTTTCCTTAATCTGGTTTTCATTTTTAATATATTTTGCATATCAAGACAAAAATTATTTAAAAAGTAGCTTAAACCTATTGGCTTTTGTTATATCAGCAATGTTAGTGATATTGTTTAGACACAATGGAATTTTGGTCATTATACCAGTTTTAATAATTATGTTATTTGTATTTAAGGAACAATTCAAAAAATTGTTAATAATTACAAGTTCAATTATTTTATTATTTATTATTTATCAAATAATAGCTTTTAACATTTTAAAAATAGAGAAAGGAGGAGTGCGCTATTTAAAAGTTATAGACATAATATCAACTTACATAGTTGAAGGTTATAAATTTGATGAAAAAGAAAGGAAAATTTTAGAGGAAATAATCCCAGTAAAAGATATTGAAAAATCTAAAAATAAATGTTATTACTATACATTATCTAACTCCCACAAGCTCATAGAATATAATCATGAGATTTTGAAAATTTTACTAAAAGCGATAATAAAAGATATTAAACCACTAATAGAAAATATGATTTGTTCTTCACGCTTCATTTGGAATCCAAAAGTAAGAACCTACTTTTTCTCCTATACCCGTGATGATTATATTTACTCTAATGTATATCAAGTAGGACTTTATCCAGATTCAAAATTACCTCATATTCAAACAATCATAGAAGTATCTTTAAAAGCTTTAACCTCTATTTTAATTTCTAAACCTTTATTTAAACCTATTACTTACATTCTTATTTTGCTAATTGTATTTTTGGTTAATAAAAATTTAAGGATAGTTTTGTTACCTTCACTTTTAAATACTCTTGTTATTTTATTTTTAAGTCAAATAAATCATTTTAGGTTTTTACTCTCTGACTATTTAATTACATTGTTTTTAATTTTTTATTTTTTAAAACCTAATGCATTTAAATAAGGGTCTCCTTCAAAAACAGCTGAAATAACTGCAATTATATCAACTCCAAATTCCAATAAAACTTTATAATTATCTTGATTTATACCTCCAATTGCTACAATTGGAATTCTCAACAAACTTTTAGCCCATTGGAAAATTTTTAAAGTTTTTAAAACTTCTCTCTTTTTTGTTTTTGATAAAAATACAGAGCCAAATGCAACATAATCCGCTCCCATATTTTGAAATTTAATAGCCCTTTCTAAATCTCCATAACAAGAAACTCCTATAATTTTATTTCTTAACATTTCCCTTGCAAATGGAAAATAATATTCTTCATTCTCTCCAAGATGAACTCCATCCGCATTTACTTCTTTTGCTAATATTACATCATCATTTATAATAAGTGGAACATTATATTTTTTTGTAATTTTTAATAATCTTTTTGCTCTTTCTAATTTTTTTTCAAAAGGTAAAAATTTATCTCTTAATTGAACAAATTTAGCACCACCCTTAATAGCTTTTTCAACACTTATTTCAAGCTCCTCATCTTTTATTAAGAATCCATCCGTTATTACATAAAGCTTCATCAATCAGAAATTTCCAAATTATCCCAATATAAAATTTTATCCTTAAACATTCTAAGAATAATACCTATGGGCAAAAAGTTAAAGTCATAATCAAACTTTCTTGCATAAATTACAACTTCCGCCCTCTTAAACTTACTTTTAGCATAATTTATAGCATCTAAAATACCTCCAATTGTATCAACAAGTCCAATATCCTTTGCATCCTTTCCTATCCAAATTCTTCCTTTTGCTATTTTCCTTAAAGAATCCTTATCTATCTTTCTTCCTTCTGAAACAACACTTAAAAATTTCTCATAACCATATTTTAATTCATCTTTTAAAATTAACAATTCAACACTATCCAAAGTTCTTCCACTAAATGCATCCGAATGCTCAAATATCTTAAATACATCATAATTAATATGAAATTTCTTTTTGAAAAATCCATCAGTTGCTAAATGACCTCCAAGAATACCAATTGAACCTGTTATTGTCATTTCATTTGCAAAAATTTTATTTGCATAAGCACTTATATAATATCCACCACTTGCCGAAACATTAGCCATAGATACAATTACAAGCTTATTCTTAGATAACTTTTTTATTTCATTTGCTATTAAATCGCTTGTAAATGCTGAACCACCAGGACTATTAACCCTAAGAATTACTGCTTTTATTGACTTATCCTTATTTAACTTTTCAAGCAATTTTACAACATTATTACCAATTGTAGTTGTTTTATCAAACACATTATACAAATCCTTATCAATAAGAGGACCCTCTAAAAATACAAGAGCAATTTTTTCTTTAAATTGATTTTCCCACTCATAAGAAGTATAATTTTTTGGCTTTGATGTTTTATATTTTTCAAAAAGCTCATTTTCATAGCTTATATCATCTATTAAGTTTAATTTTTTTGCTGTTTCCGAATTTATAAAAACTCCATAATTGAAAATACTATCAAAATTTTCAATTTTCCTTGAACTTAAAATATCTTTTTTCATCTTTTCATATCTTACTTTTAAAATTCTTTCTCTTTGTTCTCTATCATATTCACTTGCATTATTTCTTGTAAATGGTTCAATAGCACTTTTATATTCTTCAAAATGTTCAAATTGAGCAACAATTCCAAGACTATCAAAAAGCTCTTTATAATAAGTATTTTTCATATAAAATCCAATAAATGATATTGAGCCATTTGGATTTATTATAATTTTCTTACAAGCACTAGCTAAATAATAAGTTTTATAATTATATTCATCAGCATAACAAATCGTTTCCTTATTTGAATTTTTTAATAAATTTCTAATTTCTTCAACTTGACTTAAATTTAAATTTGCTTTTGATAAATTAAAAACAATTCCCTTTATATCTTTATTTTTTAACTTTTCTTTCAATTCCGATATAAATTCATAAAAATTCTTAGGAATATCATCTATTTTTACAAAGCCAAAACCGGGCATTCCACTTACTTTATCTTCCTTATATTCATAAATATCTACTTTTGAATAATATTTTCTCCTTAAATTATTTGGCAGTTTATCAAGTGTAATCTCAAAAATAATATTACTATCACTTTTAGCACCAAGTAAAACATTCTCAAAAGTTATATTTATACCAAAACTATAATTTTTTCTTTGAAACTCATAATTTGTATATAATAAAAGATTTTTTAAATTGATTCCAATACTTGCCAAATTTAAACGAAATGTATCCCTATAATAAGCATCAATTGAAAGTTCAAAAATACTTCTAAAAAATGGTCTAAGAGTTATAGAATAAAAATTGTTATAATAGCCAAAAGAAATAAAATTAAAAGGTCTATATAAAAATCCAAAGTTTAAATGCTTTGAAGTATCATTATAAGCTATTGCAAATGAAAATCCACTAAATGAATTTGAAAAAGCAAATGTTGTGCTTATTTTATCTTTAAAAATACCTATTCCCTCTAAATTCAAGCCATAAAAATAAGTGCTATCTTTTAAGTTATAAGAAAATAATAGTGAAGAATAATAATTTGAAAGTCCAGCAGGATTTGAAAATATACTTTGACTTCCACCAACAGAAGAAACACTTCTTGAAAAGTAAAAGTTTACCAAAAGTTCAAGCATAGTGAAATTTTAAAGGATATAAGCCCCAGATGGGGCTTTAAAAATTTCTACTTGGTTGTCTTTTTAGCTTCTGCTTTTACAAATCCCTTATCTGTTATAACTTTCACTATTTCCTTATCATCATCTACTGTAATTGTAAAGGCTTTTGTCTTTTCATCATATTTTACTTCCTTTACACCCTTTATGGAAGAAATTTCTTTTTGAAATGCATCCTTATCAATAGTCTTACCCTCACCAAGTTTATATTCTACCTTAGTCTCACCTTTTACTATATAGAGATAGAACCCACCAGCATACTTCTCAGTCTTGGTAGAAGTTTCAGTAGAAGCTTTATGCTCATGAGCTTGCCCAGTAGATTGGGCACTACCCGCAGTCTGAATGGTTAAAGTTAAAATGAGCTCAAGCATAATTTAAAAATTTTAAAGCCTACTTCTTCAATCTTATTAAAGAGCCAAGACCTATTATAGTAATTAAAATTAAAAATGCTATATAAACAAAGCTTATATATGGCAGTATATAACTTAAAATACTCAATATAGCAACAAGAATAAAGCCCAAGAAGTAAGCTAAAATATCATTTCTTACAATAAGCTTTCCAATAATCACAAATCCATATGTAAAGCTAATTAAAAATAGCAAGAGGATAAAAACTATATAAAAAGGAATTGTTAAAATAAGCAAAACAAAGATAATTATTAAAATTATTAAATAGAAAGGTAGCAAAAGTATTCCAACTATTGTAATTATAAGCAATATAATTCCAACAACAAGAGCTAATACAAAAATTGAAATAAAAACTGAAACAAAAATCGGATATACAAGAAGAATAATTAAAAGTGCAACTAATCCAAAAATTACAGCTTTTAAAGGATTTTCAACAAATCTATCAAATAATCTTCCTATTATTCCTTTTGAAATTAAGAAAACCAAAAACGTAAAAATAAAAAGTAATAAAAGTGAAATTATCAAGCTAACTTTTTCATCTACTTCCCATTTATAAATTTTCTTTCCATTTTCTTCCTCTTTTTCTTTCTCCTTTAGAACAAAGGGCAAAGAACTTACAGAAATAACGGATTTTTCACCTTCAATTCTCCCTTCATTTTCAAAATTAACAGCTATAAGGGATAAATCACCATCTATATAACCATTTTCTTTGATTATTACATCAATTCCAATAAGTGAAGCATCTCCTTTTATTGTATCATCTATTAGAATTTTTTTAGAGACTACAGAAAGATCTCCTTCTATCTTTCCAAAAACAACACAACTATCCCCAAATACAGATACAGAACCATCTATTTTACCTTTATCAAGAACAATAAGAGAGCCCTTTTCAACTGAAACATCACCCTTGACAAAACCAGAAATTACAACATCCTGTCCTTTTACCTTTATATATCCTGATGTATCAGAAATTTCTAAAAATGAAAGTAAAAAGAACATAGCTTTAAAATTTTAAAGATATGAAAGATAGAGTAATTGTAATAGGGGGAGGATTAGCGGGAAGTGAGGCAGTATATCAACTTGCTAAAAGGGGTGTAAATGTTATATTATATGAGATGCGCCCGGTGAAAAATACACCTGTTCATAAAACTGATAAATTAGGAGAATTAGTATGCTCAAATTCCTTAAAATCAACAGATATTTATAATGCAAATGGACTTTTAAAATATGAATTAAAATTGCTTGATAGCCTGATATTAAAAGCAGGAGAATATAGTAGAATTGATAATTCAATTGCTCTTGTAGTTGATAGAGAATTATTTTCAGATTATATTACAAATACTATTAAAAAGTTTGATAATGTGAAAATTATAAGAGAAGAAGTTGTAGAAATACCAAAAGATGAAATTGTAATAATTGCAACAGGTCCTTTAACATCTGAAAAATTAGCAGAAGATATTAAGAAATTAACAGGAGAAGATTATTTATCATTTTATGATGCGGTATCTCCTATTGTAGATGGTGATACATTAAACTATGAAAAACTATTTTGGGCAGATAGATTTTCAGAAGAAGGAAATTATTTAAATGCTCCTTTAAATAAGGAAGAATATGAAATTTTTGTAAATGAATTAATAAAAGCAGAAAAAATAGAACTTCATGATTTTGAAAAAGATATAAAATTTTTTGAAGGATGCCTTCCTATTGAAGAAATGGCTAAAAGAGGAATAGATACATTAAGATATGGTCCAATGAATCCTAAGAATTTAATTGATCCAAGAACAGGTAAAGAGCCTTATGCGGTTGTTCAATTAAGACCAGAAAATAAAGATAAAACTGCATTTTCCTTAGTAGGTTTTCAAACTCAAATGAAGTGGAATGAGCAAAAAAGAGTTTTTAGATTAATACCTGGTCTTGAAAATGCTGAATTTTTAAGATATGGTGTAATTCATAGAAATACTTTTATAAAATCACCATTAATTCTAAAAGAAACTTTACAAATGAGAAAATATGAGAATATATTCTTCGCTGGTCAGATAACAGGGGTTGAAGGTTATATGCCTTCTTGTGCAACAGGTTTAATTGCAGGTATAAATGCTTATAGGTTATTAAAAAATAAAAAAACCATTTACCCAAGCAGACATAC
>JAUQPS010000093.1 GCA_030550205.1 bacterium
CCACTCCCCGGGTCCTGCTGTAACTTCGTCGAAATTTAAACCATCCTCTGTCCTTAAAATTAAACCATAATATCCCCCTGCTACTGCTATGTTAGAACTTATTTCTTCAATTGAAAAAATTGGCTCTGAAGAAGAAAATTGGTCCACCCACACATTCCATGTTCCATTTTTATAGTGATAAATGCATGCTTTATTTCCACTATTTCCACCTATCCAGATTTCAGAAATATTCTTTGCTGAAATACATCTTGGTATAAAACCCGGCGGAAACTCATAAAAAACTGACCATGTTTGCCCTCCATCAGTAGTTTTATATATTCTTCTTCTTTCATATGTCTCCCAAACACTTGCAATAACATATCCATTTAATTCATCAATGAAATCAAAAAAATAGATGTTTGTGCTCGGGAATAGAAGAACATTCCAAGTATATCCTCCGTCAACTGTTTTAAATAATCTATCAAAATTAAACCCCCTTGTTCCCCTCACAAAACCTGTATTTTGATTCACAAATTCAACATGCGTAAAAGAAGTGTCACCACCTGATGATAACAATTGCCAGGTATTTCCACCATCATTTGTTCTCCATACACGTTTATGACTTTCTACTACCCATCCATTTAAAGAATCTATAAAACATACATCACTTACACCATATATAGGGGTCAAAATTGTATCCCAATTTTCTCCACCATCTTTTGTTCTAAAAAGACGGGATGGAGTAGTAGGTATAAAAAGGAAAACATGCATGCTATCTGGAGTATCCATACATCCCCCGGATGTAGAAGTAGCAAATAGATCCGTGAGAACGAAAATATTCTTCCAATTTTTTCCATAATCTATGGATTTTTTTATGACTCCACTACGGAGATACATAAAACCTATATTGTTATAGAAACGAATTTGTGATACCACATCACCTGTCTGATGTTCCCATTTCATTTGAGAATAAAGAAAACCTACGAAACCACATATCACTATTATAAAATTTCTCACATTTTTTATCATCCTTCACCTCCAATCATAGAAATTCTTTAAGCAAAATTTTATCTCAAAATCGTAATTTTACGCGTAAAAATTGATTTATTTATATTTAATTTTATAAAATAAATTCCAGGATTCTCTTTTATTTTAACATCAAATTTATGATATCCTTTTTCCTGGAAACCACTATAAATACTTTCTAAGAGGTTACCTGATAAATCATAAAGGGCAAGATTTACCATACTTTCTTTATTCATCCTGTATTTTATTATTATTGAATTAGAATATGGACTATAATATGCATCAAACCATAAAAGATAAGGTGAAGAAATTTCTTTGTCTTTTGAAGGATGTGACGGAAGCTCATATTCTCCAAGTGGGGTACATGCATCAGAAATTGAGAGTGCTGGAGATAAAGAGAAAACTGTAGGACTTGTAATCGTTAGTGAAGGAGAGATAATAGCTGGAGTAATTGAAATCACAGAAACTGTAGGAGAAGTTACGGTAGGTGTGCAATCATCTACACAATCAGGATATGAACCATCAGCGTCAAGTTTTAATACCAAACATGCAGCGCTTGGAATAAATGAACTACTCCTTCCCACTACAATATATCCTCCATCATTTGTCTGTTGGACACTATAACCCAATTCAGAACTACTTCCCCCAAATGTTTTTGCCCAATCTAAATTTCCTTGAGAACTTAACTTTAATACCAAAACATCATAATCACCTGCACCAAATGAATTAGTCCATCCTGCTACAATATATCCTCCATCAGATGTCTGCTGGACACTAAAACCCAAATCAGTACCACTTCCTCCGAATGTTTTTACCCAATCTAAATATCCCTGAGAATTGAGTTTTAATACTAAAAAATCATAATCACCCACACCAAATGAATTAGTGTATCCTGCTAAAATATATCCTCCATCATTTGTCTGCTGGACACTATAACCCAATTCATAACTACTTCCCCCAAATGTTTTTGCCCAAGCTAAATTTCCTTGAGAACTTAACTTTAATACCAAAACATCATAACCACCTGCACCAAATGAATTAGTCCATCCTGCTACAATATATCCTCCATCAGATGTCTGTCGAATACTCCGAGCAACATCCCAACTACTCCACCCAATTGTTTTTGCCCAATCTATATTTCCTTGCGAGTTTAATAATTTTAATACTAAAACATCCCGAGAGCCTGCACCAAAAGAAGAAGTATTTCCTGCTAAAATATATCCTCCATCATTTGTCTGCTGAATACTATAAACCTCATCATAACTACTTCCTCCAAATGTTTTTGCCCAATCTAAATTTCCCTGTGAGTTTAGCTTTAATACTAAAACATCAAACATACCCATACCAAATGAACCGCTATTTCCCACTACAATATATCCTCCCTCATTTGTCTGCTGGACACCCTGGCCCTCATCACCATAACTTCCTCCAAATGTTTTTGTCCACTCTAAATTTCCTTGTGAATTGAGTTTTAATACTAAAAAATCTTGAAGACCTGCACCAAATGAATTAGTGTATCCTGCTAAAATATATCCTCCATCATTTGTCTGCTGGACACTTAAACCCACCTCCAAAACACTTCCTCCATATGTTTTAGCAAACTTATTTGGAGAAGTAAAGAGAAAAGAGGGAGACAGTATTAAGAGGACATAGATTTGATACTTATACCACCTTATTTTATTTTTCATTTTCACCTCCTTTTCATTTTTATTTAATTTTCAAAATTTTTAAAACAAATTTATTTTTATTTGTATTTAAAAAACAAAAATATTGTCCTGCTGGAACAGAATAGCCATTTTTATTTCTGCCATTCCAAACAATTTTATTAATCCCTTTATAAATTTTATCTAAATAAAATTCTTTTATTATTCTCCCGTTTAAATCAAAAATACTTAGAATTAAATCTTTTTTCTCGTCAAAATCATTGTAAAATAAAATAATTGTGCTGTCTTTAAAAGGGTTAGGCAAGGCAAAGAGACAAGGCTTACTCAAACTCTTAAAAGAAAATTCATAAATTGGAACAGAATTGTAAATATAACACATGGTTCTATAAGAGTTAAATCCTTCTCTTATAAATCCCTGATAAGAAATAAGGATTTGGTTAACGGGACCTTTTGTAAGAGAGGGAGTTGCTCTAAGAAATTGAGAACATGCAATAGGAAAACCACCCGGCTCTAATATTTCTCCATTGGGTGTAACATGGACACCATAAATATCAAAAGAACCATTCCTTTCGTCTTGCCATACAATTAAATAATTTTCTCCATCAAAAACTGCCACGGGATACATCTGATCATATTCATCATATGCTATCACAGGGATTTCTTTTAAGAGGACATTTCCGGATGTATCTATGATTGTAAAAAATATATCAAAACCTGTCCAATAGTTTCCTATGTATTCAAATCTGTTATATGTAATCAGGTAATTTTCGCCATTAGAGGCAACAGAAGGGAAAGCAAATTGATCTTCAAACCAAAAAGAATCCATACCTGCTTCTGCTATTACAATACCATTTGAATCAATTATTTCACCATTTTGAGTTAGTCGTGTTCCTAATATACTATACATGTAATGATTTGGATAATCTTCAATGATGTCTGTCCAAGCGAGAAGAAATTTCTCATTTCCATAAGAAATACAAGGAAAAATTTTAAAGGTATTTGTATTTATAGAGACCTTTATCCCTGCTGTATCAAGAATGTGTCCAAATTTATTTATCCTTGCTCCATAAATTGAATTTAAATTACCTTCTCTTGCATCTTCCCATACAACAAAATAATTGCCTCCATAAGCAACACTTGGATAATATTCTATACTCCAATTTTTTGAAATAGGAATATCAAAGGAATCTAATCTATTCCCTGAAAAGTCAATTCTTACACCGTATATATCCCATGAGCCATTTCTTGCATCCGACCAAACCACTAAATGATTAATTTCACTCGTCGCTATTGATGGAAAAACCTTAGACCAATTGCCTGTCTCTGAAATTGGAAAAGATAAAGGATGAAGAATATTCCCATAGGGATCCAATCTTATTCCATATATCTCTGAAAAATTACCATTTTCCTTTCGCCAGTCTTCCCAAATTATAATATAATTATTCCCGTCATAAGAACATTTAGGATTAAAATGAAAATTTGCAGCAGAAGAAATAATTAATCCATCAGGTTCTAAAATATTGCCTTCAGGAGTTGCTCTTGTTCCATAAATGTCTAAATATGAATTTCTATAATCTTCCCATATCGCAATATATTTATCTAAAGCATATTCTATTTTAGCATACATCTGTCTTAAATTTGAATTTGAAAATTTTATACCATTTGAATCAATAACAATTCCTGAATTAGAAACCCTTGCTCCATATATTAAAGGATCATTTCCTTCTCTCCAATCCTGCCATACAACAAAATAATTAATTAGATCAGATGAAACGGAAGGGGACCATGAGGAAGAAGATGAAATTAAAATACCTTCTGGATCAATTAGCTCTCCGGAAGGTGTAACTCTTGCGCCATAAATGTTAGTCAAATTATTTCTCTGGTCACTCCATACAATAAAATGGTATCCATTTTTATAAACAGAAGATGGGCTGAACTGCCAATTATATGCTTCACTTATTGTTATAGGTGTTTGATCAATAATTTGCATGGAAGGTGTAATTCTTATTCCGTATATGTTTATATCATCAAAAACACTACCCTCAAATACAATTAAATAATAATTTCCATCAAAACTAATTGAAGGAGAAACAGATGGTAAAATAAAAGGGAAGGGTGGGAAGATAGAAATTTTTACAGGATAAGGATCTATAAAATTTCCATTTTGGGAAATTCTCCTTCCATATATTTGATATAACTCATATTGGTCATAAGCATACCAAATAATTAAATAATTACTACCATCAAATGCACCAGTAGGAAAATAATTTTTTTTATTTTCAAGACCACTTGAAATATGAATATCAACAGTATCAATTCTTTGTCCAAGAGTATCTATTATTATACCAAAAATTTGAGGTGATTCCCAATTTCCGTTTCGGTAATCTTCCCAAACTACAATTAAATTACTATTACCACTGACTGTAGAGGAATACCCTGCTCCTCCGTATCCTTTAGAAATAGCAAAGCTGGTAGGTGTTAAAACTACTCCATCAGAAGAAATAAAAGTGCCATAAATTTTGCTCCATCTAAATTCACCCTCTAATTTTATCGGATCATAGTATTCCCTCAAATCAGTCCATACACATAACCATTTATTATTAAAACTGGTGATATCACATTCTCTTTGTTCAAAAGGAGCAGGAAGAATTATCCTTGTGGTGTCAACTAATATTTCTTGCTGATTCAAAGATTTAAGATATTTTGTGTCTCTGTGATTTGGTTTTCTTGGAAAAATAAAATGAGAGTGAGGATTAGAATTTTTAAAATATGAGGCATCATGGGAATGTCCTTCTTCTACACATATAAAAAAAAGCATAATCAAAAAGACATTTTTTATTATATACTTTTTACCTCTCATGGCTACTTTTTTATTAATTTAAAATTCCCAATTTCTTTTTTATTTGAATAAATTTTGAGAAAATAAACACCTTTTGAAATCTTACCTAATCCGTTAATTTCAAAAGAAAACGTAAAAGGGCAAGTTTTGCAAAAAATTTTCTCTCCTAAAGAGTTGTAGAGAATTATTTTTAAAGTGGATTTATGAAAATCTAAAAATTTTATAAAAATTTTTTCGTTGAAAAAAGTGGAAATCGGCCTTATATTAACATCCTTTTTTAATGAATCTTTATCTTTATTACGGGGAGACATATCATACTCACCCATTGGTTCGCTAAAAAGACTTATGATTGTAAAATCTAAATTTGTTCCATTACCAGTGCTAAATCCAGCAATGTATAAATTACCATCTTGACCATAGATGATTTTTCTTGAGTCGTCATAATAGTTAGCCGGTCCATTATATCTATATCTCCATCTTACCTCACCTGATGGTGACAAACTTAAAGCCATAATATCACCATAAATTCCGCCTTTGCTTCTTCCAGCAGCATAAATATTTCCTATTTGATCATTAGTAATTGAAAAACCAACATCTCCATCCTCTACTCTATGAATCCATCTTTGAGAACCATCTGTTTTTAAACTAAGCACTATAAAAGAAAAAGTAGGGTCACTACTACAACCCGTGACATAAATATTTCCGTCCAT
>JAUQPS010000094.1 GCA_030550205.1 bacterium
TTAAGGCATCTTCTAAATTATAACCTGCAATAAATCTATCAACAAGAGGTTTTGTAATTTTAGAACTAACTATAAATTTTTCAAAATCCCTTTTTTGAGAAAGATATAAGAAAAAATTTTTAAAAATACTATTTATCATTAAAACTTAACCTCCTTTTCAATCTCTTCCGTAGGTAAAATAAGTATTGGGATTTCAATTGGTTGTTTAAATAGGTGATTTGCTGAATTATCTTTTATTTGAATTTTTAAATTACAAACACCATAATATTCTCTTTGAGTAAAAAACTTTATTAAAAATTTTCTTTTGCTATCTAATTGATGTATTTCAAAGTTAAATTTTGGATTAAAACTTACATCAAGTATATAATCTATTGGATTGTCAAATTTTAATATAATTTCTCCATCACTTCCAGAAGAAACATAAAATGGAACATCAATTTCTAATAGTTTAGAGCTAAACATTTCATTCATATAAACTTCCCTTCTAATGCGCTTACCATTTCTTATTTCATTAATAGTAAATAATGAAAAGTTTTGAACTTCTGAAAATGCAATATATAATTCTTCAAGCATTTCACTTGCATTATTAAATAATTCATCTTCCATTTCCATTGCTTTTAGTATAAATTTTTCAACTTTTTCTGGAATACTTGGATTTATATGACGAGGTAATTCTAATTTGTTTGCTAATTTCTCTGCATGAGTTTTAGCAACGTCTTCTTCATCATAAGGAGGCTTTCCTGTTAGCATATAATATAAAAGTGCTCCTACACTATATAAATCTGCTTCATATGGTGTAATATCTAAACCTCTAATAATTCTTGGAGATATATAAACAGGTGCAGATAAAAATCCAGATAATTTAAGCCTTCTTATAGCCTTTTGAGCAATATATCCAAGTCCAAAATCTGTTAAAACAACATTATTATCTTTAAATCTAACATTTTCAGGCTTTAAATTCTTATGAGCAATACCATGTGAATGTGCATAATTTAGTGCTATTAAAATATCCTCAGCAATATGAAATGCCTCTTCTATTGATAATTTTCCTTTCTTTTTAACTAAGCTTCTTAAATCTTCTTCTAAATAATCAACAACAAAATATAAAATTTTCCCATCCATTTCTTTATCAATATCAAGTATCCAATTTATATTAGGATGACCTTCAAGTCCAGCAACCTGCCTAAGTTGCTCTAAAATTTCCCCTGCAATTTCCTTAATAATTTGAATATCCCTTTGGTCCCTTATTAAATCCACTCTAAAAATTTTTACAATAACTTCTTTATTTAAAAATTTATGAACCGCCTTATATACATGAAATAATGGACTTATTGCAATCTCTTCTTTTAATAAATACTTATTGCTAAAAATTTTATTAGCAAATGTATTTTTTAACATTTTCAAAATTTTAAAGCTAATTAGTAAGCTCCTTTTCCTGTTATTACAATAGGAATTGTTCTAATAATAATGAAAATATCAAGCCATAAATTCCAATTTAAAACATACCATGTTTCAATTTTTAATTTTGAGGAAAAATCTAAATCGCTTCTACCAGATATTTGCCAAAGACCTGTTAAACCTGGTTTTACTGAAAGAATAATATCTTTATATTCTCCCATTTCGCTTAATTCATTTATTTGATAAGGTCTTGGTCCAACAATAGACATATCACCCTTTAAAACATTAAATAGTTGTGGAAGCTCATCTAAGGAAAATCTTCTTAAAAACTTACCAATTGGTGTAATCCTTGGGTCATTCTTTAATTTTTTAAATTTTTCAAATTCTTCTCTTAATTTTTCATTTTCTTTTAAAATTTTATATAACATTTCATCAGCATTTTCATACATTGTTCTAAATTTATATATTTTTATAATTTTTCCAAACTTGCCTGGTCGTTCTTGAACATAAAAAATTGGTCCTTTGCTTGTTAGTTTTATTAACATTGCAATTAATAGCATAATTGGAAAAAGCAAAATAATTAAAATTATTGAAAAAATGATATCAAAAATGCGTTTTGTAAAATCCATTCGCTTTGAAATTACATTATTCTTTACAGAAATAAAAGATATAGGTCTTGTAAATACATTTTCAACCTGGATATTTAATAATGGAATACCCGATTCTGCAAAAGCAAATTTAACATTTTTATATTTCCTAAATAAATTTGAAAGCTCATTTAATTTTAATGTTGGATTTAATAAAATTATATCATCCGCTAAATTTTTATCATCTACAATTCTATAACCAAGATGTACATTTTCAATAAGAATTCTTTTAACAAATTCAAAGCTTTCAGAATTATTTATAATATAAACATTTCTCAAAAATAGTCCTTTTCTAAATATAAATTTTTTAAATAACCACTTTTGAGCAGATAAAAACAAACTTCCAAAAATCCAAAATACCAAAAGCATATAGCGTGAAATATCATAAACATTATAAATAACTGCAAATAAAAGAATTGAGACAAGAGTAATTGTTAAAATTCTAAAAATTCTATAACTTTCCTCAAAAAATGAAAATCTATTAGTATATATACCTTGGAAGTAAAGCACAATTATTATAAGAAATGGAAGCCAATATAAGTGAGTTATATAAAATTGAAATGAAAATTGATAACCAATTTTAAGAAAAACTTTAATAAAATATGCTAAAAAGAAGAGGATATAAAGGGTTAATAAATCCAAAAGTATTAAAATTAAAGAAAGCACTCACTTTACTACTTCCGAAATGCTTCAATACCTGTTAAAAATTCACCTAAAATAAGGGTATGAATTTCATATGTTCCTTCATATGTTTCAACCGCTTCTAAATTTGCCATATGTCGCATAACATGATAATCTAAGGTTATACCATTTGCTCCTAGAATAGACCTTGCCATATCACATACAATTTTTGCAGCCCTTACATTATACCTTTTTGCATAGGATACATGATAATGAGTTAATTTATTTTCAAGCTCAAGTTTTGCAATTCTATATGCTATTAAGTTTGCATTTTGGGTTAATGTTAGCATATCTGTTAATTTTTGTTGAGTAATTTGAAAGCTTGCAATTGGATTAGAAAACATAATTCTTTCCTTTGAATAGTTTATAGCCCTCTCAAGACAAAATTGACTAATTCCAACCGCTCCCCAAGCAATACCAAATCTTGCTTGATTTAAACACATAAGAGCGGGTTTTAAACCCTCTGCAAAAGGAAGTCTATTTTCTTCTGGGACTTCAACATCATCTAGTATAATTTCACCAGTATCAGATGCTCTTAATGAAATTTTGCCTTTTATCTCCCTTGATTTATAACCCATATCCCTCTCTACAATAAAACCTCTAATAATTCCATCATCATCTTTTGCCCAAATAATAGCAATATCAGATAAATTTGCATTTGTGATCCACATTTTGCTTCCTCTTAATACCCAATAATTTCCCTTTTTATATGCCCTTGTTTTCATAGATGATGGATCACTTCCTGCATCAGGTTCAGTAAGTCCAAAACAACCTATTAATTCTCCACTTGCTAACTTTGGAAGATATTTTTTCTTTTGTTGTTCAGAACCAAATTTTAATATAGGATACATTACAAGTGATGTTTGAACACTTACAAAACTCCTAATACCAGAATCACCTCTTTCTAACTCTCTCGTTATAATTCCATAAGCTAATTTGTCAAATCCACCTCCTCCATATTCAACAGGCATATAACTGCCAATAAGTCCAAGTTTTGCAATTTTTTCTATTAGATGTTTTGGAAATTCTCCTCTTTCCCAATATTCTCCAATAATCGGTATAACTTCCTCATTTACAAATTTCCTTACACTATCTCTTAAAATTTTATATTCTTCTGTTAATTCCTCATCCAAAAGGAAGAAATCCTCAAATTTTACTTTCATAATTTTCAAAATTTTAAAGGGTTAATAAACAATATTAATATGACATAAACACTTGCGATTAAATCATCTAAAATAATGCCCAAATATGGTATTTTTTCAATTAGTTTTATTGGAAATGGCTTTAATGCATCAATTAATCTAAATAATAAAAAACCAAGGATTACATTCATAAAATTAACTTTTATAAACAAAAATATAAAAAAATAAGCTAAAATCTCATCTATTACAACTTCCTGTGGGTCATTTAAATTTGTTTTTTTAACCATAACATAAGAGCCAATTATGGAAAGTATTAAAAGAAATGAAAAAATAATAATTTTATGTGGAAAAAAAATTAATGGGATGGAAAAAAATGTTGCAATAGTTGGACCATATTTTAACCTACCAATATAAAAACCTGTTGAAATAAATTCAAAAAACTTTGTCATAATTTTTAATTTTTGGTAATATGTTATAAAAATCCTTTCCAATTAAAATAGTTATAGTTGTAAGCTTATCAGGGTCAGGTTCATATTTTACAATTCCTCCACCAAGAAAATTCTTTAAAATTTTTGCATATTTCATAGAACTATCAATTCTATCAACAATGATTGTTTTTAAAATCTCTTCACTTGCATTTCCATAATATACTACATCAAATCCATTATCTCTTAAATACCATGTTAGTTTTTTAGCAAGTCCATCATATCCAGAACCATTATATATTTCAACCTTTATCTGTGGAAATAACTCTCTTTTCATCAGTTCCATCTTTCTCTTTGAAAATGAAAAATAAGTTGAAATTGAAAAAATTGATATTAATCCAAAGATAACAATTATTCCTAAGAAAAAAATAATTTTTTTTAAATCAAACCTTATCCTAAAACTTTCAAAGTTAAATTTAATTTGAAATTTCTTTTTTTCCTTTTCAATTTTTATATTCTTCTTTTTCATAAATTTTCAAAAGCTTCACAAATTGAATGAATTAAAAACAAATGGGCTTCTTGAATTCTGGCGGTATTATTACTTGGAACTTTAAAAATATAACTGCATAAATGCTCTACATCTGTTCCATTTATTCCAGTCATATATACAATTTTTAAGCCTTTTTCAAATGCTTTTTCAACTGCCAAATTCACATTTTTTGATTTACCAGATGTTGAAAGAGCAAATAAGAAATCGCCTTCATTTCCAAGAGCTTCTACTTGTCTTGAAAATACATAATCAAATGAAAAATCATTTGAAGTCGCTGTAATTATAGATATATCAGAAACTAAACTAATTGCTGGAATTGGTTTTCTAATTGATCTATATTTAACTACTAATTCTGCGGAAAAATGGATACTCTCTGCAGCACTTCCACCATTTCCACATATTAGAATTTTTTTATTATTATTTATAGCATCTTTTAGCTCAAAAATCAATCTGTTTAAGTAATCTTTTATTTCTTCAAACCAAAATGTTATTTTTCTAAGTTCATTTATAGAATTTAAATAATTTTCCATTAAATTGAAATTTTAAAGCTAAAAGTTTAACATTGGAGCCCCTACGGGGCTCTTCTTATACTAAAATTTGCGATTTCTTCTTGTTTTTTGCTTATTGAAGCTCCTTTTTGTCACTACTACATTCACTGCTTTTGGACCCTTATCAGTGTCTTGAATATCAAATGTTACCTCATCACCCTCATTTAGTGTCTTATATCCTTCTGATTGAACATCACTATAGTGTACGAATATGCTCCTTCCATCTTCACTATCTATGAACCCATAGCCCTTCTTAGAGCTGAACCATCTGATCTTACCTTTCATTTTTCATCTTCCTCCTTACCTTTTACCCCTAAGGGTATTTGATAATTTTAAAGCATAAAATTTGATGTTTAAACCTCCCTTAAAATTTCACATATTATGAGATTTACCTATATTGAAAATTTAAAGCACTTTGTAAATCAAGAGGTTGAAATTAGAGGATGGCTATATAATAAGCGTTCAAGTGGTTCTATTAAGTTTATTATAATAAGAGATGGAACAGGTTTTGTTCAATGCGTATTTTCTAAGAGTGATGTTCCTGATGAGATTTTTGAATTAGATATTCCCTATGAATCATCAGTAATTGTAAGGGGTATTGTAAGAGAAGATAAGCGAGCACCAGGAGGATATGAGATATTATTAAAAGATATAAAATTATTATCAAAGGCAGAAAATTATCCAATTCCAAAAGTAAGAGAGGAAAATATTCCAAATGTTGATGTTTTAATGCCAATTAGACATCTTTGGATTAGGGGAAGAAAACAATGGGCAATTTTAAGAATTAGAGCGGAAGTTGAACAAG
>JAUQPS010000095.1 GCA_030550205.1 bacterium
AGCCATTCTTTTACAATAGCAGGGTCATAGCTATTTACAACATTACCAGCTATGGTTGATGCAAAAGCTACTAGCAAGTTTAACCCTAACATGGTCTCACCTCCTGCTCTCTATGTTGTTTTTTGTATGGTTTTATCATAGCTTTAACCCCCCTTTTACAGTCTAAAAATCTCAAAAAATATATATTTTGCCAGAGAATATGTGATTTAGGATGAACCCTATTGATTAAAAAACCATACAACTCTAGCCCCCCCCCCTCTATAATCAAGTATCTCTTTCAAAATAATAAACTTACCCGACTTCCTTTCACCAATCTTTCTTAACCAAATACTCCAAATCAAACTGCCAAAATTTTAAAGCATAAGTTAGTTAAAAATTTCAAGTTGGCAAATTAAATTCATAACATTTATTTTTTTCAACCTATAAAATTTTCAGTTATGCTTCTTATCTTATTAATTACTCAAACTGAGGATTTACCTCAATTTTTCATACAACAATATGTTTCTCATCCTATTGATATAAATTCTGCTTCCTTTGAAGAATTAAAACAAATCCCATTTTTAAGTGATGAAGATATTGAAAAAATTATAAAATATAGACCATTTAAGGGATATGCAGAATTTAGAAGAGTTTTAAATTTAAGTTATAGAGAATTTCTTTTAATAAGACCATATATTATAATTCCTTCAAAACCATTTAATGGATATGTTAGCATTTATGGAGGTGTCCAATTTTTATCAACTACTAATAGAAATGTTAATAATAATACAATTTTTGACACATTATTGAATAAAATTTCAGATTATGAGCTTGACATTCAAGGATATTATAAACATTATGCAATTAGAATTAAGGATTATAATATAACTGATACAATTGCCCTTGGAAATGATACAACATTTAGATATTATAATCGTTTTAGATTTATTTTTAATGCTTTTGGAAATGATATGATATTTAGAATTGGGAATTTTGGTCCAAGAATTGGATATGGTGTTATTAGTTATAGACCAAGATATTATTTTTTAAGCTCTCCAAGTTTTAACTTTCCTATTTCAAACTTATCAGTAGAATATAGATATAAATTTATAGGCTTTTTTGTTGATACTACAAAGAATTTCTTTTTATATTCAAATTATAAAAGCTTTTATTTAGGTTATGCAAAGGGTAATTATGGAGCAATTTGGTCATTTATAGAATTAAATCCAATTGGTAAATTTTATACTACACTTGAAGGCTTATATGGAGAAAATGGTTATAGTTATGGATATTCTTTACAATATAGAGATAGAGGATTATTCGTATTTTTTAATCAAAACTTCTTTAAAGGAGATAAATTATGGAGATATAATTATTGGCAAGATAGCTCATTTTTATATATTTATCTTTCATTTTTCCCATTGGATTTAAGAATGAATATAAGGAATGATAGAGGCTCAATTAGTGCAACTTATGAAATTTCAAGATTTTCTTATATATTTTTAAGGCATTATCGTCATCCATTCTTTAATAGCTATCAAATTGCATATAATCATACAAGGGGAGGATATGCTTCATTTGAAAAAATTAAAAATGGAGCAATTTTAACAATTGGATATAACTTAAAAATTGGAAGAAGATATGAAGACCCTTATATTAAGTTAAGAATTTATTATTACAATACATGTATGACTGATAATAATTGCTTTGTAAATGATACTAACTTATATTATCAACCATATGACCCAGAAAGCTATTTAGATATTTTTTATTGGAGTGCATATGAAGGATTTTTCCCTGCTATTGATTCAAGAATTGAGCTTTATGGTAGTGGAACAAAACTCTCATTATCAATTAGATATAAGAGATTTTATTTTAGATTTGTAGATGGTGGCAGATATGATGTTGGTATTGAAAGAGCTATTTTCTTTTAAAGCTTTAAAATTTTAATTATGATTTTTATAATTTTAACATTTGAAAGAATACTTGTTCCAATGGATGAAACTCAAACAAATCACTTAAAAGCATATGGTCTTGCTTATTGGTCTGTTAAAAATGGATATAAAACATGGTGGATTTTAAATTATAGGGGTGGGAGCTTTATGATGGAATTTAATAAAGAAATTCTTATCAAAGCTTCTAAAATGGGGGTTTATGTAGAAAATTTAAATCAAGCGGATTTAACAGAAATTTATTCAATTGTAGAAAAAAAGAATATGGAAATTGTAGAACTTGTTAGAGCTCCAAAAGTTGCTGTTTATGCTCCACCTTATAATAGACCTTGGGATGATGCAGTAGAATTAGCTTTGAGTTATGCTGAAATTCCATATGATAGAATTTGGGATGAAGAAATAATAAATGGCAAAGTTATGGAATATGATTGGTTGCACTTACATCATGATGATTTTACTGGTATGCTTGGAAAATTTTGGGCAAGTTATCAATTTACAGATTGGTATCAAAATATGGAAAAAATAAATTTAGAAATGGCTAAAAAACTTGGCTTTAAAGATATACCATCACTAAAAAAAGCGGTTGCTAAAAAAATTAGGGATTTTGTTGCAAGTGGTAAATTTTTATTTGCAATGTGTGCAGCCCCTATAACCCTTGATATAGCATTAGCAAGCCAAAATATTGATATTGCAGATGTTCCATTTGATGGAACACCACCAGAACCAAACTATAATGAAAAATTAGATTATTCTCAAACATTTGCATTTAAGGATTTTAAAGTAATAACTGACCCTTTCATATATGAGCACTCAGATGTAGATATTACAAGAGAAGCAGCAATTAGAGGACCTAATAGCTATTTTGAACTCTTTGAATTTTCTGCCAAATTTGATATAATTCCTACAATTCTAACCCAAGACCATACATCTACTATAAAAGAATTTCTTGGACAAGATACGGGTTTTAGAAGAGATAAAATTAAAGATAATGTAATTATTTTAGCAGATGTTCCTGGAACGGATGAAGTAAAATATATATATGGAGCTTATGGAAAGGGATTTTTCTCATTTCTTGGAGGACATGACCCTGAGGATTATCAACACTTTGTAGGGGAACCACCAACAGACTTAACAAAATATCCAAACTCCCCAGGTTATAGATTAATTTTAAATAATGTGCTTTTACCATCAACAAAGAGAAAGCCATTAAAAACATGAAAGTTATTTCATTTGATTGTTATGGGACATTAATTGATTGGGAAAAAGGCATTATATCTTCTTTAAGACCATTATTTGAAAAGTATGAAGTTGATATAGAAGATGATGAAATTCTTGAAATATACTCCATTATTGAAAGCAGACTTGAAAGAAATTATATGCCATATAAAGAAATTTTAAAGAAAATTGTAATAAAGTTTTCTGATTATTTTGATTTTGAATTAGAAAGAGGAGAAGAAAATGCTCTTTTGAATAACTTTCCAAATTTTGAACCTTTCGAAGATACAAATGAAGTTTTAAAAGAAATAAAAAAGAGGGGTTATAAAATAGCAATTATATCAAATGTTGATAATGATTTATTTGAACTAACGAAAAGGAAATTTGAATTTGAAATTGATTATATTATTACTGCACAAGAAGTAAAAGTTTACAAACCTTCAAAAATTATATTTGAATATGCATTAAAAGTTTTTAATGTAAATAAAGATGAAATTTTACATGTTGCACAAAGCTATTATCATGATATTATTCCTGCAAGTGAAATAGGGATTAAAACTGCCCATATTAAAAGAAGGGGATTTGGAGCGGTTCCAAGAGTTAGCTCAAAAGCAGATTATGAATTTGATGATTTAAGAGGAATTTTAAAAATAATTTGATGGATAAAATTAGCATAATTTTAGTAAATTATCATACATCTGAACTAATAAAAAAAATTTTAAAAAAGTTAAATGAAGAAAATTTTGAAGTGGTTATTTGGAATAATTCACCTTCTGATAAAATTGAAAATCATAAAAATGTAAAAGTTATAAATAGTAAAACAAATATAGGATTTGGACCAGCTATAAATAGAGCTATTAAATATGCAAGCTCTGAATATGTGCTTTTATTAAATCCAGATTGTGATTTTGAAATAGATGTAATTTATAAGCTTTATGAATTTTTAAAAAATAATGATATTGCATTTGCTGTAAGTCCAAAAGTTCTAACCCATAATAATAAAATTTGGCCTACTGCTAGAAAATTAAATAATCCATTTTTATTTCTATTTGCAAGACGCTCAATTTTTAGAGTTTTTAAAAAATTTCATAATGAATTTTTATATTTAAATGAAAATAAGGAAATTTTAGAAGTTGAAGGATTATGTGCAACATTTTTAATGCTCAAAAAAAGCATATTTTTAAAACTTAATGGATTTGATGAAAAATTTTTCTTTTATGCAGAAGACTTAGATTTGTCTTTAAGGGCAAGAAGAAATGGATATAAATTATTTATATTGAATAATTTAATTGTATATCATAGTGTTGGGATTACAAGGAAAATAAAAAATAGTTTTACAGAGTTTAAGAGAGCAAAATCATTATATCTTTTTTTAGTAAAAAATTACTTGCTTTTTAAAATAATTTCACCATTATTATTAATTGGGCTTTTGATTTATTTAGAAATGTTAATGCTTAGAGAATTATTTGACCTAAAAGTTAAGGACCCCCTTTGGAAATAATATAAACTTTACCAAGATAAGGTGCATTTAAAGAATCTATAACATTTCCTATTCTTGTATGACTTACAATATAATAACAATTATTATTTGGATTTTTAAGGTTAAATTGATTTTTGCGAGAATTTATATTTATAAAACCGACAGGCTTTTTAAGATAAAAATATAATTCAGAAACTAATTGATAACTTGTAGCACAAACTTCATTATCTTTTATAATTTCTTTAATATTTTTTGAAAATAATTCCCAATTTCTAAATTGTGAAGTTGGGTCATTTGGGATATTTAAAACTGGAAAAATTGTATGAAATCTAACAAATAAAATTAAAATTGAATTAAGCATTGCAAGATAATAAAAAATTGTTTTCATTTTTGAATTTAATAAGTAGTTATAAGATAGAATAATTAAGGGAACTAATATGATGCAAGTCCAATTTGCTTCAATACGATTTCTAAAACTCATTATAAGGAAAAATAAAAGTGTAAAAATAATGTTAAACTTTAAAACTCTTTCAAAATCATTTTTTGTCTTATAAAAAAATGCTATTGGAATTGTAATAAATCCAACAATTGGACCATATACCAAAAATTGACCAATTATATAATTTAAAACATTTTCTATATGAAAGCCAATTCCTTCCCTTTCAAATAGTTGATATTTAATAGTTATAAAGTTATTTTGAAACTGCCAAATAATATGTGGAGAATATAAAATTAAGCTTATTAAAAAAATGAGATAAAATGATTTTCTAAAAATTAGTTTTGGCATAGAGAGTATTGTAAATAAAATGATTAAAATGCCATGGTATTTTGAATAGAGCATTAAAGATATTGAGATTGAAAGAAATAAAATGTCCTTAAAATTTTCATTTTTAAGATAATTTTTCAAAAAGTAAAAATATAAAGCACTTGAAAAAACAAGAGCAATATCAGGAACCGCTATAAATCCCCCAGCATTTAATAATAAATTTGAAAAAATTAAAAGAGAAAATAAAACTAAATTTTTTTGCTCTAACATTTTATAAACAATTAAAATAGAAATTGTGCTTAAAAAAATTATCATAACTCTAACCCCAAATTCATTTTTAAACACTAAATATCCAATTTTTATTAAAAGTGCTATTAAAGGTGGATGGTCAAAATATCCCCAACTTAAATTTTCAGACCAAACCCAATAATATGCTTCATCAGGCGCTAAATTTAAATAATAAGCTAAAATTGAATTTATTAAAAACCAACATAAAAGTAAAATTAACAAGCTTTAAAATTTTAAATGGTTCAAGATTCATTAGATTACTTATCAGGATGGCTTTCAGTTGAAATAGAGAAGTTATTAAATCAAATAAAAAATGAGGAGGATTTAAAAATTAAGTTTGAAACACTTTTAAGGGATATTAGAGAAAAGTTAAATTTGAATTATGAGCCCAAATATGAATTAACGAAATTTAGTGGGAAGCGTGCAGATGCAGTTCATGGAAAAGTTATAATTGAATATAAGAAACCAGGTTATTTTAATAATGAAAACAATTTAATTCAA
>JAUQPS010000096.1 GCA_030550205.1 bacterium
GTTATTGGTTATTGGGAAGCTTCTTATACTGCATTTACAAGTGGTTTTATAGGTTTTACACTTGGAACTCAGCTTCACTTTGGAAATTTAAATGCTTCACAATTATCTTCAAGTGATAGTTTATTATATTATTATCCAGGTTTTCAAGTATTTGTAGGACCTGCTATAGGCAAAAAATTCTTTTATTTAGCACCCACATTAAGTGTAGGTTATTTTAATCCAAGGTCTATTAATAGATTAAAAGTTAATGATCCATTTTATGGTGATACATTGATTTATGGACCTACGTATACCGCAAGTGTAGGTTTAAAGTTAGGGCTTTTATATCATGAGCACTTTTCTTTAATAAATGCTTATGTTGGTTATGGTCAATATGTTATAAAGAGATATAATAATAATGTTTGGGTTAAAAATCAAGATAGTGTTGCAAGAGGTTTATTCTTTTCAATAGCGATAAATCCACTATTTTTTACAAGCACTTACCCATTTAGAGAATGGGATGAAGAAACTTATACAAGGTATTATCATGGGGATGTTGTAGAAAAAGCAGAAGAAAGAAATTTTGTATTTTTTACAATATATGTTCAAAGAATGTTCTCTGATAGTTCGTATTATGATTATATTTATGAAGTTGGACTTTATAGATATTTTCCACTTAAAAAATATGGAAATGAATTTACAATTGGTTTAAGAAGGATAAATTATGCTCCTATAACACCTGATACAAATTATTATAATTTATCTTCATTTTTATACTTTAAGTTTAGACCATATTTTGGGACAAAGAGTTTTGACATTGGACCATATTTTAGTTTTGGTTATACAACAGATGGAAAGAATTTTAAGGGTGGAGGATATGATTTTGGACTTGCTTTAAGATGGCAGATATTTTATATTGATATTGGTATGACAAAAGCTTATAGTGGGTATTTTTATGACCCTATGAAAGCTTATATTTTAAGAAGCAAACCTGATACAGTGTATTTTAATCAATATAGAGTTTATTCTTCACAATTATTACTTAAAGCATCTTTTGGTTTTAGAGTTTTATATAACCATTCAGATTATGTAATAGCACCATTTATATTTAATCCAAAAAGTGAAAGAACATTTTTATTGTGGACATTGAGTGCAGGGGTTAATTTCCAGGCAAGTAATGAATTAAAAATTGTTCCATTTGATTTTATATTCTTTAAATATATGAAGAATAAACCATTTGGATTTGGAGTAGGTTTTGATTTTGAAAATATAACATTTACTTTAAAGAAAGATACAACACTTCCAAGTCATATTAAAGAAAGAGTTAAAGAATCAAGATTTTCATTTAAGCTTGGTCCATCCTTAGGAGGAAGAGTTGCTTCTATAATGCCTTATGGTGTTGTTGGAACATCATTTTATCCAAGAGATTTGATATATGGTGGAGGAGTTAAAGTTGGATTTGGAAGTTGGGGTAAGGCATGGGATATGCCATTTTATGTGATATCCTTAGATTTGAGATATTCTAACGATTATGTTTTTGATGGTTCTAAGTATGTTCAAAGTTTTGGATTTAGTTTTAAATTTGGAATTAGTTATCATATTCCAATTTGGAAATTTACAAGAAAAACAGAAAGTGATATTTATAAGCCTATAAAACCTGATTATCTGAGGGGTTATTGATATTACTGCCTGATATTTTTACAACGATAAGATTTTTATTAGTTCCTTTTATATATTTTTCAATTCCAAAAAGTATTATTTTAACACTTATATTACTTTCAATTGCTTTTATAACAGATATTTTGGATGGTTATATTTCTAGGAAGTTAAGAATAAATGAAAGAGAGTTTGGGAAAGCTTATGACCATTTGGTTGATAAGTTGCTTATTTTTGTAATTATATATGCTCTTGTTATTTATAAAGACTTGCCAAGTTGGGCCCTTATATTTTATTTAATTAGGGAATTTCTCTTATTAATTGGAGCGATATTCTTATGGTTTTATAAATCAAGAATTCATGGCTCTAATATAATTGGTAAAATTTCTGGGATTATATTTTATGTTATGGTGATTAGTTATCTTTTTGATGTTGAGTTCAAGTTTAAACTTTTAATTATTTCAATAATAGCTTCAAGCTTAGCATTTATTGTTTATGCAATAAGAGCCTATAAAACAATTTATGATACTATCTCTCATACTAAATTTTGATGTTGAAATAAAAAGGATTAAATTTGGTGGGGATTATATTGATGTTTATAAGCCAAAAGGTGAGGGAAAATTTCCATTTGTTTTATTTTCAGGGGGGATGAATAGTCCTTCAAAAAGATATGAATCTTTTGGAAAATTTTTGGCAAGTAATGGTTATATTGTTATTATTCCAGATTATAAGGGTTGGTTGTTTTTGTTATTAATTCCTTTTAAAATTTTAAAAATTTTAGATAATTTAGAAAAAATTGATAGTTCTATTGAAAATAAGGGATGTCTTGGTGGGCATTCACTTGGAGCATATTATTCTCTTTTGGTTTCATATAGAAGAAATTCTATAAAATGTGTATTTTTATTTTCACCACCTGCATTATTCTTAAATTATAATAAAATTAAAGTTCCTGTTTTAATTTTTGCTGGAACAAATGATGAGATCACGAAGTTTGAGTATAATCAAAAAATTATTTATGAGAATTTAAAAACGAAAAAAAAATTAGTTATTATCAATGGTGGAAATCATAATGGATATATGGATAGATGGGATTTTGTAGAAAAAATTACTGATGGTTATTTAGGTATTGAGCATAAAGAACAATTGAAAATTGTAAGGGATAGTGTTTTATTGTTTTTAAAGGAGAACCTTTAAACTTTCAAAACTTTGGAAGTTTTAATAGTTTTCATTTATGCACTTATTACTGATTTAGCAACAGGAATTGGTGCTATTCCATTTTTCTTTGTAAGAAATTTAAGTAAAAGGGTTTTTGGTATATTTGAAGCATTAGCTGGTGGGTTTATGATTGGAGCAAGTTTTAATCTTTTGTTTGAGGGTTTAAATTTAAATGTTCTTCTAATAGTAATAGGTATTCTTTTTGGTATTTTGTTAGTGATATTGACGGATAGATTTTTAAATAATAAGGAGCTTGTGCTTGGTAATATGAAAGGAATTTCTGCTAAAAGGGCTATTATATTTTTATTTATAATGACTGCACATAGTTTTGCGGAAGGAGTTGCAATTGGTGTATCATTTGGAGGAAGAGAAAATCTTGGAATTTTAACATCAATAGCAATAGCTATTCATAATATCCCAGAAGGTCTTGCTATTTCATTATATTTAATATCCAAAGGTTCAAGTCCTATTGCTTGTCTTTTATGGAGTATTTTTTCAAGTGTTCCACAACCTATAATGGCAGTTCCTTCATACATTTTAGTAGAGTTATTTAGACCATTTTTACCATTTGGTTTTGGATTTGCAGCAGGAGCTATGATATATTTGGTAATATGGGATGTTATACCAAGTTCTTTAAATTCAATTTCAAGGGAGCTTGTTTCTATTTTTGTAATGCTTGGAATTGTTTTTATGATAATATTATATAAGTTATTGTAGATTTAGTATTTGCGTGGAACCTTAAATTTATATTGTAGTTCAACGTGGTCCCCATGAGTTTTAGCGTTAATAAAAAGTATAGCAGTTTTCAGGTGGTATTTCTTCAAAAAGGTCAATCATAGAAATGTCAGGATGTAATGCTCTTTGAAAATAGTTATCTATTTTTAAGATTAATCTGGTAAATACTAATTTCTTGTAGTCAAGATATTTAATTACAATTCCAATTATACCAAGAATAATTTCAATTAAATCCTTTTTTTCCTCAATTGGTGGATTTATTACCCCTTCATCTAAATTACCACTTGAAATTATAGCATTACTCCCAAGAAATGGATAAGTAATATTAACTAAAAATAAGTTTCAACTAATGTTGAAATATCCATTTTATCGGAAATCGAATTTTTTCAAAAATTTCTTCAAAATTTTTATTTATTGTTTTAAGTTTTTTCTGTTATATGTGTTAAATAAGAGATTGAAGATATTTTCATCATTTAAAGCATAAACTATTGCCTTCATTGTGTAAATAATTTTTGTCTTTATTAGTTGATAAATAAAAAAATAATAATTTCTTAGTCTACAAAGGCTAATTGCGGTTGTACCCAATTCCCTTCCTTTTAAAGTAATTTCACTGCCTTTTCCCTCTAAGTTTCTTTTTATAGAGAATTTCTGAGTTGTATTTTTGTAATTATTGTTCTACAAGTTCAACTCTCCTATTTTTTGCTCTTCCTTCTTCTGTTGAATTTGGAGCAACAGGTGCAAGAGGACCAACGCCAAAAGCTTTTAATCTATCACTTTTTATTCCATATTTTTCTACTAACTCTTTTACTACCGCTTCTGCTCTTCTTTTAGAAAGTTCCATATTGTATTCTAATTTTCCTACATTATCAGTATGACCTACAATGTATAATTTTATTTCTGGATGTTCTTTTAAGAATTTTGCTATTTCTTCAATGGTTGGTTTTGATTCCGGTTTTATATCTGCCTTATCAAAGTCAAAATATATACCATAAATTGCAACTTTTCCTTCATTTTTAATCGTTCTATATATATCTTCTGCTTTTATAAGACCTTTTTCCATTTGTTTTGTTTCTACGATTCCTAAAAGGGCAATTGGACCATCCCATCCAGGAAAAACGCATATTGAAATTATTACATTACCTGCTTTATTTCTTGCAGATAGGTAAAAACTTTTACTTTCAGACCATCCAGGGCGAATTGGAAAGCGGTAATTTTCAAAAAACTCATCTATGGAAATATCTTTTCCATCTGCTAAATAAAGGATTTCAAAATTTGCTTTTTTAATAGCTTCTTCATAGTTTCTAAAAACTTCAAGAGTACTTCTATTCTTAGGTGCCTGATATGCAATTTTTGTAACTTTTCCTTCAATTCTTTCTCTTTTTGCTCGTTTAAAATAATCATCGCCCTGATACATTTTTGCTGGACCAAGGAGAATTTCAAATTCATCAAACTCTTTTTGTTCATAATAATATATATAAGAACCAGGATATCTTGAAATAATGGGATGGTCCTTACTTCCCGATACATCTTGTTGTCCAAGTAAAATCAAAACCAACATTTTTATTTATCTTAAATTTTAAATCTTTCTGCCAATTGTCCTATTATTGGTAAGGGTGCTTTTTTAGCAGTGAGGACGTTTATTATTCCAATGATGGATAGAATGAACCAAAGAATCCAAGCAAAAAAGCTGATAATCCATCCAATAAAAGGAAACCAGCTTATAAAAAATGTTATGACCTCACACAGAAATAATGCAAGCCCCTGGCGTGCATGAAATTTTACAAACTCATCTTCCTTTTCTACCAACAAAGGTATCAAACAAAGGATTCCAATATAGCTCAAAATAGCTATCGGGTTTATTTTTGTTTCTTCCATTTTTCACCTCCTGTTAATTGAAATTTTAAGGCTTATTTATCTAATATTCTGATGTAAGAATTGGAAGTTCTCTAAAACCGAAATTGTGTCTAAAATATATATTTAGGGTGTTAAATTTGATACTTTTGCGTTTATCCAAAATGAATACAAATCTATAAGTGCTTTATATTTTAATTTCTTTAAACTTCTTTCAACTGGTTTAAAATGTATTTTAGCATTAATTTTATCTGCATCTATTCTATTCTTATGTTCTTCCTATCTTCTGTAGCAACCACTTTTGCACCATATCTCTTATCATTTGTTAGTTTTTTACCTTTAAATCTATTTTTTAAACCTTTTAAATTCATAATTAACTAAAATTTTAAAGTCAATTTTTTCGCTCATGCTTAATTCAACCAATAAAACTTCTGTCTAATCTATATACCTTAATTTTATTCTTCGATAAATTCTACTTGTTTTGCTACCCAATCTATAATTTTTTTAGCAAGCTCTAATCCTATTTTACAAGTTTTTACATTTAATTCTCCATCATAACCCATAAAAAGGTGTAAATGATTGTAAGCAGAATTAAAATCTTTTAAAATTTTCTTATTTATCTTTGAAATAAACTCACTAT
>JAUQPS010000097.1 GCA_030550205.1 bacterium
TACTTTAATGGTGGGAGTGTGAAGCAAATAACCAACAATAAAGTAAATATAGATTTTGAAATTGAACCTGATAAAATTGTTCAATATGCGGAAAAGCTGGGTTTTAAAAAAGAACAATTTTTTCATTATAAAAAAGGTGATATAAAGAATGTTTTTATGTTATCTCTAAGAGGAAAATTTAATTATGTAGGGTATCGTTCAGAAATATTTTTTTGTAGAGGCACAAATTCTAACCGGATGATTGAAATAGCAACTTTGCAGTATTATCCATATATATCTGTGTGGGAAGGAAATAATATTAAAGAAATTAAACGAGCTGATTCATTTCTTGCTGGTCACTCATTTGGTTTAGAAAGAATTGTTTGGGCGTTAAGTGAAGAAGAAAGTATTTTTAAAACTCAATCCATATTTCCATTGTATGATTACATTTCTCGATATATAAAAGATAAAGGAAGAGCAGCTGTTTTAACTGATGCGATCCTGGCTTTCCATCTTTTAGTTTCAGATATTTATAAATATAAGATTAATCCAACACAAATGCAAAAACAAAAAATTCAAACCTATTTAGAATTAATTACTTCGGGGCTTTCTACTCTTAATTATCCAGATATTAAGACTTTTGTAAAGGAATGCTTTCATATTAGTTCCCATATACGACCTTATTTACAACTGGACGAATTTGTTGATATTGCAGCTGAGAAAGTTCTTGAAAATATCCCACACTAAACAATGTCAACCGATCTGGGAAGGCAATTATTCGCAACTTTAATTTCCTTTGCATCTATATTACTTATCTATTTTGCAACAGAATTAAAAGCTAGATATTATTCTCAACTGGAATGCTCCAACCGTGCAAAATTTAATATTTTTTATTACTTAGCAAATTGGTCATTGCAAATAGCTCTTATGTGTGCGATTTTTATTGTAACTCATGCACTCCTCAATACTCTGCAGTGGGCTAAAATAATTGTGGATTTGAGTGGAATAGGTTATTTGGTTTGGGTTGCCGTATCGGTGATACGTTATCTATTATCCCGAAAAAACTTTGCATTGATAAAAAGGATAATATTGATAAAAAGGATAATAACAAATATTTTTGGAATTATCATAAATTTTGTAATTATTATCATGAATATAATTTTTTCAATTCTTTTACTATTGCCTTGTTTATCAATTAAATTATTTAAAACATGCTATGAACAATTGTTAATATTTATCTCTTTAGTGGAAATAATATGTTTCTTTATATTAACTATAATATTTCAGCCTGTTACAATTGTTGCTGAGGGAAAGAAAAAAGATTGTTGTTAGTTGTGACTAAGGTTGAGAGTGAATTTAAAAATTAATAAGTGAGAAAATAAATGTTCAATTTGTTACACTATTTTGTTCTTGTTAGGATTATAATAGGGAATATATATTCTTTCATTGCTTTTAGTTTTTCTGTTTGGTTTTTATGCTCCAAAATAACTTTTAAAATTTTTATCAGTGGTAGTGTGAGACAAAAGAAGCGGGGAATTGCTTTATGTTGTTGCAAATGAAGCAGCAAAAAAGGAGCAACTCACTTTGCTTCAGATTTTTACTTGACAATTTAAATTTTTCTCCTTTATTTTCTTAAATAATAATTAAAGGAGTATAATTTTAAAACTTTAAATATATTATGATTCAGCAACTTATTCTTAATGGTGTAATTACAGGTAGTATTTACGCTCTTATTGCTATTGGTTTTACTATTATATATAAAACAGTAAAATTTTTTCATCTTGCTCATGGTGTTGTTTATACTTTTGGCGCATATTTAGCATATTCTGTTATCAGCAGTAATCTCTTTAACAATTTTAAATTAAAATTTTTTATAGGGATTATAACAGGAATAATAGGAGCAACTATACTTGGAGTTTTAATTGACAGATTAGTTTATTTGCCTTTGAGAAAAAAGAAAGCATCTAATTTAATTTTTCTTTTGGCATCATTTGGTGTCTTTATATTCATTCAAAATCTTATTCAACTTATATATGGAGCACAGATTCTCACGATAAGGACAGGATCTATTAAAGAAGGGCATCATTTTTTTGGTGCAGTAATTACTGATATTCAGATAATTATAATTATTGTGAGCTTTTTCTTATTAATTGTTTCCTCATTATTTATTAAAAAAACAAGGTTAGGGAAGGCAATGAGGGCAGTATCAGATGACCCGATTACGGCTTCAGTTGTTGGAATAAATCCAGAAAAAACCATTTTTACCTCTTTTATTATTGGATCTTCTCTCGCAGGAATAGGCGGAATATTGATTTCCTTTGAGACGAATATTGAACCAACAATGGGTTTTAACGCAATCCTTAAAGGTATAATCGCTTCAATTATTGGTGGTATTGGAAGTATAGAGGGTTCTGTCCTTGGAGGTTTCTTTCTCGGTCTTGCTGAAAATATCGGTATATGGAAGATACAGGCCGGATGGAAGGACTCTATTTCTTTTTTAATTTTGATTATTTTTTTGCTTTTTAAACCAGTAGGAATATTGGGGAAAAAAGAGGAAGGGGCTGGTTAATGGAATACTTACTTCATATCCTTGTAATTGTTTGCATCTATTCAATTTTGTCAATGAGTCTTGACATTATTCTCGGTTATACAGGCATTCCTGCTTTAGGACATGCTGCATTTTCTTTAATTGGCGCATATACTTCAGCCCTTCTCTCATTAAATCTGAAAATTTCTCCTTTTATCGGAATGATTTGTGGTGGTATTCTTGCATCTTTCTCAGGAATGATTATTACATTTCCTGCTTTTAGACTTAAAGGTGATTATCTTGCATTAGCAACTTTTGGCTTTGGAATTATTGTATATTCTATTGCAAAGAACTGGGTGTCTTTAACCAGAGGTCCAATGGGATTACCAGGGATCCCCGGATTTAAAATTTTCGGATACGAAATTAAAGAGGTATGGCAGTATTTAATATTTGTTTTTATAATTGCAGTTATGATATATTTTCTCCTTTCTTTACTTATAAATCGACCTTTCGGTAGGGTTTTGAAATCAATAAGAGAAGATGAGATTGCTTCTTGTGCTTTAGGTAAAAATACACAATTTTTTAAATTAAGGGTATTTATGCTTGGTGGTTTTTTTGCAGGTGTTGCTGGTTCACTTTATGCCCATTATATCACATTCATTGATCCATCAAGTTTTACAGTAATTGAATCGTTAACAATTCTTTTAATGGTTATATTTGGTGGAATGGGAACATTAAAGGGTTCTGTAATAGGTGCTTTCCTTCTAATCATGATTCCAGAATTTTTAAGATTTGTTGGGCTTCCTTCCTCAATTGCTGCACCACTTAGACAGATGCTTTATGGCTTAATCCTTGTTATCCTTATGATTTATCGTCCTCAAGGAATAATTGGAAAATATAGATGGAAATGAAAGAGATTATACTTAAATTGATAAATGTGAGTAAAAGTTTTGGCGGAGTAAAGGCACTTGATTCTTTAAATTTAGAGATAATGAGACAAACTATAAATGCCATTATAGGGCCAAATGGTTCGGGAAAGACAACTCTTTTAAATGTTATAACAAAATTTTTAAAACCCGATACCGGAAAAATAATTTTCCATGGTAAGGATATTACTTATCTTTTGCCTCATCAAATTGCATGTATTGGAATTGGTAGAACATTTCAAATTATAAGAATTTTCCCTCAAATTACAGTAATGGAAAATATGCTTTTAGCGCTGGAAAGGGGAAAAGTTGAGGGTTTATTTTTTGGACTGAATCCCTTTATTAAATACTCAAGTAAAAAATTTGAAGAAAAAGCAAAAGAATTGCTTGGCAAAGTTGGACTGGAAGATAAAATAAATGAGCTTGCAGAAAATCTATCTCATGGTGAAAGGAGATTACTTGAAATAATGAGAGCTGTAGCATTAAATGCTGATCTTTATCTTTTTGATGAGCCAGCCGCAGGAGTATTTCCTGAAGTTAGAACAAGGATTTTTAATCTTTTTAAATCACTTAAAGAAGAAGGGAAAACAATAATTTTTGTTGAGCATAATATGGATGCGGTTCAGGAATGTGCTGAAAGGGTAATTGTTTTAGATAAAGGGAAAATTATTTCTGATGGTAAGCCAGAAATTGTATTAAAAGATAAAGGGGTTATCAAGGCATATTTTGGAGGATGAGTATATTGCTTGAAACAAAAAATTTAACTGCTGGATATAAAGGAATGGTTGTGATTAATAAGATAGACATTTGCTTAGAGAAAAATGAAATCGTTGCGATAGTTGGTCCGAATGGTTCTGGTAAAACGACAATCCTTAGATCTTTAGTAGGTATTCTTGATGAATACGGAGGCGAAATTTATGAGGGTAATATTTTTTTTAAAGGGAAAAAAATAAATGGCAAAAAGCCTTATGAACTTTTACATTTAGGAATTGTATTTGTGCCTGATAGTGGAAGGGTATTTAGAAGTATGAGTGTTTTTGAAAATTTGGAAATGGGAGGATTTATTATTAGGGAGAAAAAGAAACTTATGAGGAAAATAGAAGAAGTGTTAGAACTCTTTCCAATATTAAAGGAACTTTTAAATAGAAGAGCAGGTAATCTTTCAGCGGGGGAAAGACAAATTCTTTCGCTGGGAAAAGCCTTAGTATTGGAACCGGAAGTTTTGATCCTTGATGAACCATCAGCAGGACTCTCACCAAATTATGTAAAAATTCTATTTGAAAAATTAAAAGAAATTAAAAATAAAAGTGGAATAATAGTTGTTGAACAGAATGCAAAGATAGTATTAGAGTATGCAGATAGAGGTTATGTGATAAGAAATGGTGAAATCAAACTGGAAGGAAAATCAAAAGAACTGCTTGAAAAGGAGGATATATTTAAATTGTTGTAAAAGGCGCCAAAATTAATTTAATATTCAAATTCTTCTCTTTCCTCTTCTATCTCTTTTTTTAACTTTCTTTCAGGTTTATAGTTGTTAAAGTTATAACTCATTGTAAGTATTAATACTCCTGATTCCTGCTTGAATGTTTGGATATACTTATAATTTTCTTCTTTTATTTCAAATCCCCTTTTTAAAGTATTAAAAAGATTTCTTACTTCTAAATTGAGGGATAAATTTTTGTTTAAGAAGAATTTTTGAATTGAAAAATCAAAGGTAATAAATTCCTTTTCTTTTCCCTGTGCTGAAACCGGTGGACTATGATAAACAAAGATTAATTGTAAGCGAGAAGAAAAGGGCATAAAAATATTTGAATTAAACCTTAAATTATAATTTATATCCCCTTTTGTAATTTTTTCATCATAAATCTTCCCTTTAAATTTATAACCATAGAAATCAAGAACAAGATTCATATTCATTAACTTAAAAATATTTTTATTAAAGGATATTTCTCCTCCATAAGAGAATAATTTTCCTGAATTAATAACTGTATGAAGGAAAGCAGAATCTCCATAGGGAATTCTTATTCTTTCAAATTTATTATAAGTTATTCTATAGTATGTTTCAAATGTTAAAGAACCTTTTAAAAATGGTGTTGTTATACCTGTTTCAAAATTATCAATATATTCTGGTTTTAAATCAGGATTCCCTTTTCTTAAATTATAAGGGTCCATCCATGTTAAAAGTGGTTCAAGCCAGAAATCTCTTGGTCTTGAAATCCTTCTTGAATAACTTAAAAATGTTTCCCTTAATTTTAAAAATCTATGGGAAAAATGAATTGTTGGAAAATAATCAATTTTTTCAAAGATATATTTTAAATTTGTATCAGCATACTCTATTTTTCTATTGTTATATTCAATCCTTAAACCAATTTGATATCCTGTATTCTTAAACTCTCCTGATAATAAAGAGTAAATTGCCTGAATATTATTTAGATATTTTACACTATGGCAAAAACTATCAACAATTTCAAAATTTCCATCTTTATAATTATAGAAATTGCTCATATCTTTACTTATCCCATATTCCCCTCTAAACCCTGTTTCAAATTTAAAATTTTCTTTAAAAGATTTTGTATATTCTGCTCTTCCTAAAAATCTATTTGAAGTTCCTTCTTCAATTC
>JAUQPS010000098.1 GCA_030550205.1 bacterium
AATGTTGAACCCGCTCCTGTTATATTTACTGGTTTTTCTTGTGCCTTCTGGCAGGCAAACAAGCTTATAGCAATTGAAGTTATTATTAAAAGTTTTCTCATGTCCTTACCTCCTTTTAGAATTTTGCTTCAACTTGTAAGTTTAAAGTCTTATCCTCTTTATATTGCTTATAGTTTAATGATGTTCTCAAATCCTTTGTAATATTTAAAACAACACCTCCTATTATAAGGTTATCACTATCCTTAAATCTATCAAATCTAACAAACAAATCCAATAAATCCATAGGTTTTATTGTTAAAAATGCAGATATAATATTTGAAGAAATAGTATCATCACTTGTTAATGTTGAACCTTTAAAGTTTGAAAATTCTCCTCCAATTCTAAAATACTTGCTCATAGTGGAAAATCCTCCTATTAGTCTAACTTTCTCTTTTTCATTTTTATACTTTCCATAATATCCATAACCATGAATTCCAACTTTTACATTCTCATTAGTTATTGGATATATTGAAAGCAAAGCGGTTATATCTTTAAACTTATTATCTTCAAGCTTGTTATATCCCTCTCCGTTATAAATACCAATAACACTATTTATGAGTTTAGATTTATATTCAAAAGCAATTCCAAAATCTGCAGAAGATAAAACTGAAAAATAATCATTTGCAGTTTTCTCTATAAATCTATATCCCCATATTTCATCTATCGTTTTTATCCAAAAGTTATAAGTTTGTCCAAAGTAAAGTTTATAATCGCTATATTTAATCTCTATAAAGGCATATTTAGAATATAGATAGTATGAGCCGACAATAGAAGATTTTGGAATTTTCACACTGTCAGTGCCAGTTGTATCAACTTCATAATTTCCAGATTTTGCGATATCTTTTATCTGTCCAACATCCGTTGTGAATCGGAAGCTAACATTTATATTATCATTTTTGAAAATTTTGCCCTTGAAATTTACATACATTCTGTCAATGTAGAAGCTGTTTTGGAGTGTGCTATCAGGAGATATGGAGTATCTAAGGTAGGAGAGAGCATCAACGCTCAGCTCGCTAATTATCAAGTTTAAGGTTAGCATAGTTCAAAAGTTTAAAGTATAAAAAATAATTTTTTGGTTAGCCTAAAAATATTTTTACTATAAGCTTTAAAATTTTGGTTTTTCCTCAAAAAAAACATTGATATAAGCGTATATTTAAACTATACAACTTCTACCCATTGGATAATATTCAAAATTATACTTTCTAACTTCCTCACATTCAAATATATTTCTTCCGTCTACAATTATTGGTGTTCTCATAAGTTCTCTCATTTTTCCAAAATCAACATTTTTAAATTCATCCCATTCTGTTAAAATTAAAAGAGCATTTGCATTTTTCAAAACTTCATATTTATCATTACCATACATTATATTTGGAAATAACTTTTTAAAATTATTCATTGCCTTTGGATCGTAAGCACTTATAGTAGCATTTTCTTTTAATAATCTATTTACAACTTTTATGCTTGGTGCTTCTCTAATATCATCTGTATTTGGTTTAAATGAAAGTCCCCAAATAGCAATTTTTTTATTATTTAAATTCCAAAGTGCTTTCTTTAACTTTTCAATAATTCTATCTATTCTACTATTATTTATATTTTCAACTGCCAAAAGTAAAGAAAAGTCTAATCCATAACTACTTCCAATATAATAAAATGCTCTTACATCTTTTGGAAAACATGAACCACCATAACCAATACCTGCATTTAAAAATTCTCTTCCAATTCTCTTATCGTATCCCATTCCTTCTGCTACTTTTTTAATATCTGCACCTGTTTTTTCACATAAATCCGCAACCATATTTATAAATGATATTTTCATAGCTAAAAAGGCATTTGAAGCATGCTTAATAATTTCTGCGGTATTAATATCTACAATAATTTTTGGAGCATTTATCTTTTCATATAATTTTAATAAAATTTCTTTTGCTCTTTCACTCTCTACTCCAATTACAATTCTATCTGGATTGAAAGCGTCCTTTAAAGCTGAACCTTCTCTTAAAAATTCAGGATTACTTGCAACATCAAATTCAATATCTCTATGTGAATATAATTTTATAGTCCTTTTAATCCATTGAGCGGTTTGAACTGGAACAGTAGATTTTTCAACAATAAGTTTATATCCATTTAAATTTTCTGCTATAATTCTACTAACTTCTTCAACTTGGCTTAAATCTGGTGAGCCATCTGGATTTGTTGGTGTTCCTACACATATAAATATAACATCTGAAAGCTTAATTGTTTGAACAATATCTTCTAAAAATTCAATTTGATTGGTTTCAAGCATTTCTTTTAATAATTCATCTAAACCTGGTTCGTATATAGGACATATACCATTTTTTAACTTTTCAATTTTTTCCTTATCTTTATCATTTCCATAAACCTTAAATCCAAGTTTTGCAAACGTTAAAGCGGTTGTTAATCCTACATAACCTGTTCCAATTATACCAATTTTCATAGATTTTAAAATTTTAAAGCCTTAAAATTTGAAGTTGTTTGAAATTGGATTTTCTTGGATTTATTTAGTTGATAATGATACATTTATTCAAACAATTATTGATACAACAAGGATTGATAATTATTTTGTTTATGTGTTAAATAATGGAACAAAATTTTCATATAAAGAAGATAGTATAATTTTGTTTTTTGAAAATGGGAAAACTTACCTTTATAAGCCAAATGTAAGTAGTTGGTCAGATACAATTTCAAATAGAATTTTTGTTTATAATTCAAAAATAGAAGATAGAAAAATTATAGTTGAACAAAAAATTTTTGAAAGGAATAATTTGAAAAGTTATCAGATTTTGGAATTTAATTTAAAGCTTTTGAATATAAGAAGAATTTTAAAATATCCTTATGAAAAAGAATGGATTTTAATAGGATATAAACAGCCTACAATTGATAAAATTTTAAATTTTTTATTAAATAATCTTACCTCTTATGGAACATTCAAGGCTTATGAAAAGTTCAAATATGGAGCAATTGAAATGTATAACTCAACATTTTTTAGTGCTTTTTTAATAGATGTTTTTAAGAATTGGCTTTATTTTTCACCCATTAAAGATAGTCTTGAAAATATAAGTTTAAATAGCATTTTAAAATATAAAAAAGGGAATTATATTTGGACTTATTGGATAGATAGGGAAATAGCCCCTGATTTTGATGATATAAGTCTTCATTCTATTGCACTTAATATAAAAAACTATAATACTGATGAAAATAAACATTTATTTAAAAATTACTTTAAAAATGAATGTTATTTAACTTGGATTGGAGATTCATTAATACCTATAAAGTGGCTTGGAAGTATTATAGATAATAGGGAATGTGATTGTATTGTAAATTTAAACATTTTTAGATATTTAAAAGATAAAAATTTGTGTTTGTATTTAAGAAAGTGTTATAATCAATTTAATCAAATGAAAGATAAATGGTATTTAGACCCTGGTTTTTGGTTTTTATATTTTTATTCAAAATCTTATATAGAAGGAAATATATGTAAAGAAATTAATGTTAAGGAAAAAGTATTAGAACTTTTGAAAAATTATAAAAATTTAACATTTAGGCAAAAGTTATTATTAAGTGCAAGTTCTAATGTATTAAATATAAGAAATAATTATTTGGATAGTTTGCGTTTTGAACTTAAAGATAGCTTGTTGAATGATGGAGGTATGCCTGCTATGTATTATACTCCTGATAACATTAATAGAATTCTTCCTTCACTTCTTTACATAGATGCAATTCGTTTTTAAATTAAAATTCTTTTTTTTATCAATTTTGCTTATATTAATTTACTTTTTAAAAGGTGATATTTTATTAATAAACTTATTAATTCACAAACTAATAATAATTTTTATTGTTGGGGTTTCTCTTTCTTTATCAGGCTTGATATTACAGAATATTTTAAAAAATCCCCTTGTTGAACCATATATATTGGGTATATCATCTGCTTCTGCTCTTGGTTTTGTAATTTCAATTATATTAAATTTTAATATATTTCTTACAAATGCATTGATGTTGTCTTTTATTTTTATGTGCTATGTATTGATTATCTCTAATTATGGAAATAGCTTAAAGTTTATATTGATAGGAATTTCTATAAATCTTATATGTTCCAGTTTAATAAACTTACTTATGGCTATTTCAAAGCAGGATATTTTCAAAACAATTTTTATATTATGGGGGAATTTAGATAGAATTTTAACAAAAAATGAAGTTTTATTTTTGTATATATGTTTAATAATTGTAGTTTTTAGTTTAATTTGGATATATTTTAATAGAAAAAAGTTATTGTTATTGTCTTTATCAGATGAAGAAAGTTTAAGTCTTGGTTTAGAGTTAAAAAAGTATAAAAGAGTTTTTATTACAATTTCATTTATTTTGGTATCTATAAGTGTTTATTTTGCTGGTATTATTGGTTTTGTTGGTCTTATAGTGCCCCATATTTCAAAAATTTTAAATAAAGATAATTATTCTTTTGTGATTTTTGATTGTGTTAATATCTCTTTAATTCTTCTTATATTAGCTCAACTTTTATTGAAATTTTTAAATTTCTCACTACCTATTGGTATCATTACATCTCTTATAGGTGCTCCATTTTTTGTTTTATTACTTATAAGATATTTAAGATGAATTACGCTTATCTTTCACTTGGAACAAATTTGTTTGATAAATTAAGAAATCTAAAATATGCAATTTATAAAATAGGTGAATTTTCAAAAATTTTAGAAAAGTCAAGTGTATATGAAACTGAACCTTTTGGTTATGAATTTCAAAATACATTTTTAAATATGGTAGTGTTAATAATTACTAATTTAAAACCAATAGAATTATTAAATGAAGTTAAAAGAATAGAAAATTTGATGGGAAGAAAGAAGTTTTTTAAAAATGCTCCAAGAGTAATTGATATTGATATTTTAATATTCAATGATATTGAATTAAAAACTGAAAATTTAATAATTCCCCATAGCTCTCTTTATGAAAGAAAATTCTTTATAATACCATTATTGGAAATTTTTTCAAAAGGATATAGAAGTTTTAATTTTGATATAAAAAATTGTAAATTTAAAGATGGATGGATTGGTTATAAAACCAAATTTTAACTTTGCTCCATCTCTTCCAATAACTCCCTATCTACATCAAAATTAGCATACACTTCTTGAACATCATCATGCTCTTCAAGGGCTTCAAATAATTTTAAAATTTTCTTTGCCTTCTCACCTGATAGTTTTATAGTATTTTGAGGAATTAAAGTAATTGAAGAAGAAGATATTTCTATCCCTTCATTAATAAGGGCTTCTTTAATAGTATGAAAATCTTTTGGATTTGTATAAATTACAAAACTATCTTCATCTTCCTTTACATCTTCTGCATTTAACGAAATAGCTAATTCAAATAATTTGTTTTCATCAGCTTTATCCTTATCTACATATATAACTCCTTTTTCAGAAAACTGCCATAATACAGAGCCACTTGTTGCTAAGCTTCCACCATGCTTAGAGAATATATGACGAATTTCTCCAACTGTTCTATTCTTATTATCAGTTAAAGCTTTTACAACAAAGGCAACCCCCTCAGGTCCATATCCTTCATAAATAACTTCTTCAAAATTTGCACTTTCTTCACCTCCAACTACTCTTTTTATTGCTCTTTCTATATTATCCTTTGGGAGATTTACCTCTTTTGCTTTTTCTAATACAAGCCTAAGTCTTGGATTTGCAGATGGATCTGGTCCTCCTAACTTTACTGCAACTGTTATTTCTCTTATTAGTTTAGAAAACATTTTTCCTCTTCTTGCATCTTTAAGAGCTTTTTTATGTTTTATTTGTGCCCATTTACTATGTCCTGCCATATTTAAATTTTAAAGCCAAACAAAACTTTAAAATTTCAACTTTACAAATGGAGAAAAAATATATTATTGTTAGGGGGGCAAGGAAGAATAATTTAAAAAATATTACTGTAAAAATACCACGAGGAAAACTTGTTGTAATTACTGG
>JAUQPS010000017.1 GCA_030550205.1 bacterium
TCAACAATTATAGCATATTTATTCTTTACAATAGCACTCCTTGCAAAATTAAATCCATATATAACTTGACTTTTTTTAAAAATTTTACTATCTTGTGAATTTTTGTATTTTGGTTCAGTATTATCTAAGCTTCTTCCAGAAAATCCAACTATAACATTACCATTTACTGAAAATATAGGAAACATTATTCTATTAGTAAAAAATGGTTTTATATCTCCTTTAAAATCCTTATATGCTAATCCAAGCTTAAAAATCATATCTAAACCAAAACCTTTATCTATCAAGAATTTTAAAACATTATTACTTTCATCTGCATAACCAATTTTAAACTTTATAATACTGCGCTCATCCAAATTTCTTGATTTTAAATAATTTAAAACATTTTCATTCTTTTTAAGATTATTTACATAAAATTCACTTGCATATTCAAGCAATTTATAAAAATCATTATTTTCATCTTCAATTTCTTCAAGCTTTATATTAAACTTTCTTGCAATATATTCAACCGCCTCCCAATAATCATATCCTTTAATTTTCATTATAAATTTAATTGCATTACCACTTTCTCCACATCCAAAACAATGATAAACCCCAATCGGACTTACATAAAATGAAGGATTTCTATCATTATGAAAAGGGCAAAGACCCCTATATTGACTACCTACTCTTTTTAATTGCACAAATTCCGAAACTAACTCTACTATATCTACCTTCTCAAAAAAATCAGTAGGAATCTTCTTCGTTATAATCTTCATCCTCCTCTAAATCTTCATATTCCTCCGCTTCCCTTAATTTTAAAATTTTCTCCTCTACTTGCATTAAAAACTCTCCTACACTTCTAAAAACTTCTTCAACCTCAATTGGACTTATTTCACCATTTAAAGCCTGTTTTATAGTTTCTCTTAAATTTGACCTTACTAATTTTACATCTTCTTTTAGTGAATCAACAGAAATAACCTCTTCTTCAAAACTTTCATACTCATCACTTTCCTTTTCTTCATCACCCATAATAAAACTTAAACTTTCAAGCTCATCAAGGATCTCAGAAAACTTTGTCTCCCAATCTTCCACATATCCCGTTATGCTTTGCCACATATCCAAGAGTTTTTCCTCACTCATATTTTACCCTCCTATTAAAAATTTTAAAGCATTAACTAACCAATTGTGAAATTCATAGATAAAGGGTAAAAATACAAGTGAAACAATAGACATCATCTTTAATAATATATTTAATGAAGGACCTGCGGTATCCTTAAATGGATCTCCTACGGTATCGCCTTCAACACTCGCTTTATGGGCCTGAGAACCCTTTCCTCCAAATGCTCCTGTTTGTTCAATATATTTCTTTGCATTATCCCAAGCAGCACCTGCATTATTCATAGTTAAAGCTAAGGGTATTCCTGCAACTAATGCTCCTACTAAAAATCCACCAAGAGCTTCAAGTCCAAGCAAAATACCTACAATTAAAGGTGATAAAAATGCAGTCATACCAGGAATTGTCATATTTTTAATAGCACCAGTTGTTGTAATATCTACTATTCTTGCATAATCTGCCTTAACTCCAACCTTACCTTCTAACAATCCTGGTATTTCACGCCATTGTCTTCTTACTTCTTCAACTACTAACTTTGCAGTTCTTCCAACCGCTCTCATAGCCCCTGATGAAAAGAAAAATGGAACAATAGCTCCAATTAGTGCAGCTGCAACAACTTCTGGTTTCATAAGGGAAGGATTAAATTCTAAACCAAATCTTTGAGTTACCATATCTGAAAATGCTGAAAATACTGCCATAACTGTAAATATCGCAGAACCAATAGCAAACCCTTTACCAATAGCAGCAGTTGTATTTCCAGCAGCATCAAGAACATCAGTAATTTTTCTTATTTCTTTCCCAAGTCCTGCCATCTCTACAATTCCACCCGCATTATCCGCAATTGGACCAAATGCATCAACAGTAACAGTTATTCCTGTTATAGCAAGCATTCCTATACAAGCAATAGCAACTCCATAAAATCCTCCATAACCACTTACTTCTCCCATTTTAAATGCTATTACGAATGATATAGCAACTGCAATACCAGGAATTACAGCACTTCTCATACCAAGGGCAATACCTTCAATGATATTAACTGCAACGCCAGAATTTGCAGCCTCGGCTAAATCCATAATTCTCCTTCCAGTTGAGAAAAACTCAGCAATATAACCAATTAAAACACCAGATACAAGCCCAAAAATTAAGGGCCAGAATAGATTTAAATTTCCAAAAAGCATATAAGTTAAAATAAAAGATATTATAGCAAATATACCACCTACTATAAAAACAGTATTTAATAAAATTCTTTCAGGCCTTAAATTTTTAAATAAAAATATCAAGAAATATCCTAAAATTGATGATAATGTTCCAATAGCTCCTAAGGCTAAGGCATAACCTATACCAAGCATAGGATCCGCATTTTTAGCAAATGCTGCTATCACAATTGCAGAAACAGTTCCTGCCACTAAGGAATCATATAAATCCGCACCCATACCAGCAGTATCTCCCACATTATCTCCAACATTATCCGCTATAACTGCTGGATTTCTTGGGTCATCTTCTGGTATTCCTGCTTCAACCTTACCTACTAAATCTGCACCAACATCCGCAGCCTTTGTATAAATACCACCCCCAACTCTTGCAAATAGTGCAACAAATGCTGCTCCCATTGAAAATCCAGCAACAACACTAGCAGAAAGTTGAATATCTTTACTAATAGTATAAAATACAAAAAACAATCCAGCCATTCCAAGAATTGATAAACTTGCAACACTTAATCCCATCACTGAACCACCCAAATATGCAATTCTAAATGCTTCAAACAATCCTTTATTTTTGGCAGCATTAGCAGTTCTAACATTAGAAATAGTAGCGGTATCCATTCCTATCCAACCTGCAAGTAGAGAAAGGAATGCTCCAATTATAAATGCTATTATTGTATAAATTACATAACTAACACCCTCATATGAAAGCCCAAAAGCAATTATAAGAACAACAATAAGTGATAGAAATGCTATTGTTTTATATTCTCTTTTAAGAAAAGCCCTAGCACCTTCACGAATATAAGAAGATATAGCCCTCATTTCATCAGTGCCAGCATCTTCTTTTCTTACCATATATGAAAAAACATTAACCATAATAAATGTAAAGATAGCAGAGAGAATGGCAAAAATCACTAAGCTCATATCTTAACCTCCTTTGTATTTAAAAGTTGTATAGCTTTTTGAACATCTCCATTATTGTATAATAAAAGTGCTAAATAAATTTTTTCAAACTTCTCTTCTAATATCTTTATTTCTTCTTCTTTAAAGTCAGATAAAACCCAATTTTTTAAAGATATATTCTCAGGTCTTCCTATACCTATTCTTATTCTTGGAATTTCTTCTGTATTTAAGTAATATATTACAGATTTCATACCATTATGAGAACCTGCTGAACCTTTTAGCTTAAACCTCAAAGTTCCTAATGGCAAATCTGCATCATCATAAACAATAATTAATTTTTCCAAACTTATTTTGTAATAATCATAAATTTGCTTTACCGCTATTCCTGAAAGATTCATAAACGTTAAGGGTTTAAATAATTTAAATTCACCACAATCCGCCATTGCATAATCACCCTTACCAGCCCTAAAATTACAATTTAACTTATTTGAAAGATAATCCAAGAATATCCAACCTACATTATGACGATTCTTCTTATAAATTTCTCCATAATTTCCTAAACCTACAATATAAAGCATAAATTAGGCTTGCTCGGGCTGTTGAGTTTGTTCTGTCTCTTTCTTCTCTTCTATTCTTGGAGCGGTAATTGATAAAACTACTTCTTCTGGATCTTCTTCAAATTCTACATTTTCTATTTTTAAATCCTTAATATGTATAGAATTTCCTATGTCAAGATTAGAAATATCAATTTCAATATGTCCTGGTATATTTTCAGGGAATGCTTTAATATCAATAGTATGTAAGTGAATTTCTAATATACCTCCTTTCTTTAAACCAGGAGAATTCTCTTGTCCCTTTACAACAACTGGAACACTAACACTAATTTTTTCCTTTGCATGGATTATATGAAAATCCACATGAATTACTTTGCCAGATATAATATCTCTTTGAATTTCTTGAATTAATGCTCTTTTAGAAGTATTATCATATTCAATTTCTATAATAGCAGTTTCGTCTCCTATACTTTTTAATAATTTATAAAAATCTCTTTCTGATATAAGAAGTGGTATATTCTCTTCATTCCTTCCATAAGCAATAGCAGGAATGAGTCCTTCTTTTCTATATTTCTTGGCAAATGAGCTCCCTTTCCCTTCTCTTAGTTGAGCTTTTAGTTTATAAATTTTCATAAGTCCGAAAATTTTAAAGCAAGTTTATTATTCATTAAATGATATAAACTATTTTCAATATCTTTTATGAAATTTCTATCTTCATCTACGGGTTTTATAGAATGACTTTTATGAATTCTCAATTCTTCATAAATTTCCCTTAAATCCTTAGGTAATTTTTCATAATTTTTTGTTAAATATAACGCTTGAAGTGAAGATAACAATTCATAAGCAAATATATAATATGCTTTTTTAATGTTTTCGTAAAGGCATAAAGCGGAATTAGAGCTAAATGATACAACATCTTCTTGAAATTCACTTGTGGTAATATTATCTATGGAATATGGATAAAAATTCATACTATTTAAAAGACTTGCTTGACTTACTTGAAACATCATAAATCCACTATTTATTCCAGGATTATTTGTCAGAAATTCATATTCTTTCAATAATTGAAATGTTCTTCTTTCAGAAAGATGACACATCTTAATTAAATTCATATTTAGAAAATCTGATAAAAATGCAAGTTGTTGTCCCTGGAAAAATCCAGAAGATATCACTTCATCTTCAACAATAACAGGATTATCTGAAACACTATTTAATTCTTCATTTACTTTCATTTCAATATATTTTAAATTATCATAAATTGCTGAATAAATTTGTGGGAATGTCCTAAATGAATAAGGGTCTTGAACTCTTTTGCCTTCAAAATTTTCAGAATAATGATAAAGGAATTCTATAATTTTTGAAAATCCTTCACTATTTTTTAATTTTTTAAGCTTTATGTCAAAATGCTTTTTATTACAATTAAATGCATAAGCAGAAAACAAAAATATAGTTAAAGATTGTTTAAATAATTTTATAAATTCAAATAAGCTTAATGATAAAAGGGCTTTACTAAATTCAAGACCATTTATTAGTGAAAGCCCCTCCTTTTCTTTTAGTTTTAATGGTTCAATCTGAAGAATCTTATGAGCTACTAATGAAGGATAAAATGATTTATTAAGATAAACATAACCCTCACCAATTAAAGTTAAAGCCAAATGTGAAAGTGGCACCAAATCTCCACTTGCTCCAACAGAACCATATTTCGGTATTACTGGATAAACACCATTATTTAAAAAATACAATATCCTATCAATAACTTCATATCTTATTCCAGAATATCCAAGACTTAAATTATATAATTTTAAAAATAATATCGCTCTTGAAACTTCTCTTTCAAGTTCCTCACCAACACCAACCGCATGTGATTTTATTAAATTAAGTTGTAATTTTTCATAATCACTAACTATTTTATTATAAAGCTTTCCAAAACCTGTATTAACCCCATAGATAATTTCATTGTTTTTAATTTTCTCTTCTAAAACTTTCCTAGAATGTATAATTTTATATTTTAATTTTTCGGATAGAACAATTTCTTCATTTGAATGAGCAACTTTATATACAAGTGTATGATCAATTTTTTCATCTAATACAATCATTTATTGAGTGAATATCTAAATTTTAGGACATAATCTGGATCTTTTAAAGATTCTAATGCAAGCATAGTAGCTTTTAATAAATTTACAGGATTTGTAGATTTTCCAAGGACTTTTGTAAGGACATTTTTATATCCTGCCGCTTCAAGTATAGCTCTAACAGGTTGGCTTGCTATAATACCTGTTCCAGGGGCTGCTGGTTTCATCAAAAGCTTTATTGCACCAAACTTAACATATACTGGGTGTGGAAGTGTTCCATTTTTTATAACTACACTTTTTAATCTTTTTCTTGCTTGTCTTAGAGCTTTTGCAGTAGCTTCTGGGGTTTCCGCTGCTCTTCCATGTCCAATTCCAACCTTACCCTCACCATCTCCTACAACTACCCAAACATGCATCCTAAATGTTCTTCCACCTGCTCTCATCTTTGCGGTTCTTTTTATAACAACAACATTTTCTATAAGATTTTCAGTCATAATGAAAATTTTAAAGTATAATTCCAATATCTTTTCTATAATATTTATTTTCAAAATCTATAATACTTGCATACTTATAAGCTTTTTCTCTTGCTTCCTCTTTACTTTCACCAAATCCCACTACATTTAAAACCCTTCCACCTGTTGTAATAAATTTATTATCAATTATTTCAGTTCCAGAATGAAAAACAATTACTTCCTTTTCATCAACTTTATCCAAATTCTTAATTTCATAACCTGTTTTAAATTCAAATGGGTAACCCTCTGATGCAAGAACAACATTTAAAAAGTGTTTATTTTTAAAATTAATTTTAAAATTATTTAAAGTTTTCTCCTTAATTGAAATTAAAAGCTCTAAGAAATCAAAATCCCAACTTAATACCAAAACTTGTGTTTCAGGATCACCAAGTCTTATGTTATATTCAAGGACATATGGTTGTTCATCCTTAATAATTAAACCAAAAAATAAAAATCCTTTATAACCCTGTATATTTTCTACTGTTCTCTCCACTACTTGAGAAATTATCTTTTTATGTAAATTTTCGCTAATTTCAACTGGGGTATATGAACCCATACCTCCTGTATTTGGACCTTTATCATTATCAAGAAGTTTTTTATAATCTTTTGCATAACCTATAAATTTATAATCCTTTCCATCCATACATATAAATGCAGAAATTTCAAAACCATCTATATATTCCTCAATAACAACTTTTTTACTTGCCTCTTTAAATTTACCTTCAAAGTATTCTTTTAAAACTTCTTTTGCTTCTTTTAAATCATATACTATACTAACCCCCTTCCCACCTGCAAGACCATCTGCCTTTATAACATATGGGGGATTTAATGACTTTAAAAATTCAAAAGCTTTATTGAAATTATCAAAATATCCAAAGTTTGGAATGGGAATATTATTTCTTTTCATAAATTCCTTTGCTTTCCCTTTACTTGCTTCTAAATATGCAAATTCCAATTTTGGAGCAATTGTAAATATATTATAACTTTCAAGATAATCTACAATTCCATCAGCAATGGGATTTTCTGGTCCTACTATTACTAAATCTATTTTATTTTCAATACAAAAATCCTTAATTTCTTCAAAGTTATTTAATTTAACTCTTTTAGCATATTTACTGCTTCCACCATTTCCAGGAGAAATAAATAATTCAACTCTGCTTTCACTCAATTTATGTAATATCGCATTTTCTCTTCCACCAGAACCAATTACTAAAATTTTCATTTATAACCCATCTCCTCTTTAATTTTTTCAATTTCCTCTAAAAGGCCATTTAATAACTCCTCTTCCTTTAATCGCTTTATTGGTTTTCCTTTTCTAAATATAACACCTTGACCTTTACCTGCCGCTATTCCTACATCTGCCATACTTGCTTCACCAGGTCCATTTACTTCACATCCCATAACCGCTACCTTAATAGGTATTTTTTCATTTTCAAGTATTTTTTCAACCTTTTCTGCCAAACTGATTAAATCAATTTTTGTTCTACCACAAGTAGGACATGCAATGATATCAACTCCTCTACTTCTAATTCCAAGGGCTTTTAATATCTCCCATGCAACTTTAACTTCTTCAATAGGATCAGCAGTTAAAGAAACCCTAAATGTATCTCCAATTCCATCATATAATAAACTCCCTATACCAATAGCAGATTTTATAACTCCACTTTTAATAGTTCCAGCTTCTGTAACTCCAAGATGTAATGGAACATCAGTTTTTTGGGCAAGTTTTCTATATGCTTCTATCATCTGCGGAACAATAGCACTTTTAACAGATACTACAACATTTAAATATCCTTCTTTATCAAAGAAATCTAACCATCTTAAAGCACTTTCAACAAGAGCATCTGCAGTAACTCCATTATATTTATCTATTAAATCTCTTTCAAGTGAGCCACTATTTACTCCAATTCTAATTGGAATGTTATTTAATTTACAAGCGGATATAACTTCTTTAACTTTTTGTGCTCCTCCTATATTCCCAGGATTAATTCTAATTTTATCAACTCCTACATCTACTGCCATAAGGGCAATTTTATAATCAAAATGAATATCTGCTACAATTGGAACAATACCTTTAACACTTTTTAAAATTTCTTTAAGATATTGAATGTGATTTCTTGTAGGAACTGCAACTCTTACTATTTCACAACCTGCTTCATATAATTCCATAATTTGTTTAATTGTCCCTTCTACATCTTCTGTTTTTGTATTTGTCATAGATTGAACTCTAATAGGATTATTTCCACCTACTGCGATATTACCTATTTTAATTTCTCTGCTTTTTCTTCTTTTTATAGGAGTATACATATTGAAAATTTTATAGCTTAAAAGATTCACTTAATTTTTCAAAAACTTCTCTAAACATTTTTGGATCTATTTTTGGATTTATCTTTTTTGCTTCTCCTATAAAAAATCCTATTAAACCTGTTTTGCCAGATTTAAATTCAAAGAATTTATCTGGAAATTTTTCTATTAAACTCCTTGCTATTTCCTCAACTTCTTTATCACTTAAAATATCCATATTTTTCAATATATTTTCAACATTCAAATTTTCTTTCATTTCATTTAATTTTTGTCTTGCAATATGATTTGGAATTTTATTCTCTTTAACTAATATTGAAAGTTTTGCCAATTCCTTTGGTTCTGGAAGTTTATCAAAGGATTTTAAGATATTTACAATAAAATTACTTCCGATAATGGCATCCCCCGAATGCTTTAAAAAGTTTTCAAAATAATTACAAAGCCTTAAATCCCTAACTATGATTTCTGCATAATCCTTTTGGACACCTAATTTTACAATTTCTTCATATACTTTAAAAGGTGTTTTAAATACCAAGTCAATATCTTTAATTTGAATATGTGGTAAATCTGGTTCAGGAAAATATCTATAATCGTCCTCTGTTTCCTTTCTTCTCATCTCTCTTGTTTCTTTTAAATAATCATCCCACATTTTTGTAGCCCTTTTAATTTTCTTACCCGCTTTTATTTGTTCAATTTGATAATTTATTTCATAATAAAGAGCATTTTCTACTTCTCTTATTGAATTTACATTCTTAATTTCAACCCTTTCATTATCTTCAACAGAAACATTAACATCAACACGCATTTGTCCCTTTTCCATATTTGCATCTGATATATTTAAATACTGAATTGTTAATCTTAAATTTTCAAGAAATTTTACACATTCCTTTGGGTTTTCCATATCTGGCTTTGTTACAATTTCAATTAAAGGAATACCAGATCTATTAAAATCAAGTAAAATTTCATCCTTTTCAGTTTGAATAGTTCTTGCAGTATCTTCTTCAAGACTTATCCTATCAATACCCACTTTCTTACCACCATCTAAATTTAAATATAAATATCCATCATAACCAATTGAACCAACCTTATATTGAGTAATTTGATAACCTTTTGGTAAATCTGGATAAAAATAATTCTTTCTATAAAATTGAATTTTTTCAGAGATTTTACAATTTAAAGCTTTTGAAAGTAAAATAGCATATTCAATAGCCTTCTTATTTACCGTAGGAAGCACACCAGGATAACCAAGACATATAGGACATATATTTACATTTGGTTCATCTTCATAATCATAATCATTTTTGCAAGCACAAAACATTTTACTCTTTGTTTTAAGCTCCAAGTGTATTTCAAGTCCTATTTTCACTTTCATAAATTATTTATCTTTATTCTCAAAAAGAACATTATTAAGTAATTCATCGTTAAATTTTTCAGGAAAATCAAAGCTTCCTTCAAATATAAGCTCACTAATACACAAATCATTATATTTACTACCTTTATATATATCAAGAACTTCAAAAACATATGTTCCCTCTGGAATTTCTCCAAGTTCAATTTCAACATAAGGAGTATCTGGCACAGTGAATGTTCTATCATATTTGCCATCTTTTGAATATAATCTAAAATTCTTTACACGATGATTAAGATGATATAAACGACCAGGCTTTTCACCTTTCCAATAACCATTCAGTAATATAAGCTTTTTAAAAGAAGTTCCACATATTGAGCTGATATAAAACTCCACATATGCTTTACCACTCCATTTAACAGCCCAAGCAGTTTCAGGCCTCCCATCAAGAAGATTTTCAGGTTTAAAATCTAATTTAAAAGTAAGCGTTTCAGTACCATAAGTTTTTGTATATGTTGTTATGTCAGGAATGTATCCAGAGCTATTTTTTATTTCAAAAGATGAATATGCTTTATAGAGTGGGAGAAGTTCAGGAGTATCAGAACTTATATAATAGTAAGCCAAAAGATTTTGTTCTTCATTTTTAGGAGTATTATACCATATATATATTTCATCTTTCATCTCTGGTTCGTAATTTTCTTTTACATAAACTCTAACAGCACAATTTTGAAAGTAGATATTCCAACCTTCATCAGAAAAACTTAAACTAGGAAAAACAAATTTTCCTGGAATTACAAGAAATACTTTTTCAATTGGTCCTTTCCAAGTTCTTCCAGGGCCTATCCAATATAAGGAATAAGAGCGCTCAAAATCACCTTCTCCACTCTCATAGATCGAAGTTCTATAACTTACTCTTACATGACTTTGTGAACGGGATGGGAATTTTAAAGTAAATGTCATATAGATTTTTATTTCTGAATAATACTCTTCAGATTTTTCTAAAATAACTTCTTCTATTTTTACAGGTTTATTGTCCTGAATAACATTAAAGCTTGTAACTATTCCTGTAACTGTTCCTAAAAGAATATCATCTTCAAGTTCCTCAAAACTCCTTGATATAGAACGAACAAACTTTTCAGGGTCAAACTTATCAAAACTCATCACAATTCTTTTAGAATTTAAAAAAAGAGCTTTTACTTTATCGGTATCAATTCCTGTTAGCGCTCCATCCCTAACTCCGCTCCGTAGATTTATGGGAAATGCTACTCTTACAGTTGTTTCATTACCTTCATTATAAAAGATATAATCAACTTGCCAATCAGTAGAATCCTTAACCCATATTACTTCCTTTTGCAGGGAAACTGTTGGATGTTCTATCTCACTAAATATATTCCCACCAGTAGCAGATGGATCACGAAAGCCCCCATTTGCCCAAAGTTTTGGAAGTTGTATATATAATCCAAATACTACCCATATAAGAATAAATTTTAATCTCATATGGCATTAAAATTTTAAAGCTATCGTAGTTAGATTTTTTATTTTATTTATTTTTTTAGGGTGTAATAAAGAGAATGAAAGTTTAAATTTAAAATCCATTTATGAAATAACCAATTTAAACATTGCTGAATATGTTATAAGAAGTGTTTTTGAGATTAGATTTCCTAAAATGATCGGGGAAAATAAATTCTTAATAGAAGTTCAAGGAAAGGTAAGATTTTGTGTAAATTTATCTGATATTAAATTTAAGGATGAGGGAGAATATGTAATTTTTTATAATGTGCCAAAACCCAAGGTTTGTAGTTATAGTATTTTGGATAGTTTGCTTGATTATGATGAAGATATAAGTTTAATGTATATGCCATTTTCTAATAATGACAGAAAGTTAGCTTTTAAATTAGCAATAGATAGTTTAAGAAATAAAATTGAAAAACTTTCAAATGATAGTTTAATTCAAAGAGAATTAAATAACGAGTTAAAAAAGTTTTTAATTGCTTTTGTAAGGAACTTTTCAAAAGATGTTAAATTTGAGTAAATATATTATTGTTTTGGTCATAGTTCTTATAATAATAATTGCTTTATTGTTTCAAAATAAAAATCCAGAGCTTAGAATGGACATTATTTTGGCCTCAATTAATAATATAAAAGATATTTCTGTTGTTCAATATCACTATGAAAAAATAGTAAAGCTAAATAAGGCTCCAAATTGTAATATGACAGTTATTATTAAAGGGAATGTGGAAGGCTTTTTGAATTTAAATAAAGTTCATAAAGAAGATATCAAAATTAAAGATAGCATAGTTTATATTTATTTGCCTGATGTTGAATTGAGATTTAATTTGATAGATTATAGGATTTTTAAGGAGTTCGTTTTGTTTAATTGCAATAGAATAGAATTATTAAATGAAGCTATAAGCAAAGGGAAAAATTTAATAATAAGAGAAGCAAAAAAAGATAGTATTGAAGAAAAAACAAGGGAAAGGGTTAGAGAGATTTTGAGAAATTTAATAATGGGATTTGGCTTTAAGGATGTGATATTTATAAAAGATAGTTTGAGATTGTAATCTTATTTACAGGACTAATAAAAATTACTTGTCTTACTTTAAATTTCTTTAACTCTTTAAATGATATATTTGCTATATTTTTCTCATTAAACTCCATTCCATCATATTTTTTTTAAATCTCCACCAAGTATAATAATTTTTATTTCCTTTTCTTGCTAATATCACTTCATTGAGCTAGTTTATCATTCCCAAAGTGAAAGAAAACTCTTTCTTCAAATTCTTTGTCTTTTTTCTTCATTTCTTCCTTATACTCTCTGTTCCTTCTTTCCATTTCCTCTCTATACTTCCTATCTCTTTTTTCCATTATCTCCAATATCTTCTTCAAAAATTCATTTAATTCTTGCATAGAGATAATTTTAGATTCATTTTTGCTTTAACGCTTCTGGAAATTTTTCTATTAAACTCCTTGCTATTTCCTCAACTTCTTTATCACTTAAAATATCCATATTTTTCAATATATTTTCAACATTCAAATTTTCTTTCATTTCATTTAATTTTTGTCTTGCAATATGATTTGGAATTTTATTCTCTTTAACTAATATTGAAAGTTTTGCCAATTCCTTTGGTTCTGGAAGTTTATCAAAGGATTTTAAGATATTTACAATAAAATTACTTCCGATAATGGCATCCCCCGAATGCTTTAAAAAGTTTTCAAAATAATTACAAAGCCTTAAATCCCTAACTATGATTTCTGCATAATCCTTTTGGACACCTAATTTTACAATTTCTTCATATACTTTAAAAGGTGTTTTAAATACCAAGTCAATATCTTTAATTTGAATATGTGGTAAATCTGGTTCAGGAAAATATCTATAATCGTCCTCTGTTTCCTTTCTTCTCATCTCTCTTGTTTCTTTTAAATAATCATCCCACATTTTTGTAGCCCTTTTAATTTTCTTACCCGCTTTTATTTGTTCAATTTGATAATTTATTTCATAATAAAGAGCATTTTCTACTTCTCTTATTGAATTTACATTCTTAATTTCAACCCTTTCATTATCTTCAACAGAAACATTAACATCAACACGCATTTGTCCCTTTTCCATATTTGCATCTGATATATTTAAATACTGAATTGTTAATCTTAAATTTTCAAGAAATTTTACACATTCCTTTGGGTTTTCCATATCTGGCTTTGTTACAATTTCAATTAAAGGAATACCAGATCTATTAAAATCAAGTAAAATTTCATCCTTTTCAGTTTGAATAGTTCTTGCAGTATCTTCTTCAAGACTTATCCTATCAATACCCACTTTCTTACCACCATCTAAATTTAAATATAAATATCCATCATAACCAATTGAACCAACCTTATATTGAGTAATTTGATAACCTTTTGGTAAATCTGGATAAAAATAATTCTTTCTATAAAATTGAATTTTTTCAGAGATTTTACAATTTAAAGCTTTTGAAAGTAAAATAGCATATTCAATAGCCTTCTTATTTACCGTAGGAAGCACACCAGGATAACCAAGACATATAGGACATATATTTACATTTGGTTCATCTTCATAATCATAATCATTTTTGCAAGCACAAAACATTTTACTCTTTGTTTTAAGCTCCAAGTGTATTTCAAGTCCTATTTTCACTTTCATAAATTATTTATCTTTATTCTCAAAAAGAACATTATTAAGTAATTCATCGTTAAATTTTTCAGGAAAATCAAAGCTTCCTTCAAATATAAGCTCACTAATACACAAATCATTATATTTACTACCTTTATATATATCAAGAACTTCAAAAACATATGTTCCCTCTGGAATTTCTCCAAGTTCAATTTCAACATAAGGAGTATCTGGCACAGTGAATGTTCTATCATATTTGCCATCTTTTGAATATAATCTAAAATTCTTTACACGATGATTAAGATGATATAAACGACCAGGCTTTTCACCTTTCCAATAACCATTCAGTAATATAAGCTTTTTAAAAGAAGTTCCACATATTGAGCTGATATAAAACTCCACATATGCTTTACCACTCCATTTAACAGCCCAAGCAGTTTCAGGCCTCCCATCAAGAAGATTTTCAGGTTTAAAATCTAATTTAAAAGTAAGCGTTTCAGTACCATAAGTTTTTGTATATGTTGTTATGTCAGGAATGTATCCAGAGCTATTTTTTATTTCAAAAGATGAATATGCTTTATAGAGTGGGAGAAGTTCAGGAGTATCAGAACTTATATAATAGTAAGCCAAAAGATTTTGTTCTTCATTTTTAGGAGTATTATACCATATATATATTTCATCTTTCATCTCTGGTTCGTAATTTTCTTTTACATAAACTCTAACAGCACAATTTTGAAAGTAGATATTCCAACCTTCATCAGAAAAACTTAAACTAGGAAAAACAAATTTTCCTGGAATTACAAGAAATACTTTTTCAATTGGTCCTTTCCAAGTTCTTCCAGGGCCTATCCAATATAAGGAATAAGAGCGCTCAAAATCACCTTCTCCACTCTCATAGATCGAAGTTCTATAACTTACTCTTACATGACTTTGTGAACGGGATGGGAATTTTAAAGTAAATGTCATATAGATTTTTATTTCTGAATAATACTCTTCAGATTTTTCTAAAATAACTTCTTCTATTTTTACAGGTTTATTGTCCTGAATAACATTAAAGCTTGTAACTATTCCTGTAACTGTTCCTAAAAGAATATCATCTTCAAGTTCCTCAAAACTCCTTGATATAGAACGAACAAACTTTTCAGGGTCAAACTTATCAAAACTCATCACAATTCTTTTAGAATTTAAAAAAAGAGCTTTTACTTTATCGGTATCAATTCCTGTTAGCGCTCCATCCCTAACTCCGCTCCGTAGATTTATGGGAAATGCTACTCTTACAGTTGTTTCATTACCTTCATTATAAAAGATATAATCAACTTGCCAATCAGTAGAATCCTTAACCCATATTACTTCCTTTTGCAGGGAAACTGTTGGATGTTCTATCTCACTAAATATATTCCCACCAGTAGCAGATGGATCACGAAAGCCCCCATTTGCCCAAAGTTTTGGAAGTTGTATATATAATCCAAATACTACCCATATAAGAATAAATTTTAATCTCATATGGCATTAAAATTTTAAAGCTATCGTAGTTAGATTTTTTATTTTATTTATTTTTTTAGGGTGTAATAAAGAGAATGAAAGTTTAAATTTAAAATCCATTTATGAAATAACCAATTTAAACATTGCTGAATATGTTATAAGAAGTGTTTTTGAGATTAGATTTCCTAAAATGATCGGGGAAAATAAATTCTTAATAGAAGTTCAAGGAAAGGTAAGATTTTGTGTAAATTTATCTGATATTAAATTTAAGGATGAGGGAGAATATGTAATTTTTTATAATGTGCCAAAACCCAAGGTTTGTAGTTATAGTATTTTGGATAGTTTGCTTGATTATGATGAAGATATAAGTTTAATGTATATGCCATTTTCTAATAATGACAGAAAGTTAGCTTTTAAATTAGCAATAGATAGTTTAAGAAATAAAATTGAAAAACTTTCAAATGATAGTTTAATTCAAAGAGAATTAAATAACGAGTTAAAAAAGTTTTTAATTGCTTTTGTAAGGAACTTTTCAAAAGATGTTAAATTTGAGTAAATATATTATTGTTTTGGTCATAGTTCTTATAATAATAATTGCTTTATTGTTTCAAAATAAAAATCCAGAGCTTAGAATGGACATTATTTTGGCCTCAATTAATAATATAAAAGATATTTCTGTTGTTCAATATCACTATGAAAAAATAGTAAAGCTAAATAAGGCTCCAAATTGTAATATGACAGTTATTATTAAAGGGAATGTGGAAGGCTTTTTGAATTTAAATAAAGTTCATAAAGAAGATATCAAAATTAAAGATAGCATAGTTTATATTTATTTGCCTGATGTTGAATTGAGATTTAATTTGATAGATTATAGGATTTTTAAGGAGTTCGTTTTGTTTAATTGCAATAGAATAGAATTATTAAATGAAGCTATAAGCAAAGGGAAAAATTTAATAATAAGAGAAGCAAAAAAAGATAGTATTGAAGAAAAAACAAGGGAAAGGGTTAGAGAGATTTTGAGAAATTTAATAATGGGATTTGGCTTTAAGGATGTGATATTTATAAAAGATAGTTTGAGATTGTAATCTTATTTACAGGACTAATAAAAATTACTTGTCTTACTTTAAATTTCTTTAACTCTTTAAATGATATATTTGCTATATTTTTCTCATTAAACTCCATTCCATCATATTTTTTTTAAATCTCCACCAAGTATAATAATTTTTATTTCCTTTTCTTGCTAATATCACTTCATTGAGCTAGTTTATCATTCCCAAAGTGAAAGAAAACTCTTTCTTCAAATTCTTTGTCTTTTTTCTTCATTTCTTCCTTATACTCTCTGTTCCTTCTTTCCATTTCCTCTCTATACTTCCTATCTCTTTTTTCCATTATCTCCAATATCTTCTTCAAAAATTCATTTAATTCTTGCATAGAGATAATTTTAGATTCATTTTTGCTTTAACGCTTCTAAAATTTTTATCTTGGATATGCCGATTGAAGGAATTATAGAAAATAGGAAAACTATTAAGAAAACAAAAATTGAAATTATTGAATAATCTTTAAAATTTAGTTTTATAGGTATGTGGTCTATGAAGTAAATTTGGGGATTTAACTTAATTAACTTTAAATCTGTTATTAAGAATGAAATAAGAAAGCCAAGGATATTTCCAAGAATTATTCCAATTAATCCAATAGTCATTCCAAGCAAAAAAAATACAATTAAAATATCATTACTCTTTAATCCAAAAACTCTTAAAATTCCAATATCATAAATTTTTCTTTCTGACAAAATGGATAGTGTTGAAATGATATTAAAACTTGCAACAATAGTAATTAATAGAACTACCAAAAACATTCCAAGTTTTTCAAGTTCTAATGCTGAAAATAAATTTTTATTTAAATCAATCCACGTATATGTTGAAAAGTTTTCAGAAATTTTTCTAATTTTACTTACAATAGGTTCAACTAAAAAAGGATTTTTAAGATAAACCTCAATTCCCGTAATTTGAAAAACTCCAAGTCTCCTGATATTATTTATACTTGTTAAAATAAAGTTTTCATTAATATCATAAATTCCAGCATCTACAATAGCAGAAACTTTAAACTTAACTGGAACAAAATTTAAAGAAAATATCTCAAGGCTATCTCCATCTACTACATTTAATTTTTGAGCAAGTCCCTTTCCTATAATAACTCCATCTTCAATATCTAAATTCCCACTAATTACTGTTTTTTTTAATTTACTATAAGGTTTATCTACTGCTTTTAGAATAATTCCATCCATTCTATCTTGTGCTCTTACAACAGTTTTTAAAATAATATACTTCTTTACATCTTCTACTCCATTAAAACTTTTTATTTCATTTAAAAATTGATCATAATTTAAATTTTGAACACTTGGAATAATTACAATATGTGGAGTAAATTTTAAAAGTCGCTCTTCAATTTCTCCTCTAAATCCATTCATAATTCCAATTACTATAATAAGAGCAGATACTCCAAGCATTATTCCAATTATAGAAAATAATGATAAAAATGAAAGTATTCCTTTTCGTGTAGATTTCAAAAACCTAAAAACAAGTAATAAATAGATGTTTGTCTTAAACAACTTTCGCCTTTACCTTCTTTATAGTTAATTTTAAAATTAAATCTAATGTTTCAATAACGCCCTTTCCCATACTTGCAATAGCCAAAACATATTCCCAATTATTACGATTTAAATCACTTTGTAGAATTTCTACATCAAGTGCATTTATCAAATCCCTTTTATTATATTGTAAAACTATTGGAATTTCATCTAAATTTAATCCATCACTTTGAATATAATCTATCATCTCTTCCATTGCTTGTATATTTGCTTCTCTTCTTTCTGGTGCAGAATCTGCTACAAACACAATTCCATCAAAACCCTTTAACACCAATTTCCTTGAAACTTTATAAAATACTTGACCTGGAACTGTATATAAATGAACTTTTAATTTATAAGGATTTAATTGAAATTCAATAGGCATAAAATCAAAATATAATGTTCTTTCTCCCTTTGTATCTATCTTAATAAGCTCTCCCCTTCTTTCTGGACTAATTTTTGAATATATATATTTTAAGTTTTCTGTTTTACCAGAAAGAGCAGGACCATAATACACAATTTTAATATCAATTTCTTCTTTTAACCTATTTAATATCATTAAACTTTTAGCTCTCTATAAGCTTTTACAATCTCACTTAAAACAGGTTTTGCATCTCCAAAAACCATTATTGTATTCTCTTTTATAAACAATGGATTTACTACTCCTGCAAAACCTGGGGCTAAACTCCTTTTAATTACAATAACAGTTTTTGCTTTATCTGCATCTAAAATAGGCATACCATATATTGGTGAATTTTGCTCTTCTCTTGCTAATGGATTTACAACATCATTTGCTCCAACTACAATTGCAACATCTGTTTGAGGTAAAAGCTCATTACTTTCTTCAAGTGTTTTCAATCTATCATATGGTATATCTACTTCTGCTAATAAAACATTCATATGACCTGGCATTCTTCCAGCTACTGGATGAATAGCAAAATAAACATCTTTTCCATCCTTACTTAATAATTCATATAATTCTTTTACTATTTGTTGAGCTTGTGAAACTGCTAAACCATATCCAGGAATAAATGCTATACTTTTTGCATAATCTAATATCATTGCTACTTCTTCTGCAGTAGCAGTTTTAATTCTTCCTTCATAAAAACTCCTATCATCTGAACTTTTAGCCATTTCAGGGGGTGTTATATTTCCAAGTAATATTCCCCAAAAGTCTCTATTCATAGCTTTTGCCATTATCCTTGTTAAAATTAATCCAGAAGCACCAACTAATGAACCCACCATAATTAAACCAAAATTACTAAATGTAAAACCAAGTGCAGTTGCTGATAATCCCGCATATGAAATTAATAATGATATTAAAACGGGCATATCTGCTCCACCTATTGGTAATGTTAATGTAAGCCCAAGTGTAATAGAAAATGCTAATATAAGCCAAGGAAATATAGGATTTTTAGTAAATGCAAAAATAAAAATTGATATTAAACTTGCTATTAGAAGTGATAAATTTATAAAATTCTTAAAAGGTATAAGAATAGGTTTTTCAGTTATCAAACCTTGTAATTTTGAGAATGCAATAACACTCCCAACAAATGTAATTGTTCCTATAAATATATCTAACCCCACAGAAATGTGAAATTGTATTGGATTTACAAATTCTGGAATTCTATTTTCTAAAAATGCCCACATTCCAACAAGCGCAGAAACAGCTCCACCAAAACTATTTAGCATAGCTACAAATTGAGGGATTGCAGTCATAGGCACCCAATATGCTAAAAATATACCTATTGCACTACCAATAATTAAAGCAGAAAATATCAAAAAGTAGTTTTCGAAATGTTGGAAGAATGTTGCAATTACAGCAATTGTCATTCCAATAGCACTTACAAGATTTCCTATTCTTGCAGTTTGAGGTTTTTGAAGAAGTTTAAGTCCAAAAATAAATAGAATTACAGCCAAAAGGTAAAAAATTAAAAGTTGATTCATATGTTTTGAAATTTTAAAGTTAAAAAATCATAAAGCTCTTGAATATCTTTTGGGAATTGAGTTTCAAATACCATTTCTTCATTCTTTGTAGGATGTATAAATATAAGCTTATATGCATGAAGCATTTGTCTATTTGCAATTTTTAAAATCTCATTTACAATATCTTTATAAATTGAAGGAACAACCTTAAAAATTTTTCTTGGATCCTTTCCACTATAAACTTCATCTCCAATAACTGGATAACCTATATATTCCATATGAACTCTAATTTGATGTGTTCTTCCAGTATCAAGTTTTAATTCTAATAATGTAGCAACTTCTGAAAATTTTTTTAATATCCTATAATGAGTAATTGCCATTTTTGAATTAAATGGAGTAACTGCCATGCGCTTTCTATCAACAGGATGTCTTCCAATTGGAGCTATAATTGTTCCTTTCTCTTTCATCGTTGTTCCCCAAACAAATGCCTTATAATATCTTTTCATAATTCTTTTCTGAATTTGCTCAGCTAAATTTTTAACCGCATTTTGAGTTTTTGCTATTACCATCAAACCACTTGTATCCTTATCAAGTCTATGAACAATCCCTGGTCTTGTTCTATCTGTTTGTAAATCCATTAATTTTTTTAAAACCGCATTTACAATTGTTCCTCTAATATGTCCCTTTGCAGGATGAACAACTATCCCCGCTGGCTTATTTATTACAATAATATCTTCATCTTCATAAAAAATTGGTATATCAATATCTTCTGGAACAATTTCATATTCTTCCTCAACTTCATATTCTACAATAATATGGTCTCCACTTTTTACTTTATAAGATGGCTTATCTACAACTTTACCATTTACTTTTACCTTTCCTTCTTTTATTAATTCATTTACTTTACTTCTTGAAAGTCCTATTCCACTAATTGTAAGATAAATATCTAATCGCTTACCTTCACTATCCTTTTGAACATTTCTTTCAAATGTTCTAAATTTCATTCTCGTCAATTAAGTGTCCAAGCTTTCTTATCTTTGTAAGTAGATATCTCCTATTATACTCATTTGCTTTTGTAATTATAGGGATTCTCTCAATTATTCTAATTCCATACATTTCAATTTCTTTTATCTTATTTGGATTATTTGTCATAAGTCTTATTTCACTTATCCCTAAATCCCTTAAAATTTCAAAGGCAGGTTTATAATTTCTTAAATCCGCTTCAAATCCAAGTTGATGATTAGCAGTAACTGTATCATATCCCTCATCTTGTAAGCTATATGCTTTAATTTTATTTATAAGTCCAATACCCCTTCCTTCTTGATTTAAATATATTAAAATTCCATTTCCTTCTTCTGCTATTCTTTTTAATGCATATTCAAGTTGAAATCCACAATCACATCTCATTGAATGAAAAACATCACCCGTTGTACATTGAGAATGAACCCTTACCAAAATACCATTTTTTATTTGTCCCATTATTAAAGCCAAATGTTCCTTTTCTCCTTCACTATAAGCTCTTACTATAAACTCGCCATAAATAGTAGGTAATTTACTTTGGGCTTCAAACTTCACCATAGAATACCTTCTCCGCTCTATAAGAGCTTCTTACAAGTGGCCCAGAAAAAACTTCTTTAAATCCAAGCTCTAATGCTCTATTTTTATACCATTTAAATTTATATGGTGGCACATATTCAACAACAGGCAGATGTCTTTTTGTAGGTTGTAGATATTGACCAATAGTAATTATATCAACTCCTACATTTCTTAAATCTCTCATCGTTTGTATAACTTCTTCCTCTGTTTCTCCAAGTCCAATCATAATTGAACTCTTGGTTAATATATTTGGATTAACTTTTTTAGCATATTCTAAAACAAAAAGTGATTGTTTATAACTTGCTCTAAAATCTCTAACTTTTGGAGTTAATCTTTCAACTGTTTCTACATTATGTGCAAATACATCAATTTCAGAATTAGCAATTAAACTTATTGAGTTTTTATTTCCCCTAAAATCTCCAACTAATGCTTCAATTTTTATATCTTTTAAGTTCCTACGAATTTCATTAACTACTCTATAAACATGAAAAGCCCCACCATCTACTAAATCATCCCTATCAACCATCGTTAAAACAACATATCTTAAATTTAAATACTTAATAGTTTCTACAACATGAAAAGGTTCTAATGGATCTACCCAACCCTTAGGATTTCCTGTTTTCACCGCACAAAATTTACAACCCCTTGTGCACATATCCCCAAGAATCATAATTGTAGCAGTTCCATAAGACCAACACTCATTCAAGTTTGGACATTTTGCTTCTTCACAAACTGTAAAAAGTTTTTTCTTTTTTAAAATCTCTTTTACATTCTGAAATTTACCATTATATTCAAGCTTGATTTTTAACCAATCTGGTTTTTTAAGCATTTTAAAATTTTAAAGTGTAATCAATATAATACTTCAATTAGTGTAAGCCCTTTTGCAGGCACTATATATGGAATAAATTTTCTTTTAAATTCAAGAACTTCTAAAATTTCCTCTTTACTAATTTTATTAGCACTATAAAGAAGCATTAAACCTACTATTGAGCGCACCATTTTATATAAAAATCTATCCGCCTTTATAAAATAATCATAATAATTTTCATTAAAAATCCAATAAGATTCAACAACATTACAAATTCCACTTTTCTCTGTTTTAGCACATATATTTCTAAAATCTCTTTTGCCAATAAAGATATTTTCAATCTCTTTAAGTTTTTCAAGCTCTATCTTAAATTTTGGATAAAATCCATATCTAATCAGAAGTGGTGAAGGATAAGTTAAAATACGATAACGATAAATTTTAAATTTTGCACTATAGCGGGCATTAAAATGTTCATCTACTAACTCCACATTTTTAATATAAATGTCTTCACTTAATAAGCCATTTAATGCAAACTTTAATTTTTCAATATGAACTTTCAAATTTCCAAAAATTTTAATATTACAAGTATAATTTAATGCATGAACACCACTATCAGTTCTACAACAACCTATAATTTTAAATTCTCCATCTATTAAATTTTTAAAAGCATTTTCCAATTCACCTTGAACAGTTCTTTTATTCTTTTGTTTTTGCCAACCTTCAAAATTTGTTCCATCAAATTCTAAGATAATTTTTATATTCAAAACTTCAATATAAGACTTGTTCTATGGGTTAAACCTAAATCTGAATGATAAAAACTTCCATAATCAATAGAGTAATTTTTATAGTTTATACCAAATCCAAAAGATGGTTTCGAGTTTCTAAATCCTCCCCTTATTGAAACGATATTTAAGTTATATTCAATTCCAAATCTAATACCTGCTGAAAAATTATTAAACGATATAATTCTATCAAAATTTCTATTTTCAAGTGTTGAAATATCCAAACTTGACGAAAATAAAAAGTTTTTGTAATTACTATAAGTAGAAATTATAATAATAGGTGGAATAAATTCCATAGTTTTGCTATTCCAATATAAAAAGCTTGGTAAAAAGTCTTTTAAAATAACAGAGAAATTTTTAAAGCTTGTTGCCAAATCAACTCCAAAACCAAATGCTTGATAATTACTAATCCCTTGATATAATATCTTTGCACTTATTCCAAAGTTTTTATAACCCCCAGAAAAATAAATAGCACTTGCCTTATAATTTTCTATTGAAGTTATATAAGGTTTATTATTTTCGGATGGTGGTTGGGTTGTATCTGGAAGTGATGTAAATTCAATATTATCTGTTAATAATAAATATAAACCAATGCCATAAGGTTTGTTTTTTAATTTATAAGATATTGAAACTGCATTTATACCTTCATATAAAACTCCAAATCCAAAAAATAAACTTTCATTTGAACTATTTATTAAGGAAGGATTATAAAAAACACTTGAAGCATCATTTAAGTTATAATAAGAAGAACCAAGACCTATAAATTTCCCATTTACCTCAACTCTATAAACTTCACCTGCAAAATTTGAAAATTGAAATATAAATAAACTCATAAGATTTTAAATTTTAAAGGAGGAGCAAAATCCCCCTTAGAATTTAATAAGCTTATAAGTTAGTTGCTTATTATTTGAACTATAAGCTTTTAGAATGTATATTCCAGATTTTAGGCTTTTAAGGTTAATTTCTATATTGTTGGTTTTGAAAACATCTGAATAAATTAGATTACCATCAAGAGAATAAATGCTAATTGTTATTGGGCAAGAGAAGTTAAATAAATTGAAAGAAATTTTATTTTTGTAATAATAAGTAGTTTTTTCTAAGATTGATGAGGAATTACCCAATTTGGATATAAAAGCATCAGTTCCCATATTGCTTGATTGATAATAAGCATTATTTCCAGGATCATAAGTTGGAAAGTTAGTTGAAGCAGTTGTTCCTGTCAAAAATATGTTATTATTGGGATCTACTGTAATAGAATAAGCACCATCAGCATCATTTCCTCCATAATATGTAGCCCATATTCTAGCTCCGACATTATTAAATTTTAATATAAAAGCATCAGAACCACCCGCATTACTCCCTTGATAATAAGAACCATCATTAGGATTTTGAATTGGAAAATCAGAGGAAAGTGTTAATCCTGTCATAAATATATTATTTTGAGCATCTGCTACAATAGAACAAGGAAGGTTATAACACTCCTCAGCACTTCCCCCATAGTAAGTAGCCCATTGTAAAATTCCTAAATTATTGAATTTTAAAATATAAGCATCGGAATTTGTACATCCACCAGCACATGTTCCTTGATAATAAGCACCATTTTGGGGGTCATAAGTGGGAAAATCCGGGGAATTTGTTTTTCCTGTTAAAAATAAATTACCTTGTGCATCTGTTGTTATAAAATGACCCTGATCATGTTTGCTTCCTCCATAATAAGTAGCCCATAATCTAACACCCGAATTATCAAATTTTAATATGAATATATCAGAAAAATAAACATTTCCATTATAATTACAATTTCCATCAGTTCCACAAGTATTATCAAAATATGCTCCATTTTGTGGATTAAATATCGGGAAATCGGATGACCAAGTATTTCCTGTAACAAATACATTACCTTGTAAATCTATTCTAATAGATAAACCTCTATCATTTCCACTTCCTCCATAATAAGTAGCCCACAATCTAGCACCTGAATTATTAAATTTTAAGATAAAGGCATCACTAAGACCTGCATTGCTTCCCTGAAAATAAGTATTTCCACCAGGATTATAGGTTGGAAAGCCTGTTGAATTTGTAGCTCCTGTTAAAAATATATTACCTTGTCCATCTACCGAAATAGAATAACCATAATCAAAATTTACACCCCCATAATAAGTAGCCCATAACCTTACTCCGGAATTAGTAAATTTTAAAATAAAAATATCAGAAAATGAAAATGGACATCCCTCGCAATTCCCATCAAAATAAGCACCATTTTGAGGGTCATATACTGGAAAATCATTTGAAATTGTATAGCCTGTAATAAAGATATTCCCTTGTATATCTGCAATAATTGAACTACTAATATCATCAGAACTTCCCCCATAATATGTAGCCCATAACCTAACTCCTAAATTATTGAATTTTAAAATAAAAATGTCATTTCCAGCATAACCTTGAAAATAAGCACCTCCACCAGCATCCTGAGTTGGAAAATCAGTTGAGCCCGTCAATCCTGTTACAAATACATTTCCATTTATATCCGTGGTAATTGAATAACCTTCTTCTCCACTACTTCCCCCATAATAAGTGCTCCAAATTAAAGCATGTGGGTCAATTAGTAATGATTTATCTTTATCAAAACTCTTAACATCAAAAGCTATTAAATTATTATCTATAAGCTTATAACTCACTTCAACTATATTATTCCCTTGATACCCTCTTAAACTCCCATCCTTTATCTTTCCTATCGGCGTTGATAAAATTATGGACTTTGAATTGTCAGTTAGTTCTATATCAGCATATTTTACTCTTAACTTTATTCGAGATATTAACTGGGGATTTTTTAACTCAAACTCATGATGAAAATTTCCATTATCATCATATCTAAATATCCAATTTATCCCTGGATATATATCTTTTATTATAACTTTCCTATAACTCTTTACAAATAGTATTCCATCTGGACAATGAGCTAGATAAAAGTTTTCATATCCTGGTAGTTCATCTTGATAAATTATGTTTTCTTTCTTTATCTTCCCTCCTATTAGCTCATAGTCTATCCTGGCATAGTGTAATATGGAATTTTCAGGATTTTCTTTTATGTGTGGTAATAAATCTTTGTCTTTTTTAGCTTCCCTTTTTTCAACATCATAAATTACATAACTCATTCCATTTTCAGTTATGAATATACCCATATTTCCATTTTTTGAATAGAAGATAACATTTTCAGCTATCTTTCCATCCATAGTAGCAAGCTGACCTTTATTTGGTGTGAAACCTTTATAGAGATAGGGATAGGAATTGA
>JAUQPS010000099.1 GCA_030550205.1 bacterium
AAAATGGATTATTTAAAATTGAGCTATTTTTAATACTATCCCCATCCAATTTAATAACTTTTGTAAATCCCCGTAATATACTATCATTTTTTATAATTTGAGCAATTGTAAATCCCAAATTTCTTAAATTTTCTATTTCTTTTAAAGTATCACTTGAAATTTCTCTTAATATCTCAATAAATCCAGGATAAACATACTTTCCAGAATAATCAAGAATTAAAATATCATTTGGAATTTTTAAATTTCTACCAACATCTACAATTTTCCCATCTTTTACAATTATTGTTCCATTTTTTAAAATGCTATCTTTTAAAAAGATATTAGCATTTACAATAGCATAACTATTTATTTTAAGGGTTTTAATTTCAGTTTGAACTAAAAGGTAAAAGAACACAGAAAATTTTAAAGTATATAAGCCCCAGATGGGGCTTTAAAATTTCTACTTGGTTGTCTTTTTAGCTTCTGCCTTTACAAATCCCTTATCTGTTATAACTTTCACTATTTCCTTATCATCATCTACTGTAATTGTAAAGGCTTTTGTCTTTTCATCATATTTTACTTCCTTTACACCCTTTATGGAAGAAATTTCTTTTTGAAATGCATCCTTATCAATAGTCTTACCCTCACCGAGCTTATATTCTATCTTAGTCTCACCTTTTACTATATAGACAAAATATCCACCAGCATACTTCTCAGTTTTGGTAGAAGTTTCAGTAGAAGCTTTATGCTCATGAGCTTGCCCACTAGGTTGGGCACTACCTGCGGTCTGAATGGTCAAAGTTAAAATGAGCTCAAAAATGGTTTGAAAATTTTAAAGCATAATTTTAAACTTATCACCCTCTCCATCTATTACAACTTTTGAACCTGGATTTATCTTACCACTTAAAATTAACTTACTTATTTCATTTTCAATTTCTCTTTGTATAACCCTTCTAAGTGGTCTTGCTCCAAGCATTGGGTCAAAACCTTTAATAGCAATAAGTTCAATAGCTTTATCTGTTATTTCCATTTCTATCTTTTGTTCTTTTAGTCTTTGCTTTAATCTATTTATAAGTAATTTAACAATTTCAACAATTTCATTCCAAAGAAGTGGTTTAAATACAATAATCTCATCTATTCTATTTATAAATTCTGGTCTGAAAAAGTGTCTTACAATTTCTAATACTCTACTCTTAACAAATTCAAATTCAATATTAAATTCTTTCATTAGTTTTTCTACTTCTTCTTTTAATTGCCTCTTATAAGCTTCTCTAAATCTATCTGCATATTTTTCCATAAATTCCCTTATAAATTCACTTCCAAGATTTGAAGTCATTATAATTACACAATTTCTAAAACTAACTGTCCTTCCTTGACTATCTGTTAATCTTCCATCATCTAAAACTTGTAAAAATAAATCAAATACTCTTGGGTGTGCTTTTTCAACTTCATCAAGCAAAATTACACTATATGGTTTTCTCCTTACCGCTTCTGTTAATTTCCCACCTTCTTCATATCCAACATATCCTGGTGGTGCTCCAATAAGCTTTGAAATTGAATGCTCTTCTTTAAATTCTGACATATCAATTCTAATTAAAGCATCCTCACTCCCAAATAAGAACTCTGCAAGTGCTTTACTTAATTCTGTTTTTCCAACACCTGTTGGTCCTAAAAATAAGAATGAACCAAGTGGTCTCTTAGGCTCGCTAATACCCGATCTTGCTCTTCTAATAGCCTCAGATATAACTCTTACCGCTTCTTCCTGATTTATTATCCTTTGATGTAAATAATCTTCCATATGTAATAATTTTTTCTTTTCTTCCTCCATCATTTTTTGTAAAGGAATACCTGTAATTTCTGAAACAACTTCTGCAATATCTTCTTCATCTACAACTATTTCATCACTCTTTTGTTTCTTTCTTGATAATAATTCCTTTTTCAATTTTCTCAATTCTTCTGAAAGTCTTTCCCAATTTTCTAAATCTGCTTTTCTTTCAGCTTCTTCAACCTTTTCTTCTAATTCTTTTATTTTTCTTTCAATTTCTTCATCACTCTTTTCTAAATTTTCAATTTCTCTTAATTTTTCATTTAATTGCTCTTTTAATTTTTTGAGTTCTTCAACCCTTTCAAAATTTTTATCTTCACTTGCCTTTGAAATTTCTTTTTCAATTCTTTCAATCTCAGAAATTATTTTTTCTTTTGTAGGTTTATTATATAAAACTTTTAATTTTTTTCTTGATGCAGCTCTATCTAATATATCTATTGCCTTGTCAGGTAATTTCCTATTTTGAATATACCTTGTTGATAATTTAACAGCACTTTCAATAGCACTATCACTTATTTTCACATTATGATATTCCTCATATCTTTTCCTTAAACCTTTAAGAATTTCAATAGTCGCATAATAATCTGGCTCATCTACCCATACAGGTTGAAATCTTCTTTCTAATGCACTATCTTTTTCAATATAATTTCTATATTCATCAGGCGTTGTAGCTCCAATTAATCTAATCTCTCCTCTTGCTAATAATGGTTTTAACATATTTGCTAAATCTAATGGAGCTCCTTCTGCTCTTCCTGCTCCAACAATTGTATGAATTTCATCTATAAATAATATAATATCATCTCTTGATTTAAGCTCATCTAATAATTGTTTTGTTCTTTCTTCCATTTCCCCTCTATATTTAGTTCCCGCAATTAAAGCTCCTACATCAAGTTGTAAAATTTTTTTATTCTTTAATTCATCTGGAACTTCACCTTTTACTATTTTTTGAGCAAGCCCTTCAACAATAGCGGTTTTTCCAACACCAGCAGGACCTACAAGAACAGGATTATTCTTTTGCTTTCTAAGTAATATCTCTATAACTTGTTCAATTTCCTTATCTCTTCCAATAATTGGATCAAGCTTATTCTCCATTGCTAACTTTGTAATATCAATTGTATATTTTTCAAGAGCACTTCTCTCCTCTTCTTTTAACTCATCTGTCCAAGAACCCATTCTTACCCCCTCCTTTATAGCACTCAATAACTGACTTAATATCGTTCCTCCAATTGTCTTACTTACTGCAAGAGCTTCAATTATTTCATTTGCAGAAATTTCATCTTTACTTTCAGATGCAAGTTTATTTAATATACTTTGAACAAAAATAGAATATTCAACTTTTCCATCCTTATTTAAAATTTTATAAATAACTCGCCTTGGGTCAATTCCATTATCATAAAGATGAATTAAAGAACTTCTAATTTTTTCCTCATAATCCGCTAAGGTTGAAATTAAATCATCTATATTATAATAACCATATTTACTTGCAATTTCTTTAATTAAATCATCTATATTATAATAACCATATTTACTTGCAATTTCTTTAATGCTATCTACAAATTTTTTGGGAACACTTATTGTTTCCTCTTTTAATGCCCAAGAGCTTGTAAATTCTTCTGGAAACAGAAAGCTTTCAAAATCTGAGAACAGCTCTTCTATAAGACTTTTAAATGGACTTCTTGTTCTAATTGGAACCCAGCGCTGAGTTTTAATTTGAACAAATTCTCTTTCCCTTTTACCAAGTATATAATTTTCAATGTTTTCAGAAAGCAATTGTAAGAATTTATTTATAATCTCTTTTGCAAAGGAACTTGAATAACTATAAGCAATCTGATTTTCTAAATCTTCAAATGCCCTTCTATATGACCTTATTATATTTTCAAGTTGAGAATAAAATAAATCTAATGCTCTTTGAACTTCTCTTTTTGCTTGTTCAATTGGAATACCCTTCTTTTCAAGCCACTTTACAAAAGGATTTTTTGAATCCGCTATAAAAAGAGCATAAAGTAAATGGTCTGTATCTACAATAATTTCTCCTCTTTTTTTGGCTATTTTCTCTGCTTCTTGAAGTATAATCTTTGCACTTTCTGATAGTTTCTTCCCTTTCCATTCCATAATTTTGGCTGAAAATTTTAAAGGTTAAAGTTTATAAACTTTAAAATTTCAAGCTTAACATGAAGCGATTGAAAATAAATGAAAAAGAATATGAATTTAAAGATGGCGAAACAATTTTAGATGTTGCATGGAGAAACAATATATTTATTCCTGTTTTTTGTTATCATCCCAAATTACCATACGTAGCAGCATGTAGAATATGTAATGTTGAGGTAAAAATGGGAAATACTACAAGAATAATGCCTGCATGTGCCACATTAGCTATGGAAAATATGGAAGTTTTTACAAATAGTAATGTTGTTAAAAATGATATTCAAAAAGGTGTTTTAGAATTATTATTATTAAACCATCCCTTAGATTGTCCTACATGTGATGCGGGAGGAGAATGCGATTTACAAGAATTAACATTAAGATTTGGACCTGATAGAAGTAGATATGAATTCCCAAAAAGGGAATTTGAAAGGAAAAATTTTAGTCCATTCTTAGATTTATATCCTAATAGATGTATTGAATGCGATAGATGTAATAGATTCTTTTGGTTAATTGGAGGTGGAACAGAGTGGGGAACATATAATAGAGGATGGTATGAAGTATTTGGAGTATGGGAAAAAGAAATTATTGAAAATGAATTTTCTGGAAATATGTTTGAAATATGCCCACTTGGAGCTATAAATGATGGAAGTTATAAGTTTAAAGCAAGACCTTGGGAAATTGAAAGTGTAGAAAGTATTGCACCAGATGATTCAATTGGAGTTAATATATATGTAGATGTTAGAAGAAAATATCCAAAGAGTAGAGGTTATTTTGAAATTGGTGGAAGGAGAAAGGATTTATTTAAGGTATATAGGGTTACATCAAGGGATAATCCAAGTGTAAATGATTTTTGGTTATCAGATAGAGAAAGATATTCATATAGTTGGGTAAATGCAGATAATAGAATTGCATATCCTACAATTAAAGAAAATGGAGAATATAGAGCGGTTAATTGGGAATATATTTTAAATGCAATATATTCAGATATAAAGAATTTAAATAGTGATGAAATTGCTCTTATTACAGGGGCAAGAAGTTCTAATGAAAGTGCTTATATTTCAAAAATTCTCTTTAAAGAAGTTCTATTTGTAGAGGATATAAGCTTTATGGATCTAGGTTTTGAAAAAGATGCTATTAAAGAGGTTTTTGGATATTCTATTTCAAATGGAAAAATTGTAGATATTGAAGATGCACAAAATATTATAATTTTTGGAGATATTAAAAATAGCTTTCCAAACTTAGGAATTAGATTAATAAAAGCAAGTAGAAGAGGAGCAAATATATATGTTTTTAATTATTATAAAGAGAGATATATTTTGGAGAATTGGGCAAAGGGAATTATATTTCATCCAAATGAGCTTGAAATACACTCATACAAATTAGCTAAACTATTAAAGGAAAATGAAAGTTTTGAAGATATTAATTTAAAATCTGGAAAAACTATCATTATTTTACCTGACAATTTACCATATAATGCATTAAGAAATATATTAATTGGTTCAGCTTATAGAGATAATTGTAAAGTTTTAATTTTGAGAACAAAACCTAATGCCCAAGGCTTTATTGATATGGGTATAGAAAGTAAAAATACTTATGAAATTATTAAAAAAGCTATTGATGGTAAAATTAAAGCATTATTTATATGGCATACTGACTTATTACTTGAATTTCCAAATAGAGCTGAAATTGAAAAAGCTCTTGAAAACATCCCAATAATTATTTATATTTCACCATTTGCTGATTATTCTGTTAAATATGCAAAATACATTTTACCAGAAACAACGATATTTGAGGAAGATGGAAGTAGAACGAATTTTGAAGGAAGAGTTCAAATTCACAAACAAGCTCTATTAAATTATGAAGATAGTATGCCCGCTTGGTGGATATTTAAGGAATTAATTAAAAAATTTGGCATAAAACTAAAAATATCA
>JAUQPS010000100.1 GCA_030550205.1 bacterium
TAATTTGCTTAATTCTTGCCTCAATATCTTCCTTTCTACCATATCCTTCTATGATTGTAGTATTCTCTTTATCAATTACAACTTTCTTAGCCTTTCCAAGGTCATCAAGTCTTACATTCTCAAATTTCATTCCAGTCTCTTCTGAAATTACTATACCACCAGTTAGAATTGCAATATCTCTTAACATTTCTTTTCTTCTATCACCATATCCAGGAGCTTTAACTGCTGCAACTTGTAATGTTCCTCTAAGTTTATTTACAACAAGTGTTGCTAATGCTTCACCTTCAACTTCTTCTGCAATTATCAATAATGGCTTTCCTGTTTGAACAATTTTTTCAAGAACTGGTAAAATTTCTCTTATACCAGAAATTTTCTTGTCAGTTATTAGAATGTATGGATTTTCAAATACTACCTCCATTTTTTCAGCATCTGTTACAAAATATGGAGAAATATAACCTCTATCAAATTGATATCCATTTACAACTTCAACATATGTTTCAATTCCTTTTCCTTCTTCAACAGTAATTACACCATCTCTTCCAACTTTTTCCATTGCTTCTGCAATTTTCTTTCCAATTTCATTATCATTATTAGCAGATATTGTTGCAACTTGTTCAATTTCCTTTGTAGTTTCAACCTTCTTTGAGATTTTCTTTAAGTATTCAACTACCTTTTCAACTGCTAAATCAATGCCTCTTTTTACCTCAGTAGGATTTGCACCAGCGGTAACCATCTTTACACCTTCACGATAAATAGCTTCTGCTAATACTGTTGCGGTTGTTGTTCCATCACCAGCAACATCAGAAGTCTTAGAAGCAACTTCCTTTACAAGTTGGGCACCTACATTTTCAAATGGATCTTCAAGTTCAATTTCCTTGGCAACTGTTACACCATCCTTTGTAATAGTAGGAGAACCGAATTTCTTTTCAAGAACAACATTTCTTCCAGCAGGTCCAAGTGTAACTTTAACTGCATTAGAAAGTTTTTCAACACCTCTCAAAATAGCTCTTTGAGCTACCTCATTATAAATTATCTCTTTTGCTGCCATGGCTCACCTCCTTTTTTATTCTTCTTCAATTATACCAAGAACTTCATCTTCTCTCATAATTAAAAGTTTTTGGTCTCCTATTTCAATTTCTGTTCCAGCATATTTAGAAAATATCACAATATCACCAACCTTTATATCAACAGGAATAACTTTTCCATCATCAGTCTTTCTGCCAGGTCCAACAGCAAGAACTCTACCTTTTTGGGGTTTTTCCTTAGCAGTGTCTGGAATGATGATCCCACCTTTTTTAACTTCTTCCTCTTCTATTCTCTCAACAACGATCCTATCTCCAAGTGGTTTTATCTTAACTTTAAGCTCAACCTTTGCCATTGCCTTACCTCCTTTTTAAGGGTTAGGTTGTGTAGGGTGATAATTTTAAAGCATAAGTTAACCTTTTATGCAAACCATTAACAAAATCCCCCCTATGGATAAAATTACAAATATGCTTGCAATAATTTTAAGTTCTTCATTTTGAAGCATATAAATCGCAAAGATAGAAAATTCTCCTCTTGGGATAAGAGTTATTATACTTCTTGAAATTATTTTAAATGATTGAATTTGAATAAAATATATAGCTTTTAATAAAATTGCTATAAAAAATATAAAAATTGCAATAAAAAAATATTGAAAGTTTATAAGTGGAAGAATAGATTTTAAACCATAACCAAAAAGAAAGAAAAAAGCCATAAATATTATTTCTCTTATCATTGAAAGTTGTTTCTCAAAGAAATTCTCGTATGTATCTGAAATTAAAATACCAAGTATAAAAGCCCCAATAGGAGATTTTAAAATAGTATCTGCAATAATTATAGCAAAGAAGATAGTAATTAAAAATAGCTCTCTATCTAAATTAGTTAAAAAGCTTACAAATTTTCTTATTTTTACTTTAAATTTAAAATTTATAAAAATTGCCAAAATTACAAAAAAAACATTTAATATAGGAAAGTATGAGCCTTTTATAAGTCCAAGTAGTATAGCAATAAATAAATCTTCAAGAATTAGAGCGATAATTATAAAAGGTGTTTCAATGCTTGCCAATCTATTTGTAATTTGAAGCATTTTTATAACTATAAGGGATGAAGATGGGTATATAACTAAGGCAAAAATTAAAGATGATTTTAAGTCCTTACTTATAAAAAATGCAAAAATTGTTCCAATAAAGAGAAAGAGAAGAAATGTGATAAAAGTATTTAAAAATGAAGAATTTATATGCTTGTGGATTTTATTAAATGAAAATTCAAAACCAATAAAAAATAAAAGAATTGAAATAGCCAAGTTATTTACAAAATGTATAAAATACTCCTCAAAATGTATAAAGTAAGATACAATTAATCCTGCTATTAAGTAAGATAAAAGAAGTGGAAGTCTTAAAATATAAAATATAAAACTCAAAATGAAGAGAATAGAGATTATTAACTCCATTTGAAAATTCTAAGCGCTTTATTTAAAATGCTAACATTATAAATACCCTTCTTTGCTTTAAATACTTCACCATCATAATGACCGAAAACTTCCTTATTAATCTCAAATGTTAAATTACTTAACTGGTTATAAATAACGAATTTATCATTTATGTGCTCACCTTTTAAAAGTTTAACAACTTTAAAGAATGTTAAAAAATAAGGTATATTTTTAAAAATTACGACATCCATTAAATTATCATTATTTTTTGCTTTTGGAAATGTCTTAATACCATGCCCTTCAATTTGATTTATCCCAATGTGAAAAGATATACTTTTACCATCATAAAATTCATTTACTTTTAGATTAAATACTTTATAATCAAAAATTAAACTTTTGATAGTAGCAAGCTTATAATTTAAAAGTTTTTTTACATTAAATGCAACACTTCCTGCAAGCCCAATTCCAAATGAATTAAAAAAGTAAATATCTAATTCCCTTACATATCCAACATCTACAAAGTTATAATTAATTTTATTTTCTTTTATAGCCTTAATAACTTTTAGAAAATCTATATCCTGCCAATTACTTTTTGAAAAATCATTCCCACTTCCAGCTGGTATAACAAGCATTGAAATATCTTTATTTAAAATTTTTCTTCCAACACTATTCACTGTTCCATCACCTCCAAAAACAATTATATGTTTTATACCATTTTCTTCAAATTCTGATAGAACTTTTTCTAAATTTTGTTCAACAAATGCTAAAATATGTTGAACTTTGTATTTTAATAATAAATTCTCGAATTTTGATAGAATTGAAATTGCTTTTCCATTACCTGCTTTTGGATTTGCAATTAAACCAACCAAATTACGTAATTTTCTGTTTCTTCCCTTGATATTTCCCTTTCTATGGATATTGCTATAATTCTTAAATTCATAATTTCTACTTCAAGTCTTGAAATATAAGAGAGAAGTGGTCCTATGTTATCAAAATTCCTTGTTTTTAAATGGTAAGTATAAGCATATATAAAGCTTTCAATTTTTCTTTCAATTTTGAATAATTCTTTTTCATCCTTTATAACTTCACCATATATTGTTTCTTTTAATATATTTAATGCATCATTATAACTTTCAGCACTTAAAAGTTTATTTAATTCCTCACTTTTTAAATTTCCCCCTCCAATAAATTCAATTTTTGTTGAAGGGGTTATATTTTCGCTTAAAAGAATTAGTATAGATATAATGTTTCTTAAATCTATGTGCATTCCAATAATTCTTTTAAGTGGTTCAACACCTTCAATATCAGAAATTGAAAATAAAACCTTTCTATAAAACTCCTTATATAAGTAAAATTCTGCACTTCTTAAATCTCCTTCTCTTAATAGCTTATTTAATTGGGTATTAATTTCAAATGGTAATTTTATGCCCATAGAAGCAAGTTTATCAAGAACTTCATAAGCTTCATTAACATTTAATAATTCATTTATTTCTGTTTTTGAGATGCTTCCAAATGGCATAATTCCTTCAATTATTTCTTCATTACTAAACTTACTAAATTTACCTCTAATTATCGTTAATATGTTGTATAAATCCCATCTTGATAAATATGCCCCTAAAATTCTACCTATTTCTTTTCCCGAAAACTTTACAACCTTTTCTATTTCATCTGAAAAAGCTCTTTTTAACATTTCAAGGAAATTATCTAAATTCTCTTCCTTCATTTGAGATATATATTCATTATACCAGCTATTTCTTAAATAATTTATGAGCTCACTTAGGGATTTATAATCCAAAAGCTCCTTAAAGACATTTAAATCTAAGAGTTTTGAGCTTCTTGCTAAAACACGGGCATTAACATATTCAAAAAGCATATTTGAAAATTTTAAAGGGTTTGAATTAGTTATACTTTAAAATTTTGAAAATTAAAGCTTGGTAGGAGGGTAGATATGAATAAATATGAAAATGAGCAAATTTTATTTAAATTTCAAGAATTACTTAGAGAACTATTCCAGTTTGAATCTTCTGACCTAGATTTTGGAATATACAGGATTTTAAACTACAAAAGAAAAGAGATAGAAAAGTTTATTAATGAAGGCTTGAAAGACAAAGTTGAATCTGCTTTTGCCAAGCATAGGGATGAAAGGTTTGCCGATATAGAACAAAAGTTTGAAGAGATAAAACAAAAAGTTATTGAAAATCTTGGAGAAGATGCCATAACACCATCAGGAGATATCAAAGAAGGATTTAAAGATACACCTATTGGTAAAGAATTTCTTTCAATAAAAGAGCGTAAAGAAGAAGCAGAAAAGATTGAGGAGATAAAATTACAAGTTTTTAACGACCTTTATAACTTCTTTTCACGCTACTATGAGGATGGAGATTTTATACCTCAATACAGGTATTCTATAAAAAAGCATAAGTATGCCATTCCTTACAATGGTGAAGAGGTAAAGCTTTATTGGGTAAATTACGACCAATACTACACAAAAACAGGGCTACTTTTTAGAGATTATACTTTCAAAGTTAAAGAATATAAAGTTATCTTTCGTGTTGTAGAAGCCAAAGAGGAGCTAAATTCTAACAAGGCTACAAAGGAAAGATTTTTTGTCCTTGATGATAATCCAATAACTTATGAAGATAAAACACTGATTATTTGCTTCCAGTATAGGGAGCTTACAGAGGAAGAAGTAAAACATTATGAGGTGGGAGGTGGAAGTAATACATCAAAACAAGAAAAGATTAATCAAAAAAGTTATGAAGAAATTTTAGGTAAGTTAAAGGATAACTCACTTAAAGAATATCTTTCCAATATTAAAAGTGAAAAGCCTTTACTTCTTTATCACTTAAATAGGTTTTCCGCCAAAAATACAAGAGATTACTTTATCCACAAAAACCTTAAGAAATTCCTTTCTGAACAGCTTGACTATTTTATTAAATCCGAGGTTTTGGATATTGAAACCATAGAAAGGGATAAATACTTTGATAAGCATATTACAAGGGTAAAGGTGGTAAGGGAGATCGGTGAAGCAATTATTGATTTTCTTTCACAGATTGAAGACTTCCAGAAGAAACTATGGGAGAAGAAAAAGTTTGTTTTGAAAACGGAGTATGTGATAACTTTGGATAAAATCCAGAAATATGCAGGTGAAAATTTTTTAAAAGAAATTTTAGATGAAATTCTAAAAAATGATAAACAATTGGAAGAATGGAGAAATCTTGGGTTTGGTGAGATTAAATCCAAAGAAGACTTATATTTAAAAAATAATCTCCTTGAGAAAGAATATAAGAAACTACCTATTGATACAAGATATTTTCCACTGGAATTTAAAGAAAAACTTCTTGAAAAGCTTACTGAAAATTCGGACTTAGATGA
>JAUQPS010000101.1 GCA_030550205.1 bacterium
AAAAAAGAGAGTGTTAAAATTTATCCAAAATCAAAATTAAAGCTTGAAATTCTTAGAATTTTAAAAGAAGAAGGATTTATAGAAGGGTATGAAGAAGGTGAAAAGGATATAGTTGTAAAGTTGAGATATTACCCTACTGGTGAGCCTGTTATTACGGATGTAAAAAGAATATCTAAACCTTCAAGAAGAGTTTATGTGGGATATAGAGATTTAAAGCCTGTTATGAATGGTCTTGGAATAGCTATCCTTTCGACTTCAAAGGGGATTATGACTGATAAATTAGCAAGAAAATTAAAAGTGGGTGGCGAATTATTATTGGAGGTGTGGTAATATGTCAAAGCTTATAAAAAAACCAATTATAGTTCCAAAAGGTGTTGAAGTTAGTATAAATGGAACATCTGTTTTAGTTAAAGGTCCAAAAGGAGAAGTATCTAAAACTTTTCATCCAGATGCAATCATTGAATATAATAAAGAAAAGGGAGAAATTTGGATTAGAAAAAAATCGGATGAAAAGTTCCATAAAGCATTATCTGGAACAGTTTATAGAATAATATCAAATATGATTAATGGTGTTGTAAATCCTTATAAGAAGGAGCTTATTGTTCAAGGGACAGGTTATAGGGTTAGAGCGGAAGGTAAAAAGCTTGTATTTCAAGTAGGATATTCTCATCAAGTTGAATATGAAGTTCCAGATGGTATTAATTTTAAAGTGGAAGGGCAAAATAAAATTATAATTGAGGGTGCAGATAAAGAAAAAGTTGGGCTTGTTGCTGCTCAAATTGTAAGTATAAAACCGCCTGATATTTATAAAGGCAAAGGTATATGGTATGCTGATAAACCTCTTAAACTAAAACCTGGTAAAACCGCAGGTAAGAAATAGGAGGATATTATGGCAAGTGCTAAATTAAAAGAAAAATCCTTAGCAGAGGAAAGATATAAAAGAAGAAAAAGAAGGCATATTGCTATTAGAAAGCGCTTAAATATAAGGGGAACACCCGAAAAGCCAAGATTAGTAGTATTTAGAAGTCATAAGCATATTTATGCTCAATTAGTAATTGATCCACCTGTTGGAACTTGTAAAGTAATAACAGGTGCTTCAAGTCTTTCACCTGAAATAAGAAATGAGATAAAAGATAAAAAATTGAAGAAAATTGAAATTGCAAAATTGGTTGGAAAACTTATTGCTAAAAAAGCATTAGAAAAAGGTTATAAGGCAGTGGTTTTTGATAGAGGTGGATATAAGTATCATGGTAGAGTAAAAGCTTTAGCAGAAGGAGCGAGAGAAGGAGGTTTAAAATTTTAAATAGGAGGTTAATGATATGTCTAAGAAAATAAGAGTTGCGATTATAGGAGTTGGAAATTGTGCTTCAAGTCTCGTTCAAGGTGTTTATTATTATAGAGATGCAAAAGAAGATGACTTTATTCCTGGTGTTATGCATCCTGTTCTTGGTGGATATCATATATCTGATATAGAATTTGTTGCTGGTGTTGATATTGACGAAAGGAAGGTTGGTAAGGATTTGTCAGAAGCAATTTTTGAATATCCTAATAATACATATAAGTTTGCAGATGTTCCAAAACTTAATGCAAAAGTATATAGGGGAATGACACATGATGGAATTGGAAAATATCTTTCTGGCATTATTAAAAAAGCTCCTGGTCCTACTGAAAATATAGCAAAAATTTTTAGAGATCTTGGAGTTGATGTTGTAGTTAATTTTTTACCTGTTGGAAGTGAAGAAGCTACTAAGTGGTATGTTGAACAAGTATTAGATGCGGGGGCAGCATTTGTGAATGGAATACCTGTATTTATTGCATCTTCTGAGTATTGGAGCAAGAGGTTTGAAGAAGCGGGATTACCTGTTCTTGGAGATGATATTAAATCACAAGTTGGAGCAACAATTTTGCATAGAGTTTTAACTCAGTTATTTATAGAAAGAGGAGTTAAAATTGAAAGAACATATCAAATTAATTTTGGAGGAAATACAGACTTTTTAAATATGCTTGAAAGAGAAAGATTACAATCTAAGAAAATTTCAAAAACAAATGCAGTTAAAAGTATGATTCCTTACGAGATAGAAGATGAGAATATTCACATTGGCCCATCAGATTATATACCTTGGCTAAAAGATAGAAAATGGTGTTATATTAGAATAGAGGGAACATCCTTTGGAGGGGTTCCTTTAAATGTTGAACTCAAATTAGAAGTTTGGGATTCTCCTAATAGTGCTGGTGTTATGATAGATGCAATAAGATGTGCAAAAATTGCTAAGGATAGAGGTTTGGCTGGTGCTATAATTGAGCCATCTGCATACTTTTTCAAAACACCACCAAAACAAATACCAGATTTTGAAGCAAGGAAGATATTAGAAAATTGGATAAAAGCAAATACGGAAAGTTAATATCATTTGAGGGAATAGAAGGGAGTGGAAAATCTACATTAGCGCAAGAATTATATAATTATCTTACATCTCAAAATTATAATGTTGTTTTTACAAGAGAACCAGGAGGAACAATTTTAGGTGAAAAAATTAGAGAATTATTATTAGATGAAAATCTTGAAATATCAGATTGGTCAGAATTATTTTTATTTCTTGCAAGTAGATATGAAAATACGAAAAATGTAATATTACCAAACCTAAAAAGGGGGTATATAGTTATTTCAGATAGATATTTAGATTCTACTGTTGCTTATCAAGGTTATGGAAGAGGATTGAGCTTTAAAATTATAGAAATGTTAAATAGTATTTCTACAATGGATATAAAACCTGATTTGACTTTTCTTATAGATATTCCAGAAGAAATTTCGATTGAAAGAATAAAAAAGAAAAATTTAGATAGAATTGAAAGTGAAACGATAGAATTTTACAAAAAAGTTAGAAATGGATATCTTGAACTAGCAAAAAATGAGCCTCAAAGATTTATAGTTTTAGATGGGAGCTTAGAGCTTTCTAAATTAAAAGAAGAAGTTATAAAATCAACAATGAAACTTTTAGGGGGTGAAAAGTGAATATGAGAAACTTTTTTATTTTGATATTTTCTATATTTTTGGGTATTGCCTTAGGTTATGCTCTTCAATCTACATCATCTAAGAATTTAAGAACACTTCAATCTTTATATGATGAAGCTATAAGAATAATTCAAAACTACTATGTGGATGAAGAAGACCCTGCGGATTTAATAGAGGAATCAATAAAAGGAATGTTGCAAAGTTTAGACCCATATTCTGAATTTCTTACACCAGAAGATCTTGAAAAACTAAAAACTACAACAACAGGAACATATGGTGGGGTTGGAATGGAAGTTAGAAAACAAGGAAATAATGTTGTTATTGTTTCAACATTTGAGGGAACACCAGCATATAGAGCTGGTTTAAAGCCCGGTGATATTATTGTAAAAGTTAATGATACCACTGTAAGTAATATGGAACTTGAAGATGTTGTAAATATGATAAAAGGAGATCCTGGAACGAAAGTTAAATTAACAATTTTAAGACCAGGTTTTACAGAACTAATGAATTTTGAGTTAATAAGGGAAATTATAAATGTTCCAGTAGTTGCATATTATGGAATTTTAGAAGGAAATGTGGGATATATTAGATTTACACAATTTTCACAAGGTTCTTCTGATAAAATTGCATCCGCTATTGATAGTTTAAGAAAGTTGGGAGCAAAGAAGTTTATATTGGATATAAGAGGAAATCCTGGTGGATTATTATATGAAGCGGTAAGAGTTTCAAATCTTTTCTTAGATAAAAACTCAATTATAACATTTACAAAAGGTAGAACGCCTGATGCAGAGGAGTATTTTAGAGCAACTGAAAAACCTATATTGGATTTTAGTGTTCCTCTTGTTGTCCTTATTGATTATGCTTCCGCTAGTGCATCTGAGATTGTTGCAGGTGCTCTTCAAGATTGGGACAGGGCTTTAATAATTGGTGATACATCTTATGGAAAAGGTTCAGTTCAAAGAGTTATTCCATTAAGAGACAATTATGCTATTAAGCTTACTACTTCAAGATATTATACTCCATCTGGTAGGTCAATTGATAGAACTACAAAAACATTAAAGGAAAGAAAGGAAAAAATTAAAAAGGATAATACATTGTTATTTTTTACAAAGCGTCTCAATAGGAAAGTTTATGGTGGAGGAGGAATAGTGCCAGATATTGTTATAGAGCAAAAATCCGAACCGCAAATTATTGTTAAAATGATTGGTGAAGGTTTATTTAATGAATTTGCTGGTGAATGGAAGAAGAAAAATCCAAATATTACAAATTTTGAAATGAATGAAGATATTTATAATGAATTTAAGAAATTTGCAGAGAAAAAAGGTTATAGTTCAAGTGAATTAGATGCAGTAAAAGATAAAATTATTAAAAATTTGGATATTAGTATATCTGAAATGATAAATGGTTCAAAAGGAAGATATGAAAAACTTTTAAAATATGATGATGTTGTAAAGAAAGCAATAGAAGCTTTGTCAAAAGCTAAAAGCACAGATGATTTATTTAATTATTTAAAAGCACAAAAGAATGAATAGATTTTTTTTGATAGCTGGTCCTTGTGTTATTGAAAGTGAAGAATTAGTTTTTCAAACTGCTATAACTTTAAAAGAAATAACAAAAAAATTAGGTTTAGATTTCATTTTTAAAACTTCTTATGATAAAGCAAATAGAACATCTATTAAAAGTTATAGAGGACCTGGTTTAAAGGAAGGATTAAGGATATTAAATGAACTTAAAAAATCTCTTGATATAAAGATTTTAACAGATGTTCATGATGTTCATGATGTTGAAAAGGTAGCGGAAGTTGTTGATGTAATTCAGATTCCGGCTTTTCTTTCAAGACAAACGGATCTTGTTGTAGAAGCAGGTAAAACGGGTAAAATTATAAATATCAAAAAAGCCCAATTTATGGCTCCATGGGATGTTAAATTTGTAATTGAAAAAATTGAAAGTGTCGGAAATAAAAATATATGGATTACAGAAAGGGGTTATATTTTTGGTTATAATAATCTTGTAGTTGATTTTAGAAGTATTGTAATTATGAAAAAGTTTGGATATCCTATAATTTATGATGCAACTCATTCACTTCAAAAACCATCAATTGAAGGAGGAATGAGTGGAGGGGAAAGGGAGTTTATACCTTACTTAGCAAGAGCGGCAGTTGCAGTTGGTATAGATGGATTATTTATGGAGGTTCATCCAAACCCAGATAAAGCTCTAAGTGATCCGAAAACCCAATATCCTTTAAACGAATTAGAAAGTTTATTAAAACAGCTTATAGAAATAGATAAATTAGTGAGGATGTCCGTGTTCTAACTCTTCTTCTGTTGCATCTCTTATATCTTTTACTTTTATATTAAATTTTAGCGTTTTACCAGCAAGTGGATGATTAAAATCTACAATTACCTCGTTGTTCAATTTATCAATTTTTATAACCTTAAATTGTATGATTTCGCCTTCGTTTGATTCAGCATAATAGGTTTCGCCTTCTTTTATATCAAAACCTTCAAAAACATCCATAGGAATTGATTGAATAGCTTCAAAATTATAGTTTCCATAAGCTTTCTCAGGTGGAACAACTATTTCCTTTTCATCACCTACACTTAGTCCTTCAAGCTCTTCTTCAAGTCCAATTATTATATTATTATGTCCATGAAGATATTTGAAACTCTCAGAACTTTCTATAAGCTGTCCATTTTCATCATACAGACTATATTCTATTTCAACAACCTTATCTTTTGTTATCTTATCCATT
>JAUQPS010000102.1 GCA_030550205.1 bacterium
ATAATAAACTATCACTTGAAGATAATTGTGAAGCATTTAAATTTCCAAAGTGAAGCTGAGTTCCAAGTGTAAAACCTATAAAACCACTTGTAAATGCAGTATAAGAAGCTTCCCAATAACCAATAACTCTATTTTGCATATTAGGATTTATGTAAGCACCGATACCAAAAAACTTCGTCTTAGGTATATCTACAAAAAGGCTAAAAGTAATGTGAAGCATAGCCATATTTTAAAGCATGTTTTACTATCTCAATAATTTCGTTTAAAACAGTTGGCTCATTTACCAATTTTTTAAATTCTCTTTTTTTCTTAATCTCAATCTCTTCTGGACTTTGAATATATTTTAAAATCCCTACGCTTTCAAGATATTCATCTACACCACTTTTTATACCTTTAAATATACTATAAGTTGGAGTTCCAAGCAAAGCACTTTCTCTATTCATAGTTCCACCTGCTGAAATTGTAAAATCTGTCCAATACAATAACCTTGGTCCATCTAAAACATTATTTGGAATAATAACATTCTCATTTAAAAATTTTTTTAAATTTAATTCTTCAATTTGCTCTTTTGTTCTTAAAATTAATATAACTTTTGCTCTTTTTGAAACATAATTTAAAACATCAAAAAACAATTTATTTTCCTTATAATATAATGAACTTGTTGCAGGTGGTCTTATTACACAAATTGGCAAATTTCTATCTATGGAAAGTTCTAATATGTAATCTTTATCATCTTTAAAATTCCAAAGATAAACCTCCTCCTTTAAACCATTATAAAACTTAACATTTTTTGCACCATATAATTTAATATATTTTCTTTTAAAATACTTTGGAACAACTACTAAATCCGAAAGCCTAAATGCAAGATGATTTGCAATTTGTCCTTCAAAATCCATAAATGTTATATTTTTAATTTTTAACATCTTTGCACATAAAATTTGATGATAAGAATTATGAGAAAGTGCTAAATCTATTTTTTTATCCTTTATAAAATTTTTAAGCTCATTTGCCCTCTTAAATAATCCTATAAACTTTTTAAATTTACTCTTACCATCATGTTTCCCTATAACTTCAAATTCTAATTGAAATTTTTTAGCAAGTTCAATTGTTTGACCAAAATCTCTAAGAGTAATTATAATTTCAAATTCATCCTTTAATTTTTCAATAATCGGTTTAAAAAATAAAACATGAGGAGAATTAGCGATATCAATCCAGATTCTTTTCACTATTTCCCTTTAAATTGAGGTTTCCTTTTTTCTAAAAATGCTTTTATACCTTCTTTAAAATCTTCACTTTTTGATAAAACTTCTTGATATTGTGCTTCTAATTCTAATACCTCATTTAAATTAAGCTCATAAATTCTATTATATAATCGTTTTGAAATTGCATATGCCTTCGTAGGTCCATTTGCTATATTTAATGAAAACTCTATTAATTTACTATCAAATTCCTCATCTTCAAAAACTTTATTTACAATACCAAGCTCTAATGCTTTTTGACTATCAATTATTTCATTTGTCCAAAGCAATTCTAGTGCTTTTGAAATTCCTAACATTCTTACTAAGAAATAAGAGCCACCAGAATCAGTTATAAGTCCTATATTTGAGAATGCTAAAACGAATTTTGCACTTTTCTTACAAATTCTAATATCACCAGCAAGAGCTAAGGAAATACCAGCTCCCGCACATGTTCCATTTATCCCTACAATTATAGGCTTTTCTAAACTTTGCATTTTTATAATAAGGGGATTATAATTATTCACCAAATGCTCATAAAATGAAAAATTTTCAAGATTATCAATATCTTTCAAATCTTGTCCTGAACAAAACCCCCTACCCTCTCCTGTTAATAAAATTGCTCTTATACTTTCATCTTTTTGAGCATCAGAAAAAGCTTTATTCAATTCACTTAGCATCTTTGTAGTGATAGCATTTAAATTTTCAGGACGATTTAGCTTTATTATTAAAAGAGCATCCTTTTTATCTAAAAGAATTGTCTCCATAGTTTTGAAATTTTAAAGGAATGCTTTAAAATTTTGGAAATTTATGAAATACCCCATAGAGAAAATAAGAAACATAGGAATTATTGCTCACATAGATGCAGGTAAGACTACAACAACTGAAAGGATATTATTCTACACTGGAAGAAAGCACAAAATTGGAGAGGTTCATGAAGGACAAGCAGAAATGGATTGGATGGAACAAGAAAAAGAAAGAGGAATCACTATTACTGCTGCTTCTACAAGTGTATTTTGGAGAGATCATATGATAAATATCATTGATACACCAGGACATGTTGATTTTACAATAGAAGTTGAAAGAGCTTTAAGAGTATTAGATGGAGCGGTAGTTATTTTTGATGCAGAAGCAGGTGTTGAGCCACAAAGTGAAACAGTTTGGAGACAAGCAGATAAATATAAAGTTCCGAGAATTGCTTATATTAATAAAATGGATAAAATTGGAGCAAACTTCTTTAATGTAATAGAAATGATGGAAGAAAGATTATCCGCTATACCATTACCAATTCAAATTCCCATAGGTTCTGAAAGCTCATTTAAAGGAGTTGTAGATTTAATAAGAATGAAAGCAATAATATGGCTTGAAGAAACACTTGGAGCCAGATACGAAATCCTTGATATTCCACAAGATTTAATTGAACAAGCAAAAGAATATAGAGAAAAAATGATTGAAATTTTAGCAGAATTTAATGAAGATATTATGATTAAATATATTGAGGGAATTGAAATAACAGAAGATGAAATTTTGAAAGCCATTAGAAAATCAACATTAGCATTTGAAGTTGTTCCAGTATTATGTGGTTCATCATTTAAAAATAAAGGAATTCAACCATTACTTGACGCCATTGTAGATTTCCTGCCATCTCCTGTGGATTTACCTCCAATTAAAGGATTAAATCCAAAAACTAATCTGGAAGAAACGAGAGCAATTAGTGAAGATGAAAAATTAAGTGCACTTGTTTTTAAAATTATGACTGATCCTTATCTTGGAAAATTAACGTATGTAAGAGTTTATAGTGGGAAAATTACCGCAGGAACATATGTTTATAATGCAAACAAAAATACAAGGGAAAGAGTTTCAAGAATTGTAAGAATGCATGCAAACAAAAAAGAAGATATAGAAGAATTAAGTGCAGGAGATATTGGAGCAATTATTGGTTTAAAAAGTGCTATAACAGGAGATACATTGTGTGACGAAAACAATCCAATACTGTTAGAATCCTTAGAAGTTCCCGAACCAGTAATAGCGCAAGCAATATATGTAAAAACAAAAGAAGAAAGAGAAAAATTAGCATATGCACTTGCCAAATTTATGGAAGAAGACCCATCATTTAGAGCATATACAGATGAAGAAACAGGAGATACAATAATAGCTGGTATGGGAGAATTACATCTTGAAATAATTGTAGATAGAATAAGAAGAGAACATAAAATAGACGTTCAAGTAGGACTTCCACAAGTAGCATACAAAGAAACAATTACCGCATCTGCAAAACAAGAAGGAAAATACATAAGACAAACAGGTGGAAGAGGCCAATATGGACATGTATGGATTGAAATCGAACCACTTGAAAGAGGAAAGGGTTTTGAATTTGTGGATTTAATTGTAGGTGGTAGAATACCAAAAGAATTTATACCTTCTGTTGAAAAAGGTATTAAAGAAGCTATGAAAAAAGGAGTGCTTGCAGGTTATCCTGTTGTTGATGTAAGGGTTAAATTATTTGATGGTTCATATCATGAAGTAGATTCATCAGATATAGCATTTCAAATAGCAGCAAGCCAAGCATTCAAAGAAGCTATGAAAAATGCTAAACCAGTATTATTAGAACCTATTATGAAAGTAGAAGTAGTAACACCACCAGAATATATGGGAGATGTTATTGGAGATTTAAATAGTAGAAGAGGGCATATTACATCAATTGAAGATAGAGTCAATTCAAAAGTTATTATGGCATTTGTGCCATTAGCAGAAATGTTAAATTATGCAACCGCATTAAGATCACTAACACAAGGAAGAGCTTATTATACAATGCTATTTAGTCATTATGATATTGTTCCTGTAAGTTTAACAGAAAAAATAATTAAGGAAAGGCAAGAAAAACTTGCTAAGGCTAATAAGTGAAAATTTTTATATCAGCAGGCGAACCCTCAGGAGATATTAGAGCAAGCGAGCTTGTAAATTCATTTAAAAAATTAAGCAAGAATTTAGAGTTCTATGGAATGGGAAGTATTTATCTTAAAAATGAAGGAGTTCATTTAGTTTATGATTTTAAAGATACTTCTATACTTGGTATTCAAGAAGCAATTGTTCAAATAAGAAAAGTTTTAAATAGTTATAAAATTGTTTATAGGGAAGCATTAAATAGTGATTTAGTAATTTTAGTAGATTATCCTGGATTTCATTTAAAATTAGCAAGCGATTTAATAAAAGCAGGGAAGAAAAATATCTTTTATTACATTTTGCCACAAATTTGGGCATGGGGATTATTTAGAATTGAAACATTAAGAAAATTAAAAGGTTTGTATTCCATATTACCTTTTGAAGTTGATTTTTTTAAAAGATATGGTCTAAATGTTAAATTCTTTGGACATCCCTTAAAAAGCATACTAAATAGAAAAATTAATAAAATTCAACTTGAAGGAAAACCTGTTATTGGATTATTGCCTGGTTCAAGAAAAGATGAAATTAGAAGATTAATTCCAAGATTTTTGAAAATAAAAAAAGAAATTGAAAAGGTTTATAAAGATGCTGCTTTTTTATTATCACTTGTAAGAGATTATTCTATAAGTGAAAGTGAAAATTTAAAAATTATAAGAGGAAATTCTCTTGAAATAATAAACTCTTCTGATATTTTAATTGTAGCATCTGGAACTGCAAGCTTAGAAAGTGCTATTTTGAAAAAACCTGCAATTGTAGTTTATACAACAAGTGAATTAACATTTTTAATTGGAAAATTAATTGTAAAAGTCCCATATATAAGTTTAACGAATTTAATTTTAAATGAAATGGTTTATCCAGAATTTATACAACATATAAAACCAAAAGAAATAACAAAAAAGGTTATAGAAATCCTTGAAAATCCAGAAAAAATTACAAATAAGTTAAGTAGATTGGATGAATTATTAGGGCAAGAGCATTCAACTGATAAAATTGCAATAGATATTTTAGAGGGGCTAAAAGCCCCCTATTGAGAAATAACCTTTTGAATATGTTTATCAATTTTTATAATATAAATGCCTTTTGAATTAACTTTAACATCTATGATATTTAGTCCTTTATTTAATTCTAAATGTTTTGAAAATAACTTTCTTCCAGAAACATCATAAATTTCAATGTTTTTACTTGTCTTTTGTTCAGAAATAATATTTAAAATTCCCTTCTTTAAAGAAACTATCTTAAATGGATAAGAACTATAATTTTCAGAAACCGAAACCTGCGGAGAACCATATAGTCTTATATAAAGATCAGAACTACCAGCATCTCTATACAATGCCCAAGCACCTGTATATTCAAATGCATTATATGAAAATGGAGGACTTTGCTCAACTCCAACACCTGTTGAATCTGACCATTGATAAACTGCTGCATATAAAGTTGTATTCTGTGGAAACGTTTGATTTACTGGTAAAGAAACCCAAAACGCTTGATTTTGAGGAATGTTAATTAAATTAGATTGAACAATTA
>JAUQPS010000103.1 GCA_030550205.1 bacterium
TATAGGCAACTTTAAAAAAAATAAATTAAATAAAATATATACTGATAGAGTTATTACTCGCCTTGGTCAAAATCTAACAAAAAATTTTATTTTATCAGAGGAATCAATAAAAAATTCAATTGATGCTTTAATAAAATTTAAAAAAGACTTAGAAAAATATGATGTTTTTTGTATTATTGCTTTTGGCACAAGCGCACTAAGAGAAGCCAAAAATTCAAAAGATTTCTGTGAACAGGTAGAAAAGCTCACAGGAATAAAAATTCGTATTTTTACAGAAAAAGAAGAAGCCTATTACACGTTTTTGGGAGTTACAGGAAAAGAAAATAAAAATATTTTTATTTTAGATATTGGAGGAGGCAGTACTGAATGGATTTATCATAATGATGAGTTGATAATGGATTCTATTCCTATAGGTGTTTTAAAGATTAAAGAGCTATTCCTAAATGAAGATCCACTATCAGAGGAAAAACTAAGGAATACAAAAGAATTTATCGTAAAAGAACTTAAAAAAAGAATTCCTTCATTAAAAATTAAAAAAATTATAGCAACCGGAGGAACTGCCTCTACTTTAGCTATGATTTACTGTGGAATAAACTATTACTGTCCAGAAAAAACTCATAATATAGAGATTTCACTTGATAAACTTAAATCAATACTTAAAGAACTATCAAGAATTCCAATTTCTGAAAGAAAAAAGATAGTAGGATTACCTTCGGATAGAGCCGATATAATATGTAGTGGTTTAGTAATTCTTGAGACATTTTTGGATTATTTAAATGCTGATATTTTGGTAATAAGTGAGACAGGTATAATTGAAGGAGTCATGAAAAATTATAAAAGTTTTTGCTATAATAAAAACTTATGAAAAAAGTTTTTTCAAGGCCTAAATCATTAAAAAATGTTCCTTTTAGATACTGCCCTGGATGTGGACACAGCATTGCTCACAGACTAATAGCAGAGGCTATAGATAAATTAGGTATTAGAGAAATTACAATTGGAATAGCTCCTGTTGGATGTGCTGTATTTGCATATGATTATTTTGATATTGATATACTTGAAATCCCTCATGGAAGGCCACCCGCAGCAGCAACAGGCATGAAACGGTCCTGTCCAGAAAAAATTATTTTTACCTATCAAGGAGATGGAGACCTTGCAGCAATTGGAACCGCAGAAATAATACATGCAGCAAACAGAGGAGAAAATATAACTGTTTTCTTTATAAATAATGCAAATTATGGAATGACAGGTGGACAAATGGCTCCAACTACTCTTATAAATCAAAAAACAACTACAACCCCCTCAGGAAGAAATCCTAAAATTGCTGGTTATCCACTACATGTCTCAGAATTACTTGCTTTAATTGAAGGGACCGCATTTGTAGCGAGAGGCTCATTAGATAGTTATAAAAATATAGTTATAACAAAAGGTTATATTGAAAAGGCCTTTAAATATCAAATAGAAAACAAAGGATTCAGTTTTGTTGAGATGTTATCTCCCTGCCCCACTGATTGGGGGATGTCTCCTGAGGAAGCATTACTGTGGCTTAGAGAAAATATGATGAAAGAGTATAAATTAGGGGTGATAAAGGACAAATGGAGACAAGACTAATTATCAGTGGTTCTGGTGGACAAGGGATTCTCTTTTTAGGAAAAATCATAGCACATGCAGCTATGAAAGAAGGAAAAGAAGTTACATGGTTTCCTTCCTATGGAGCTGAAATGAGGGGTGGAAAAGCTAACTGTACCGTGGTAATCTCTGATGAATTAATTGGTTCTCCAATTGTTAAAAATGCTGAGTATCTTATTGTTTTAAATGAGATTGCTTACAATGCCTTTATAGATAAAGTAATCCCTCAAGGAATGTTATTTTATGATTCATCAATAATTAAGGCTGAAAAAATCAGAAATGACATAACTATTATTCCTGTTGAAGCATCTAAAGAAGCAGCAAATATGGGAAATCCTAAACTTGCAAATATGGTTATTTTGGGAACATTTATAAAGTTTTCTAAATTGATAAATATTGATAAGGTATTGGAAACTTTGGAAGAGATAATTTCCTCAAAAAGAAAAGAGATGATAGAGATAAATAAAAAACTAATTTTAAGGGGATATTCATTATTTGAAAATTAGAAAAGCTTCAGTTAAAGATGTCAAAATAATTCATAAATTAATTAATGAGTTTGCTAAAAAAGGTGATATGCTTCCCCGTTCCTTAAATGAACTTTATGAAAACCTGAGAGATTTTTATGTAATAGAGGAAAACAGCGAAGTAAAAGGTACTTGTGCATTACATATTTTATGGGAAGATTTAGCTGAAATAAGATCCCTAGCAGTAAAAAGAGAATATCAAAATAAAGGTATAGGAAGTTTACTTGTAAAAAAATGCCTAAAAGAAGCAAAAAAATTAGGAATTAAAAATGTATTTGTACTTACCTATGTTCCTGAATTTTTTAAAAAATTAGGTTTTAAAGAAATTGATAAATCAAGACTACCTCAAAAAATTTGGGGGGATTGTATTAAATGTCCAAAATTTCCGGAGTGTGATGAATCCGCATTAATCTATGAATTTAAGGTATAAAAATTATTTTAATTTCTGAAGTTTTTCTAAGTTCTTTAATATGCTCTTTAAGTCTATTGTTTAACTCTTCTTCAAATAAATATTTTTCTATTTGATCTCTTATTAACGAATAAGGAGCATTCTTAAATCTGTCTTTATTATTTTCATAGTAGTTTCTTAATTGATTTTCAGAGATTATAATTGTAGATTTAATCTTTAGGTCAATGTAGTTATTTATCAATTCATCTTCAGCCCCCTCAGAAAAATACTCCTTTGCTTTTTTTAGTAAAAGTATTCTATTAATCATAGTTTCAACTATTTCTTCATTTTTCATGTCTGGAAATATCTTTTTCATCTTTTCAGAGAAGACTATAAAATCTCTCATTGTAATTACATAGTTGTCAACATAGGCAACCACTCTGTCAATTAATTCCTCCGCAAATAAAGATGAAGAAAATAGATTAAAAAGCATGACCAATGCTAAAATGAATTTCTCCATAGGATTCTCCCTTTTGTCTGTTTAATTTATAGCCATAGTCAACTCTTATTGGCCCAATAGGAGTTTTATATCTTAAACCTATTCCTGTTGTATATTTTAAATTTGTTGGCTCTATATCCCCTACCCTGTTCCACAAATTACCAAAGTCAAGGAAGTTTACTACAGAGAAATTTTTACCAAGATAGGTTCTCAATTCAATATTTCCCATTAAGAATGCTTTTCCTCCAGTAGGTTGATTATCTTTTTTAGGACCAAGTGTATTTTGTGCATATCCCCTCACTGTATCTCTACCTCCAAGAAAATATCTTTCAGAGATAGGTAACTCCTTTGTTTTACCATAAAGCCAAGCATTTCCTACTCTTAAAGAAGTAGCTAAGATAAGACCTTTTGTTATCTTTGTATATTTATTTATATAAAAAGAGGACTTTAAAAAATTTATTTCTGAACCAAAAACTTCACTTGTAAATTTAGTTACTAAACCTGTTAAAAAACCTTTTTCAGGATCAAATGGATTATCTCTACTGTCATAAATTAATGATAATTTAAATCCGCTAGTTAAAATCTCTCCTATATCTTGATCTGAAATTACAGCTTCTGGTACAACATCCCAAGTCTTAGAGTAATTCAATTCATAAAGTAGTTCGCCTTTAAATGTTTCGGTAATCTTTTTTTCAAATCCTGTGGAAATTCCATATCTTCTAAGTTTATAAATTATATCTTTTGTATCAATATTTTTTATATCTGCCGTTTCAAAAACTAAAGATGTTTTAAAACTTAATTTTTTTCCAATCCATGGATCAACATATGTGCTATAAAATCTTTTTTCAAGAGTACTTAATTCAACTCTTGAAAATATCTGTTTATTCATTCCAAGTAAATTTATATAAGAAAAATCTAAAAATGCTTTTGCCCTCTCATACTCTCCATATCCAAGTCCAAACTCAATAGAGCCAGCTGGTTGTTCCTCTACATTATAAATAAGATCTACGGTATTATCACTAAGTTGATTTTTAATATCTATCAGAGAAAAAAGTCCTGTACTGTAGAGAGTTTGTCTTTCCTCATCTACTAGATATGGATTATAGGGCTGATTTTCCTTCTGTAGGAGTCTTTGATAGATAAATTTAGTTTTGGTTTTTTTGTTTCCTAAAATAATTGATTTACCAAAATATCTTTGTTGTCCAGGAGCAATTTTTAATATAACTTCAGCGATATCATCATTAATTTTATAGTTCACATCAATATTTACATCCATATATCCTTTCTTTAAATAATAGTTTCTTAAATCCCTTTTTATTTCAATAATCTTTCCTTCATAAAATGGATGAGACTCATATTTTTTTAAAATTTTGGTAACTTCATCTGTATTCTCAACTCCTTCTACTTTTATAGATTTTATTTTTACCTGTTTTCCCTCATTAACCTCATAATAAATTTTTAAATTCTGATCCTCTTCAAAAAGCTGAGGAGATGATACCATAGCATAATGGAACCCCTTAGATTTGAGATACTCCTGTATTGTTTGTCTGTCACGTTCTAGCTCATTGTAGTTGATAGGTTGTCCCTCTTTATTTATAAGAAGATTTTTTATTTCTTCTGAAAACTTTGTAGAAATGTTGATCTCTTTAATATAATCTCTTTTTCCCTCATTTATTAAATAGGTAATTTTCCATTCATTTTCTGTAGATTCTAAAAGAGGAATAATATTTACATGCTTAAAACCTTTTCCGTAGTAAAAAAATATTAAACTATTAATACTGTTTTTTATGGTGTTGTCGTCTACCTTTTCCTTAAGATGAGCTAATATTATTTTTTTTAAATCTTCATTTAATGAAGTTTCTCCTAATATTTCAATATTTAAAATTTTTCCCCTTTTAATATTTAAAATTAGAGTATTTTGTTCAAATCTATAGCCTATTTCTGAACCTACATAACCTTTCCTTTCAAATGATTTCTTAAGATTTCTTATATAATCGTTAATAACTTCTTGATCATATATATGACCTATGTCTATCTTAAAAAAACTCTTTATAAAGTCATCCACATCGCCTTCCCATTTTATATCTTTTATTATTAATGGAGAATTCTCCTGAACATGTAGTTCTAGGCTACAAAAACCATCAGTAATAAATTTATTTACATTAATGTCAAAATTTACAAATCCCTTTTCATTAAGTTTTTTTCTTATTAGAACTAAAGAATTTACTAATTCTGATTCTTTTAATCTATCACCCTTTTTTATTGGGAAAATTTTTTTATAAAAACTTTCTGGAAAATATTGATTACCAACAACTTTTATTTCATTTATTATGGGTTTTTCTTTAACTAACACTTTTAGTAATCCTTCATCATAAGTTATAACAATATCATCAAATATATCCTTTAAAAAAATTCTTTTTATACCTTTCGTTGCATCTTCAACTTTGAAAACTTCCCCTTCTTTAATTCCTAAAAGATAAATAACCTCATTCTTTGAAAGAGACTTTAAACCTTCAATTTCAATCTTTTTACATAGATAATCTTCAGCGAAAGCATATATTGAATAAAAGAATAGACTAATGAAACTCAAAACGAAACTTAATCGCACCTGAAATCCCTCCTAA
>JAUQPS010000104.1 GCA_030550205.1 bacterium
GTAAAATTTTTTTTCAATTCATCTTCGTTCATGTCATCTTCCACAGCTTTTCTAAAGCTATCCGAACCCCATCCTCTATCACAAGGTGCAAAAACAATAATCTTTCCACCAATCTTAGTCATATAACTTGCATGTCTAAAAGCTTTTTGTGTTTGATAAAGATCTTGATCAAAAGGATAACCAGGCGAAGTAATTACTACATCATAACATTTTGTTATCTCAACACAATAAATTTTTTTACAGGTCTTTAAAGCTTCATAAAAAGAATTTTTTATCTCTCCAGCTTTTATATCAACAATTTCATTATTTATGTTCTGTACAATATTAATTGAAAACAAATTAGATATCTTTTGAGAAAAACTTTCGACCCAAATTCTTATAATGTTCTTCTCTTGTCCAGCTTTTAACTTATGATTCAAAAAGGCTTTATGAGTTTTTTCTATGGTACTTCTATCTGAAAGTCCTGGGATAATACTCTTTGGAGGTCCTGAGAAACCAAATATTTGATGGGGAAGAACATCTCCAATTATTATTTTAGCATCCGCCAGAAAGAAAGATTTATTAATTCCAACCTCTCCAAGATACTCATCTTTAACAAAAACTAAATCCTTTTCTGGATCATGTTTTAATATTTCAATTTTAAAATCATAAGCTAAATCACTAAAATCATATAAACTATTATCCTTATGAAGACCTGTTGCGACAACAATTATTATATGTCTATCTCTTAATCCCTTCCTTCTAAGATATTCAAAAAGTAAACCTAATATTTTTCTGTTATCAATAGGTCTTGTATAATCCTCAATACTAATTGCAATGTCTTTTTTATCTCTCAAAAACTCATAAAGAGAAGGATAAGCAATTGGATTTTCTAAAGATAAATACATCAAATCCTCAATGGATTTAGTAGGTTTCAATTCATACGGTCTATAAACATCCACCTTTTTAGGGAGAATTATATTAATATTAGTTTTTCCATAAGGTAAGGAATAGATATACATCATTTAGGAACTTTTTTCCAATCTTCTAAGAATTGTTGTAAACCTATATCTGTTAATGGATGTTCAAAGAGCATCTTCAATATTTCAAATCTCATAGTTACTATATCAGCACCAATAAGTGCAGAATTTATAACATGTAAAGGATTTCTTACAGCAGCAACAATTATCTCAGTTTTAAAATTATAATTTGAATACATAACTTTTATTTTTCTTACAAGTTCAATTCCTTCTTCACTTATATTATCCAGCCTCCCTACAAAAGGGCTAACATAGTTTGCCCCAATTTTTCCAGCTATCAATGCCTGAGATGGAGAAAAAACTAAAGTTATATTAGTCTTAATTCCTTCTCTATGAAGAACCTTTACCGCTTTAACCCCTTCAACTGTAAAAGGTATCTTTACTACTATATTATTAGCAATTTTAGCAATTTCTCTTGCTTCTTTTATCATAGCTTCAGATTCTGTACTTACTACTTCAACACTTACAGGACCTTGAACTATCGAACATATCTCTTCCACAAGATCCCTAAATTTTCTTCCCTCTTTTGATATATGAGTAGGATTAGTAGTAACACCATCTAAAATACCCCAACTATTTGCTTCCCTTATTTCATTGATATTGGCGGTATCTAAAAAGAACTTCAAGATAATCCCCCCTTCAAATTAAAACATATAGTTTTTATTTCAGTCATTTCTTCAAGAGCATATTTTACTCCCTCTCTTCCAATACCACTATCTTTCACACCACCATAAGGCATAAAATCTGCCCTATACGATGGTCCTTCATTTACCATTATTCCTCCTACCTCTAAATTTTTAATTGCATAAAATACTTCTTCTAAATCATCTGTAAATATTCCTGCCTGTAATCCATATTTTGAATCATTTGCAATTTTTATTGCTTCCTCCAAGCTCTCAAAAGGAATTATTGTAACCACAGGCCCAAAAACCTCTTCCTTTATAACCTTCGCTTCTAAGGGTACATCTATTAAAACAGTAGGCTCCATTAAGGTTCTATCTCTTTCTCCTCCTATTAATATCTTCCCACCTAAATTAACAGCTTCTCTTATCCATTCTTCCACTCTTTTAGCAGCAGATTCAGTTATCATTGGACCCATATCTGTTTCTTCCTTCATAGGATTACCGATTTTAATATTTTCAACTAAAGGTATAAGATAATTTAAATAATCTTCTAGAACTTTTTTATGAACTAAAACTCTTTGAACGCTAATACAAACTTGTCCTGCAACTGCATAACCACCTTTCACTGTAACCTCTGCACAACTTTTATAATCTCCTTTATCTGAAAGAATTAATGCAGAATTAGAACCAAGTTCTAATGAAATCTTTTTTATTCCAGCCTTTTTTACAATATTAAAACCTACTTCTCTACTTCCAGTAAAGCTTATCATTCTTACCCTTTGATCTTTCACTATAGCCTCACCTACGGTTTCTCCTGGCCCTACTACTACCTTTAAAGCTTCTTCTGGTAAACCAGATTCATATAAAAGCTGACAAAGCTTTAAATCGGTTAGAGGTGTTAATGTGGATGGTTTAAATATTATAGAATTTCCTCCAGCTATTGCAGGAGCAATTTTATGAGCTGCAAGAGCGAGAGGAACATTAAAGGGGGTAATAGCAGCGATTATACCAACAGGAATTCTAATAAAAAATCCCAATTTATTTTCAGAATTTTTGACAGAATCAAAAGGAAGTGTTTCACCATGAATTCTTTTTGCTTCCTCACCTGCAAGTCTAAATATCTCTGCTGTTCTTCTAACCTCTATTCTTGCTTCTTTTATTGTTTTACCAACTTCCTTTACTAAACTAATAGCTAAATTTTCACTATTTTTCTCTATAAGTTTTGCAGTATTAAATAATATTTCTGCTCTTTTATATAAGGGTAAATTTCCAATTATCTTTTTATTCTTATCTAATATACTAAGGGCTTCTTCTACATCTTCAAGATTAGACTCAGTTATACTATCCACAATTGTTCCATCATAAGGATTAAAAACACTTATCATTTTCCTCATTTTTAACCCTCACCTTTTTTTCTAGAATTTTATCATTTTAAATTTAAAATGTCAAATTGAAAATTTTAAATTTAAAATGTATAATCTAATAGAATTTTTTATAAAAAAGAAGGAGGTAAAATGAAAAAATTAGAACCTGTTGAAAGTTTCCTTATATCTATAAAGGTATATGAAACTATTAGAGATGCTATAATATCAGGAAAATTTTCTCCCGGGACAAAACTAACTGTAGATGATTTAAGTAAAGAACTCAACGTAAGTAGAACTCCTGTTAAAGAAGCTTTAGTAAGGTTAGAAAGAGAAGGATTAGTAGAGAATATTCCAAGAAGAGGAATGTATGTAGCAAAAATCAGTATCGAAGATGCTTTAGAAATCTATGAATTAAGAGAGGTTTTAGAGGGATTTGCGGTAAGAAAAGCTTCAGAAAATATAGATAAAGAAAGCTTAAAATTACTAAAAGAAATTCTAAGTAAGGGTGAAAAATACATACGTGATGGAAATTTTAAAGATTATTCCAATATTGATGAACAGTTTCACAAAATTTTATGGAATCTCAGTGGTAATAAAAGATTATTCAGAATTTTAGAAAACATAAGAAGTATAATAAGACTACTTATGACGAGTTCTGTAAATATACCAGGAAGAGCCAGTGCTTCTTTGTTAGAACATAGAAAAATTTTATCAGCAATTGAAAAAAATAATCCTGAACTTGCAGAATCTTATATGAAAGAGCATATAAAAAATGTAAAAGAAATTGTTATTAAAACTTATCTCGAAAAGAGAGGAGGATAATAAAGATGAATCATAAATTTTTAATACATAATATTAAAGATAATGTTGGAGTAGCAATTGAAAATATAAAAAAAGGAGAAAAAGTAAAGGGGTATTACTTGGAGGGAAACAAAGATATTATTGAAATTGAGGCATTAGATGATATAAGTTTAGGTCACAAAATCGCCTTAAAAGATATTAATAAAGAAGAAGAAATTATAAAATATGGTGAGGTTATTGGGAAGGCAATAAAGGATATAAAAAAAGGGGAACATGTACATATACATAATATAAAAAGTAGGAGGTGGTAAATTTGAAAAATATAACATTTAAAGGATATCTAAGACCTAATGGAAGAGTAGGGGTAAGAAATTATGTTGCTATTATTCCTGTGGATGATATATCAAATACATCTGCAGAGGGAGTTAGTAAATTAATAAATGGAACCATAGCAATAAGTCATTCTTACGGCAGACTTCAATTTGGCAAAGATTTAGATCTTTTCTTTAAAACAATGATAGGTACGGGTTCAAATCCTAATATTTCAAGCTGTATAGTGATAGGTATAGAAGAAAAATGGACTGATAAAATTGCAAATGGTATAGCAAAATCAGGAAAACCAGTAGAAGCTTTTTATATTGAAAGATATGGAGACTTAAAAACTATTGAAAGAGCATCAAGAGTCGCTCAAAAATTAGTACAAGATGCCTCAGAATTAGAAAGAGAAGAAGTAGAAATATCAGAACTTGTTATGAGCATAAAATGTGGAGAATCTGATACAACATCAGGTTTATCTGCAAATCCTGTAGTAGGAAAAGTAGTAGAAAAGCTTCTATCTTATGGAGGAACAGTAATTTTTGGCGAAACCTCCGAACTCACTGGTGGTGAACATATAATAATAAATAGAATAAAGGATGAAAGAGAAAGAAAAAAATTTATTGAAATTTTTAATGAATATCAAGAGTTTATTTTAGGAGAAGAAGCAAACTTACTTGGATCACAACCTACAGAAGGAAATATAAAAGGAGGATTAAGTACTATTGAAGAAAAAGCATTGGGAAATATACAAAAAATAGGAAAAGCAAATATAGATGGAGTATTGGATTATGCTGATTTTCCTCCAAATAAAGGGTTATACTTTATGAATACATCCTCTGCAGCTGCGGAAGCAATAACTCTTTTTGCTGCAGGTGGAGCAGTTGTTCATTTATTTCCTACAGGTCAAGGAAATACAGTAGGAAATATAATAGTTCCTGTAATAAAAATATCTGGTAATCCTATAACTGTTAACACTATGAGAGAACACATTGATGTAGATGTTAGTAAAATATTAACCTTAGAGGAGAGCTTAGAAGAGGCAGCTGAAAAATTATGGAATTACTTATTAAAAGTTATATCTGGAAGATTAACATGTGCAGAAGTTTTAGGACATAGAGAATTTGTATTAACTAAACTATTTAGAAGTGCATAATTGAAAGGGAGGAATGCTAAACATTCAGTGTTCCTCCCTTTTTAAAAATTTTTAGATGAATTATTTTTCTTCCATCTCAAGGATATTTCTACCGAATATAGCTACTAAGAAAATAAATACTGAAATCATTAAAATAGACATTGAGATTATAAAGCTTGGGTATTCTTCCTCTACGCCCACCGACATTCTTAGAGATTTAGCTACATAATAAAGAGGCAAAATCTGTCCAAATTTTCTAAGATATGGGGGAAGAAAATCTAAAGGAAAGTAAACTCCAGAGAAAAACATCATAACGTTTACCAATAAATTACCTACATTATTGGCTGTTTGAGGTTCTTTAAATAAAGCAGTCAAAAGTATACCAAAAGCCATCA
>JAUQPS010000105.1 GCA_030550205.1 bacterium
TTTAATATCACATTTATAATATACTCATTTGCTTCAATAAGAACCCTTTTATTGTTTTCATATCTTACAAGGTTTAAAGCATCTTTAAATTCAAACCATCCACCCGCTGAGTGCTCATCACTTATACAAAATTTTTTGCTCTTTGCTCTTGCTAAAAACAAAATCAATTTCTTTCTAATAAGCCTATTTTCTAAGTAATAGTTATAATAAATCTCTTTCCGAAAATCTTTATAAATCTCAATATCTTTAATTGAAGTTTCTTCATATAACTCCCTAATAGCACTATTCAATTCATCTTCATTTTCTTCAATTTTCCCTTTTGCAAATCCCCAATAAGTTTTATGCTTTAATAATAAATAGTAAATTTTATTATTTTCTATGTAAAAAACAATAAAACCCGAAGATATTTCATCAAACTTCATTTGATTGAAATTTTAAAGTGAGGGGGCAAATGCCCCCTATTATTTACCTTACAATTGTACTATATGATTGATTATTATATTTAATAATATAAACACCTGGCTTTAAATGTTTAAGTGTAAAGTTTCCATTTGAATTTATGACTCCTACAATTTTTCCATCTATACTATATATCCTATATTGGCCTTTTTCAATTAAAACAATTTTACCATTTTTATATACAAAGGGAACTTTTGATATATTCTTTTTGCTTTCAGAAGTAGAAACATTATATCCACCATCATTTGTAACAATTACCTTAAATTGACCTACTGGATTATTAGGGTCATCAGTTCTATAGAGGTAAAATCCACCTGCATAGTAAGAGCGGAATGTTCTGGATGGTTGTTCTTGTTTAAGTTTTAAGAAATTTATTTGAACAAGCATACTATCAATTCCACCCGCTGGGATAGTATTTGTAATATTAGTATCTATTTCTATTGCTTCTGTAAGGGTATATACAGTGTATTGACAAGCTTGTTCATAGTTAAAAAGTTGACATAGGAGTATTGCGTCATCCCAGTATTTTTGTTCTTGATCTATCTTAGATAATTTATGTCCGAACATATGTATGATTGTTATAAGCCCAGTATCCGCTTTATCTACTTCAACAGCAATCTTATTTATGAAGTTGCCCTTAAAATCTATAATTGCCCTTGATTTGTAGGCAGTATCCGCATTCAATCTAAAACCACTCACTATAATTTTATTGGCTGTAACCAATATTTGCGTAGTATCTAGTTGATCAGTTGAATCATCAAGAAAGTTTAAGTAGTAGTTATAACTATCAAAACCATAGGGTATATTTAATGGAGCCTGGTCTGTTTGCCTTAGAAAAACAATAAATCCATGCGTACATACACTTATCCTGTCAAAATTCTGATTTTTGATAATATAATTTGCGGGTATTGTCATACAACCTGGAACTATTGAGTTGAGATTACCACTGGTCATTGTATCACCAATGTATTCGCCATATGGAATATATTGAGGGTGTGCTTGGAGAGTGACAGGATAGTTATAGTTATTTTTTATCTTTATCCATACAGAGTATACTGGGGGAACGAGGGCACCGCTGTCTATGGACACGGTTACTACCGTGTCTATCACCTGGATTTGGGCTATCAGGGTTAGCCACATCATCTTGCACCTCCTTTTGCCTGAAAGTTTAATTTATATTAAAGGAAAAATTCAAGTTTTTAAAATGACATAAATATGAGGTTTTTGAAAAGGGATTTTTAATTTTACATCCAGCCGGAAATAGTTTTTACCTTTCTAAGGTAATTTTCTATTTCTTCCCTCAATTCAATAATATATTGATTTTTTATAAAACCTTTATTTGAGAATGGTAAGCCATTATATAGCTTTTCAATTTTATTAAGGGTGGATTTTAATTCATCTTTATTTCTTGTTGTTTCAATAGTTTTATAAAGTGTTAAAAATTCATCAAAGTCAAAGTAAATTTTTGCATTTATCATAATTTCATTTTTTCTGATTGTTAATAAACCCTTAAAAAGTTTTCTTAGATATTTTAGAGTATTCTTATTAAAAAGATAAGTGGGGGCATGTTTTTTTCTTATGATTTTAACTATGGAAGCAAAAACTTCATTTGGATTTAAATAATAAGTTTTATTTTCAATAACCAGGATAGGTTCCTCTCTTAAAATGAAAAGTTTAATAATAGGTTTTTTAGCATAATCTAAAATGTCAGAAAGTTCTGGATATTTTTTAATTTTTTTAATACTTTTAGGTAATAAAATTGCGCAAACTTTCAAAAAGTGTTTGTTGTTATTATTTTTTGATAATTCAATAGCTTTATTAATCCTTCCTTCTAAGTAATACTTTAATATAAGTTGTTGAATCGTTAATCCATTTAAATAAGATGAATCCTTATAATATATAGCTTTGGTGATTGCAAGGTCATTTAAAGATTGATAATTCATTACAAAACTTAATGCTTCTTTTGATTTTTCCTCTTCATTAAGCATCTTATAGTATATTGATAAAAATGCATATAATTTTGCGAAAAATATAGGTATTTCCTTAACATTTTCTACTCTTTCCATATTTACTATGATTTCAATTGCTTGATTAAAATTACCAAGCATCAGATATGAAAAAGCTTTTAAAAACTGATAATTTAAATTACTTAATTTTGAAGAAAATTTTAAATCTGTTTTTATAATTTCCTTATATTCGCAATTATTAAATTTTAAAATAATTTTAGCTTCTTTAACAAATTCCAAATTTTCATCTAAATTTTCTAAAAATTGACCTGCTTTTTTAAAGTTTCCATATTGAGCATATAAGTAAAATAAAGAGATTTTTAAATATGGTTTAAACTCTTCATTTACTAATTTTAATAATTTTCGCATTTCAGATAATGTTTTATTAAGTAGTTTTTTATCTGCTATTCTTAAAGAGCTAATATAAGCTTGCCTATTTAATTCAAATAATATAATTTTGGGACAGATGGGTTTTATTTTTTCATAAATTTCATAGTAAATATCTTTAACTTCTTGAAAATCTTCAACTTTTGAAGAGAAATTATTTATAGCAATAGTTTTATAAAGCAAAATGAAATAATAAGTTAGAAATTTTCCTTCTTCCTTTCGTTTTTTACCATATAGTTCAAAATTTTTAAATGTTTCATAACTTGGATTAAAATAAAAATCTATTATTAGTTTTGAAGGTAATACCCAATTTTTAACATTTTCCAAAGGGATTTTTGTAAAAGGTTTGAGATTTTCTATGGAACTATCTTTTATGTAGTTGTTAAAAATTTGAGTTAATTCATCTATTCTATTTTCATTTGAAAGTTGATTTATAATTTCAATTTCTTCTCTTGTATAAAATGACATATTTTTTATCATATTTAAAAATCTTCTTACTTTATTTTCAGAGATACCTGTTCTGATTGAAATTTCCTTTGGATTGAAATTTAAAGTATTATCTATAAAATTATAAAATTTTTCAAAATCCTCATCCAATTTATCAATATAACCATATTTTTCAACATTTTCAATAAACCAAGTAGGAACATTAAATTTTTGGGCAATTTCCTCTTTACTAATTTTTTCTCTTAAAAAATTATATACCTGGAATTTTTTAAAATCCAATTCTTCAAAATTTTAAAGTAGGGGCAAAAGCCCCTTAGGATTTAATGAATTTATAAGTTAATTGTTTGTTATTTTTACTATATGCTTTTAAGATATATATTCCGGATTTTAAATTTTTAAGACTAATTTGTATGTTGTTAGTTTTGAAAACATTTGAATAAATTAGCTTACCATCAAAGGAATATATTTTAACTAAAATAGGGGTAGATGTTTGATTGAGATTAAGAGAAATATAATCTTTGTGATAATAATAAATAGGTTTCTTTTCTGAGGTACTGAGAGAGAAGAAAAACTTAGATATAAAAGCATCACCACTACCAGCATTATTAGATTGAAAGTAATCGTTTCCATCTGATTGGATCGGAAAGTCGGTTGAAGTTGTAGAACCTATTAGAAATATATCATAGTTAGTAGTTATAATGGAAAAACCTCCGTCATAATTACTTCCTCCATAGTACGTAGCCCATAATCTTACTCCTGAATTGCCAAATTTTAAAATAAAAGCATCATTATTACCAGCAATGTTTCCTTGAAAATAGGAACCATCTTGAGGGTTAAAAGTTGGAAGGTTAGAGGAAATGGTGTACCCAAGTACGAAGATATTGCCTTGGATATCTGATGCAATAGAGGTAGAGGCATCTGCACTATTTCCTCCGTAGTAAGTAGCCCACTCTCTTCCACCCGAACTATTGAATTTTAAGATAAAAGCATCAACACCGCCAGCTTTGCTCCCCTGATAATAAGCACCACCACCAGGATTTTGAAGTGGGAAATTGTTTGAATTTGTCCAACCTGTAAGGAAAAGGTTACCCTGTGCATCTGATGTAATAGACATTACCTCATCATAACTTGTGCCACCATAATAAGTAGCCCATAACCTTTGACCTAAATTGTTAAACTTTAAAATGAAAGCATCCATGCTATCTGCATAACTTCCTTGATAATAAGCACCACCACTTGGTTGGGTTGGAAAATCGGTAGAATTTGTTCCTCCACCAATAAAGATATTACTATTTACTTTCGCTATAGAACGGACATAGTCATCGTCACTTCCACCATAATAGGTAGCCCATAGCATTTTCCCACTATTATCAAATTTCAGGATGAAAATATCAGCATAAAAGCCTGTTGTATCCTGGTTACAATTTCCATCAGTTCCGCAATTTCCATCAAAATAAGCACCGTTTTGAGGGTCAAGAGTTGGAATATCAGTCGAATAAGTTACACCCGCGATAAATACATTTCCTTGTTCATCTGTTGTAATATAAGAGCGATTATCTCTACCACTTCCTCCATAATAAGTAGCCCATTGTCTTATACCTAAGCTGTCAAACTTCAAAATGAAGATATCAGACCAGCCACCAGCAAAATTTCCTTGATAATAGGCATTTCCACCAGGATTATAGGTTGGCAAGTCAGTTGAGCGCGTTTGCCCTGTTACGAAAATATTGTTATAAATATCTGTTGTAATAATACAATCTTCATAATAACAGTCATAACCACTTCCTCCATAATATGTGGCCCATTGTCTTACTCCGTTATTGTTGAACTTTAAAATAAAAGCATCAAAACCACCAGCATTACTTCCTTGAAAATAAGCACTTCCATTTGACTGAATTGGAAAATCAGTTGAAAAAGTAGTTCCAGTTACAAACACATTACCATTACCATCTGTTGTGATGGCTTGACCTTCTTCACTACCACTCCCTCCATAATAAGTGCTCCATATTAAAACATAAGGGTCAATCAATAAAGATTTATTCTTATCATAGTTAGAAATATCAAAGGTTAATAAGTTGTTATTTGTCAGTCTATAACTCACATCAACCATATCATCCCCTTGATACCCTATTAAACTTCCATCCTTTATCTTTCCAATCGGCGTTGATAAAATCATTGACTTTCCATTATCTGCTAACTCTATATCAGCATATTTTACTTTCAGCTTTATTTGGGATATCAACTGGGGATTTTTTAACTCAAACTCATGATGAAAATTACCATTATCATCATACCTAAATATCCAATCTATCCCTGGATATACATCCTTTAT
>JAUQPS010000106.1 GCA_030550205.1 bacterium
GTCACAATCTAAACAGAATTATTCCTTGGAGCACATATAAAAACCCTATTAAATGTAAGCGCACTTACTTTTATAGGTTCTTGGGGTTTGTTGAAATTTATTTCCTCTTTTATTATTTTATTGAAAAATGGAGATGTTGGAGATATCGTATTTGGATTTTTAGCATTTGATATTGAAAACAACCCCAACCAAAAAACAAACAAGGGATATATTTTGTTTAAAATTTTCATAATCTCACCTCCTTCCTGATTTTGGTTTTTGAGTTTGGGATGAGCCCTATTGATTAAAAAACCATACAACTCTAACCCCCCCCCCCCTCTATAATCAAATATCTTCTTTGAAATAATAAACATATTCAACTTACTTCTATTAATCTTTCTTATCCAAATATCCCAAATCACAGTGCCAAAATTTTAAAGTATAAGGGGGGTAATGGTCAAGTTTTATTAAATAATCAACATTGCATCGCCATATGAATAAAACCTATAATTCATTTTTTGAGCAATAATATAAGCATGTTTTAATTTCTCAAAATCTCCAACAAATGCACTAACTAATAATAGTGGTGTTGATTTTGGTAAATGGAAGTTTGTAATTAATCCATTTATTACTTTAAATTTATAACCTGGATATATAAATAAATTTGTCCAACCTTTTCTTGGATTTTCATCAAAATTCCAAAATTCTAAGGTTCTTGTTGTTGTTGTTCCTACCGCTATAATTCTTTTTGAATTCTTTATAATTTCCACCGTTTCATCAGGTATCTCATAATATTCATAATCCATTTGATGCTTTCTAATATCTTTCTCTAAAATTGGTTTAAATGTTCCAATACCTACATGAAGTGTAATATAACAAACTTTTACACCTTTATTTTTAATTTTTTCTAAAAGCTCTTGTGTAAAATGTAATCCTGCTGTTGGTGCTGCAACTGAACCTTCCTTTTTAGCATAAACTGTTTGATAATAAATTTCATCCTCTTTTGTAGGTTCTCTTTTTATGTAATGGGGAAGCGGAACTTGACCATATTTATTAAAAATTTCCATAAAGTTCTTTGCATAATATATCCTTTTTCCTCTTAAAACCTCCTTAATCAATATCTCATATTCTCCAACTTTTATAACTTTACCTTTTTTAAATTTTTTAAGTGGTTTTCCAATACCCTCAAATTCATCATTACTAATAGCTCTTGTAAAAAATATCTCAACTTCTTGTCCATCTAAATTCCCAATTAACCTTGCCTTTATAACCTTACTATCATTCAAAACCAAACAATCCCCTTCATTTAAATAATTTACAATTTCTCTAAATATAGTATGCTCTATTTTAAAGTCTGATTTATGAATTACTAAAAGTTTTGCTAAATCCCTTTCTTTTAAAGGCTCTTGGGCTATTAAACGCTCATCAAATGGATAATCATAATAATCTAAATTGAAAATATCTTTCATATTTGGGGGGAGAAATCCCCCAATTAACTTTCTTCACTATCTGAGCCCTCTGAATATCTAAATGGCATCAAAACACCCTCTATCTCTTCCATATTATTATATTCATCACATGCTCTGATAAGCTCAATTCCAACAGCTCCCTTTCTTGTTCCAATTACTCTAACTCTCTTACCCTTCCTAGATAAATAATCTACAATTGGCACAAAATCACTATCCCCAGTTATAAGCACAACCTCATCAACATACTCCGCAGTTGAAAGAATTTCAAGAGCCATATCCATATCCATACTAACCTTTACAGAACCATCTGCAAGTTTTTTGGCAGGTTTTGCTACAACCCTATACCCCATAAATGATAGAGCATTTATGAGTCTTTCTCTTCTTTCATCATCCTGAAACATTGGAATAAAAGCAACCGCCTTTACAAGCTCTTTGTTTCTTCTTTTATACTGATCTTCAACAGCTTTCAGAAGCACATCATATCTAACCTCTTGACCCATCTTTTCAAAGGTTATATGAACATTCTGAACATCTATGAACATTGCAACCTTGCCCATGCTTGAACCTCCTTTTAGTTTTTAAAGATCATTCTAATTGCCATAACAAGCAAAAAAATTCCGAAAAGCCTAGAAAGCCATATGGAAGAAAGCTTATTAGCAATAAAAGCCCCAATATAAGAGCCAATTATAAGTCCAAAGGCTATTATAATGGAAGCTTTTATATCTGCATTTCCATTCCTATAATATTCATAAAAGCTTATGAGAATCCCAATAGGAATAAGGAAAGCCCCAAGCGAAATTCCCTGTGCTTTATGCTGTGATAAACCCATCAATGTAAGACCAAGCACAATAATCACACCTCCACCAATTCCAAAAAGCCCACTAAAAATACCTGCAAAAATACCTATGATAATTAAACTTAAGACCTCAATCACTATTGGTGTCCTTTAGTTTTTTATTGAACTCCTTGAGCTTTTCTAAAACTCTATTGTGAAATTCATCTGATTTCAAACCTGTTGCAATCTCAATAACATCATCAAAATTATCTACCACCCATATATTAAATTTACCTTCTTTCATGGCATCTAAAACTTCATCATTTAATATAATATTGTCCATATTTCTATTTGGAACGATAACACCACATTTTCCATCTAAAAGTCCCATAATTTTAAGACTATAATAGAAACCCTCAATTTTTTCAGGAATTCCTCCAACTGGTTGAACTTCACCTTTTTGATTTAAAGAACCAGTAATAGCAATATTTTGCTTTATTGGAACTTCTGAAATAGCAGATAAAATAGCAAGTAATTCTGCACAAGAAGCACTATCTCCCTCAACACCAGAATAATTTTGTTCAAATGTTAATCTTGCATGTAAGCTAATTGGAACTTCCCTTCCATATTTCTCAATTATATATCCACCTATTATTAAAACCGCTTTTGTATGAATTTTACCTCCAAGTCCTGTCTCCTTTTCAATATCTATAATTCCAGCCTTTCCAAGACCAACACTTGCTGTTATTCTACTTGGAATACCAAAACTATATTCAGGCATCATAATAACTGAAAGTCCATTTACAACTCCAACTTTCTCACCTTCAAAATCAAAAATTAAAATTCCTCTTTTAATAAGCTCTCTTAATTTTTCTTCAATCCTTGAATGCCTAAATGCTTTATTTTTAATAGCTTGTTTTACTATTGTTTCATCAACAACTTTCAAGTTATTTTTTCTTGCAATATAGTCTGCTTCTATGAGAATTTCTTTAATTAACTTTGTATTTAATGGCAGTTTTTTCCTATCTTCTGAAAATCTAAGCAAATGCTTTATTACTTCCAATTTTGCAATTTGAGAAAATTCTAATAAATTCTTCTCTTTAATAAAGCTATCTATATAATCTATAATAAATCCAACACCTTCATTTTGTTCTATTTCTGTTTCAAAATCCACAAGCACATTAAAGTATTTTCTAAAATCAATATCATATAATTGAAGCAAATAATATAAAAAGCTATCACCAATTAATATAATTTTGGCATTAAATGGAATTGGTTCTGGTCTTAAACTTTTTGTAGAAAATAAACTAAATCTTTCTCCAATATCTTCAATTACAATTTCACTATTTTTAACAACCCTTTTTAAAACATCATAAGCAAAAGGGTCTTTAAGAAGCTCATAAGCATTTATAATAATATATCCACCATTTGCAAGGTGTAATGAACCTGCAATTATATTTGAAACATCTGACATAAATGCTCCCATAAACGCTTCTTTTTCAATCCTTCCAATAAGATTATAATAAGTGGGATTCCTTTCATATATTACAGGTGCTCCTTGAAGTTTTTTATTATCTACAATGCGATTAACTTTATATTTTCTAAATGGATTTAATGGACCTGGTGGCAATTGATTTTCAGGCATTAAGAATATCTGAAAGTTATTTGAAATATCTTCTTCCATATCCTTTAAGAAATTTGTGATTTTTTCATAATTTTCATATTTTTGTTCAAGCTCTAAAAAATATATTTTAATTGCATCTTTTACAGCACTTCTTTCAACTTCTTCAATTTTTTCTCTTAATTCTCTATCGAGCTTATTAACTTCTCTTAATGTATTTGTCATAAATTCTTCAAGTTGTCTTCTTTTACTATCTATATAAGCTTTCATTTCATCTGATAACGCATTATACTTTTGGGGAGTAAGGGGTTCCCCTGCTAAAATGGGAATTATATTAAAAACATTAGGTTGAACAGGTTGTATAATAAAACCAAGCTCTTGCGCTTTTTTGTTTAATTCATTCAATAAATCTTCCTTTTTCCTATTATATTGACTTACAATTTCTTCTTTTTGTTTATTTAAACTTTCACCCTCAAACAAATCCTTTAAAACATTCTTTATATTTCTTATAAGCTTATCAATATCAGATAAAAATTCATCACCTTTCTCACTTTCAAGAGAAATTGCTATTGGATTTGAAGGATTTTTAAAGTTATGAACATAAAACCAATCATTTGGTGCTTCTTCATTTTTTGCAAATTCTTCAACAATTTTTAAAACTTGCTCTTCAATTTCAAGCCAATTAGGAGCAGATATAAATATATTATAATAACTATCTTTCACACTTAAGCCAAATTCAAGTGATTCATAAGCTCTTCTTTGAATATTCTTTAAATTTCTTTGTTCATTTATACTCAACTTTATATCCAAATCAGAAAAATTTAACTTCCTTATCATATTTTCTCCGCTATATAAACCGCATTTTCTCCATCTATCTCCTTAACTTTTACCTCTACAATCTCATTTAAAGTAGTAGTTATCTTTTTCCCTACAATATCTGCATAAATTGGAAGTTCTCTCCAACCCCTATCTATTAAAACTACAAGCTTTATAGCTTTTGGTCTTCCAAAATCAAGTATTGCATCAATAGCAGCTCTTACTGTTCTACCAGTATATAAAACATCATCTACAAGAAATATAACTTTATTATCAATTTCTGTATTTAATTTTGTTCCTTTTACAATTGGTGCTTCTCCAAGTAATGATAAATCATCCCTATAAAATGAAATATCAACTTCACCTACAATAACATTTGTTTTAATCTCTTTTTCAATTTCATTTTTTAAATAATTTGCTAAATAAACACCCCTTGTTCTAATACCTGCTAAAATAATATAATCTAAATCATATGAATTTTCAATAATTTCAAGAGCCATTCTTCTTAATGTTCTAAAAAACGCTGTCTCATCCATCAATTTATACTTCTCTCTTATATTTTTTGCCATTTGAAATGCCGTAAATTTTAAAGCAGGGGCAATCGCCCCTAAAAAACAATTACTTTAACAAGAGAACTCCTTGTTTTCATAAAGTAAATTCCCTTATCTAATTTCAAACCACCTCTTCCTTCAAAAATAAGTTTTCCAGATATATTATAAATTCTGCTATTTTCTTCAATTTTTAAAACTCCCTTAATAAATAAAGTTTTATTATTCCTTTCAGCAATAGTGGTAGTATAAGAGCTTAGTTCTGAAACTTCCCAAGATTTCGTAATAATCCTTGTACCAAATGGACCATTAAATTGAACATAAGCATATATTGAATCTTTAACAAGTCCAAGACTTGGAACCCACCATATATAATAATTTCTAATTAAACTATCTGAATAT